>JBEEFR010000049.1:0-38989 GCA_041166285.1 Actinomycetota bacterium | reverse complement strand
ACCGGTCTGCACTTCGAAGACATCCGCCGTCTGCTCGGCGTGCTCACCCGTCTCGTCGACGCCGGCAACACCGTCGTCGTGATCGAGCACAACCTCGACGTGATCAAGACCGCCGACTGGATCATCGACCTCGGTCCCGAAGGCGGCACCGGCGGCGGCAAGGTCGTCGCCACCGGAACCCCCGAAGACGTCGCCAAGGTCAAAGCCAGCTACACCGGCCAGTTCCTGGCCCCGCTGCTGAAGCCCAAGAAGAAATAACGCCGTGGCGTGGGCGCTGGCTCTGGCGATTGCCTTTGCCGCCGGCGTCGCGATAGTGATCGCGCTCACCCCGCGTGCCACCGACCGGCGCACGCTGCGACCGAACGTCGTCGTGCGCGCGTTTCGCGTCGTGCGTTCAGTGTGGGTGCGCGCTCTGTTGTTCCCGATCGGGTGGCCGCACCTCGTCGACTTGTTCTTGGGCGCCGCCGCCCCGCACGTCCCGAGCGCAGCAGAAACGGTTTGGCAACGCGGCAGCACGCGTGTGTTGCGTTACGTGGGCGTCGTCTCGCACAAAGAGCCCGTCCTCGTCGTGCACTCGTTGGTGACGAAGGCATCGATTCTCGATCTTGTGGAGGGGCGCTCCCTCACCCAAAACGTCGCGGACAACGGGTTCGACGTTTATCTCCTTGACTGGGGCGACGTGGGTCGGACGGAGTCGCTGCTCGGACTGTCCGAATACGGCGACGTCCTGCGCGCGGCCGAACAAGCAGTGCTCGACGCGAGTGGCGCGGCGCGTGTGCACGTCATCGCATACTGCCTCGGGTCAACCCTCGTGCTCCGTGATCGCGCGGCGAATCCGCGTGAGTCCGTCGCCTCGCTCAGCCTCCTCGCGCCGCTCGCGGACTTCGCGGTGCCCGGCGGGCTGCGCCCGATACTGAGTTGGCGCTGGCTCCGACCGTCGCTCGTTCTCGACGGCGACAGCTGCATCCCCGCGGCGGTGGTGCGCGAGTCGTTCCACGCGCTCCGGCCGCAGGCCGTCGCCGCGATGCGGCTCCGCGTCGCGCGTCGCCACGACCCCGAATACTGCCGGTTCTACGCGGCGTTCGCGCGCTGGGCCTGGGATCAGCACCGACTGCCGGGCGCGCTCTTTTACGACCTTGTCGATCTCTACCGCGGCGACGCGCCGTTCGAGCTTGGCGCGCTCGCTGCCATCAAGCAGCCCGTCTGGGTCGCGATCGCCGAACGTGATCACCTGGTGCCGAGCGGCGCGTCGCACGCCTTGACGACCATTGCGGGCCTCGACGTCGCCGTAGTCAACGTCGCGAGCGGTCATGTGTCGATGATTGTCGGGACGGCGGCGAAGCAAACCGTCTGGCCGGCTCTCGTGTCGTTTCTCGAGCGGCAGCAGCCCGTACGCCGACGGCGCCGCCGCGGTGTTAACGCCCCTTGAACTCCGGGGGCCGCTTTTCCATGAAGGACGTGATGCCTTCGCGGAAGTCCTTGGTGCCGAAGAGCCGGATCGTTTCGAGGAGCACGTGGTGGGTGTGCGACTGGAAGTCCTCGGTGAGTCCGTGGCGCATAAGGCGCTTCGACGACTGGACGGCGAGCGGCGCGTTGGCGGCGATCTGCTGCGCCCAGTCCTGCGCAGTCTTCATGAGCTCGCCGTCCGGGACGACGGCGTTGACGAGCCCGATTTCGAGCGCTTCGTCGGCCAGCACGGTCTTGCCGAGGTAGATGAGTTCAGCGGCCTTGCCCCACCCGAGCAGGCGCGGCAGGTAGAAGGTGCCGCCCGATTCGGGCACGACGCCGCGCTTGGTGAACGCCGCCGCCAGCTTGGCCGACTCCGCCATGAGGCGGATGTCGCAACCGAGCGCCAGGTCGAGTCCGTAGCCGGCGGCGCCGCCGTCGATTGCGGCGATGACTGGCGTGTCGATCTCGAACAGGACCACGGTCGGCAGGTCGCGCGTCTGCATCGAACCCGCGGTCGACTCGTCGCTGCTGCTGCTACTCCCACCGCCGATGCCCGTACCCGACGTCGCGTCGACGAGGTCGAGGCCCGCGCAGAACCCGCCGCCCTCGGCGCCCGTGATCACGATGGCGCGCACGTCGCGCGAACGGTCCGCTTCCTGCAACCGCTTGCCCAATTGCGTGAGCATCCCGGTCGAGATGGCGTTGCGGCGCTCGGGGCGGTTCAGCGTGATGGTGGCGACGTGGTCGGCCACGTCGTAGAGGAGCGGTTCGTCGGACATGCCGCGAGGCTAGTGAGAGGGTCGCAAGAACCGCACCTGATCGAAACGGAGGTTCGCAGGCGCGCGTCGCCACGCCGCCTCGTTGTCAGTGACGTAGCCGCGCACGCCCTCGTGCCCCCGATGCACTTGCAGCGCGCCGTCCACGTTGGACTCGTCGAGCAAGCCGCCGATGTTGTCGGTGATCACGGGCGTCGGCCCGAGGGCGATTGGTCCTTCAGGATGCGGGAACGCGCGGTCGAGCGCGTTCATCGTCCGCAGCACGTCGTCGCCGGCGCGGGCGTACAGGCGGTCGCGGTGGACATTCGTCGCGGTGGCGGTAGCCGCGACCACGACGGCCGCTGCGATGGCGAGCGCGCGGGTCACACGGCCGCGAGCGGCGCGCCCCGTCATCCAGCCGAGCCCCGTGACGACGAGAGCAGCGCCGACCGACGATACGACGTTGACCCGGTCGCCGGCGCCGAGCGGTGAGTACAGATAACGGAGGAACGGGATGATGCCGATCGCCATGATGGCGAGACCCACAGCGACAGTCGCCTCGGGCTCGACGGCGGCAGGGCGGAACGACGGGAACGTCAAGCGCACGACCGCGAGAACGAGGCCGGCCGTCGCGGCGACGGGCAGAAAGGTCGCCAGTGGGTGCCATGTGGCGATGCCCCAACCGAAGTGGGCGGCGAGGAGCGGACTCGGGTTGATCCATCCTCCGACGTGTTTGTCGGGGTGCCAGTGAGTGACGATCCACGCGCCGCTCGCCGCGAGTGACGCCGATGGTAACGCGAGGTCGGCGAGTCGCGGGCGTCGCCGCTCGAGCAGCGGTACCGCCAGGCACGCGACGGCAGCGAGGGGCATCGTCGCCTCGTAACACAGTGCCGATACGGCGAACAGGATTGCGGCGACCCAATCGCCCCGGGAACGGCCGAGCGACGCCACGCCGAGCAGCACCGCTAGCAACGCCAGCGAGATGTTGAGCGCCGACGCCCAATTGTCCAGCGACGTGTGCGTAGGGGCGACAATCCACACGGCGGCCGTCGCCACAGCCGGTGCGAAGGCGACGAAGCGCCTCACGACGAAGAACAGCGCAACAGCGACGGCAGCGGTTACCGCCGTCTGGAGCACGAAGATCGCTAACGGGTGGTTGCCGACGAACCCGAACGTGAGTCCGTAGACGACCCACGCGCCGGGCCGCGCCACCTGTTGATTGTGTCCGGCCGCGGCCCACGCGCCTTCGAACATCGCGTTGCGTAGCGCGAACCAGTCGTCGAGGATGAAGTTCGGACCGGCGACCGCATACGGGAGTGCCATCGCCGCCGTGAGCGCACACAGGAAAACGACGGCGGCGCGTTCGCGCATCGCCAGGACGCTACAAGCGACGCGGCGGTGTCACGTCTCGATGGCGTAGATGTGCGTGGGCCCGGCGCGGCCGCGCAGGATGTGCGCGCCGCGAGACACCGCACTGGCCGACACCGACCACGCTCCGTCGAGCGTCTCTTGCGTGACGAGGATGTTGTCGCCGGTGGTCTTGGTCAGTTCCTCGATGCGTGACGCGACGTTCACGGCGTCGCCGATCACGGTGAAGTCGAGCTTGCCGCCGCCGCCGATCGTGCCGGCGATGACTTTGCCGGTGTTGATGCCGATCCCGAGCCGCATCTTGTCGCCGAAACAGGCGCGTACCTCGTTTTGGATGTTGACGGCGGCGAGGCACGCGAGGTTCGCGTGGTCACGCAACGGCTCGGGCGTGCCGAACACCGCCAGGATCCCGTCGCCGATGTAGCGGTTGGGATGGCCACCGGCCTGGCGGATCGCCGGGACGACGATGTCGAACAGGCGGTTGAGCTGGGCGACCGCCTCTTCGGGCTCGATGGTTTCGGCGTAGGCGGTGAAGCCCCGCACGTCGGCGAAGAACACCGTCGCCTCGACGGCTTCGCCCGCGAAAATCGACGACTCCTGCGTGAGGAGCCGGCGCGTGAGCGCCGGGTCGACGTAGGAGCCGAAGGCGGCGTGCAGCGACTCGCGCTGTTGCAACCCAACCATCATCGTGTTGAAGGCCAGCGCCACCTCGGAGTACTCGTCGGTCGACGTGACCGCCATCGGTTCGCTGAAGTCTCCGGCAGCGACGCGCTCGGTGGCGCGCCGCAAGTCTTCGAGTGGCCGCAGCGTCGGTTCGAGGACGCCGATGCGGTTGACGACGGTGCCGTACGCGCCCAGCAACGCGGCCGTGAGGACGCCGGCGAACACCGCGTGCTCACGCGTGTCGTCGAAGTACTGCGCCACGCACGCCGCGATCGCTCCTGCGGCCACTGCCGAGAGGTACGTGCTGACACCGAGCACGGTTTTGAGGCTCCACGTACGCCGGGTCGGGCGGACGTCGATCGGGATGTAGCCGGCGACCTCTTCGAGCAGCGGTCGCAACAGGATGCGCAACCCGTTCGCCATCAGGAAGGCCGCCAGGCTGAGAGCGATCATGCCCATCGCTTCGATCGACGCGTAACCGAGGGTGCCGAAGCCGGCGTAGTGCGCGAAGACCGGCGCGACGACGACCAGCATGAACGGCGCGCCGAGCACGCCACCGCGCATCGCCATGTTCTCCGCCGCGATCAGCACCGCGTCGCGCGCTTCGCGCGCGTGGCCGTGGTCGCCCTCGATCCACGCGCGAATCGGCCGACGGATCGCCACGTTCGTCCCGATCCCGATCCCGGTGGCGATGATCCCGCCGAGCTGCGCGAGCATCGACCAGATCAGCGACTCGCCGTGCGAAAGCCCGAACGACGGGCCGATGATGAAGACGAGGGGAACGAGCAGCGACAGTGAGAGCGAACTCACGCCCATAACCGAGATCGCCAGCCAGAAGCGCCGGCGGAAGCGCCGCCAGAACCACTCGCTGAATTCGTCCAAAATGCGCAAGTTCACCCCCTGACCGACATTGTGACGGGAGTGAGCCGTCAGCGCTGTGACGCTCGTTACGTTGTGGGCGTGACACGTCGCGCCGCGCTCGTGAGCGCTGCGCTGCTCTTCGCCATCTACCTCCTGCTCTCCGCAGGCAACGATCCGAAGGCGTTTCTGGGCACGGACACCGGCGGCAAAGTCGCCACGTTGCGCGCCATGAAGGCGCATCACACGGTCGACCCCGATCTGGGCTACTGGGCCGAACGCTGGGATCCGAACGGGACGCTGCACCCGCTGTACTACACGAGCCATATCGGCACGCGTTGGATCAACGTGACGACGCTGCCCGCGGTGTACGCGGCGCTGCCGTTGTACGACGCGTTCGGCTACCGCGGCGCGCTGGTTGTGCCGATGCTCGGCGGCGTTGCGTGCGCGCTGGCGGCCGCTGCGCTGGCGCGACGCGCCGGCGCGCGCGACGGCGGCCGACTCGCGTTCTGGGTGGTCGGCCTGGCATCGCCGGTCGCCATCTACGCCCTCGACTTCTGGGAACACACGCTCGGCTTGGCGCTGATGGCCTGGGCGGTGGTGTTGCTCGTCGACCTCTCGCAGCGGACGCGCGCCGCGTGGTACGCCGCGGTGGTTGGCGTGCTCTTCGGCGCCGCCGCCACCATGCGGACCGAAGCGTTGGCGTTCGGCGCGGTGGCGACGGCGGTGGCCTGCGTCTACGTCGTGCGCCGCCACGTCGCGTACGCGATCGCTGTCGGTGCGCTCGTCGCTGTCGGAACGGCCGGGCCGCTCGTCGCCAACCTCGGCCTCGAACGCGCCGTCCTCGGGTCGTCGCTGCGCGCCGAGCGGGCGACGGGGACGGTGTCGTCGGCGTCGACGTCGGGGTCGAACGTTCGCCTGCGCGAGGCCGCCATCACATCGGTTGGGATTACCGGAAACGCCGACGCGCCGTCGCTGGCGCTCGGTGTCGTGGCGATCGCCGCCATTGCTGCGGCCGCGCTGCGCCGCGACTGGCGGATCCTGCTGGTCGCGGCCGCGTTGTACGTGACGCGCGCCGCGCAGGGATTCGGGTTCGTGCCGGGGTTCTTGATCGCCGCGCCGCTGAGCGCCGT
This sequence comes from Actinomycetota bacterium, assembly GCA_041166285.1. Lineage (GTDB taxonomy): Bacteria > Actinomycetota > Acidimicrobiia > Acidimicrobiales > JACCXE01 > JACCXE01. Next base: position 32,763 of record JBEEFR010000049.1, on the reverse strand, counting down.
CGGCCTCGCGCTCGGGTGGCGGCGCGGGCCGCCGGCGCGACTCGTGTTGGCGATGGCGCTCGCCGCGCTTCCACTGGTGTGGGCCGTCCAGTTCACCGGCGGCGCCGCGCCGCAATGGGGCGGGCGGTATGTGTTGTTGAGCGGGTTCGCGCTCACCGCCATCGGCGTTGCTGCCCTCGAAGACCTCGACCGGGCGCTGCGAATCGGCACCGTTTCGCTCGCAGTGTTCATCACGGCGTTCGGCCTGGCCTGGATGCACGAACGCACGCACGACGTCGCGGCGTCGGCCGAAACCCTGGAGCGGCTCGCGGAGCCGCTGCTCGTGTCGCGTGTCGCGCACCTTGTGCGCGAGGGCGGTGGCGTGCACGACCTGCGCCGGTGGCTGACGGCGCGTAGCGACAAAGATCTCGAGAAGGCGACCCGGATCGCCGCGGCCACGGGCGTCCATCGATTCGCCCTGGTCGACCTCGACGGGAGCCGTCAACCGGCGAAGATTGGGGCGTTCGACCGTCAAAAGCGCACCACCGTCGTCCGATTCATCCATGGAGTCCCGCTGCGCGTCTGGACGTACACGGACAGAAGCCACTGAATTCTCAAGATTCGGACCACAAATGCCGATAGGTCGTTGTGAACCGTGTCCCGCGCTGGCTGCTGTGTTGCGCCACCGTCGGCGTCGTCTTGGGGTTCGCGAAACTGCACGCCGCCCGCGTGGGCCACTACGAGATCGTCGAGACGGGCCGCTTGCCGTGGCTGTTGGCGTTCATCGGGCTGTTGCTGCTGGCGTCGTACGGCGCGGGGTTGCCCGACATGGCGAACCGCCGGGGGAGCCGCAGCGCACTGCCCGCATCCTTCGCCGCCACCGCGGGCTCGGCCGCAGTGATCTCGGTGATGCAGATCGCCGATGGCGCCGCCCACCTGCCGCGCTTCGTCGTATTGGCATCGGCCGCCGTGCTGACACCGACGTACGCCATGATCGCCTTGCTGGCGCGCGGCCGACAGCAGCGGACGGAAGACCGTGAGCGTGTCGTCGTCGTCGCCGAAGACGGTGAAGCGGAGATCCTGACCTCGGAACTCAACCGCACGTCGGAGCGTCCCGCCGTTGTCGTGGGCACGCTGTCGGGACTCGACGCGCGGCACGACTATCCGGCGTCGCAGCCGCTCCTCGAGATAGTCCGTCGCACGCAGGCGACCGTCGTCGTGCTCGACCTCGACGCGCAAGCCGAGACCGACGTCATCGCGCAAGCCGCAGAGCTGCACGCCACGGGCGTGCGCGTGCGCACGCTCGAAGCGTTCTACGACGAGTGGCTCGGCAAGCTGCCGCACGGTGAGCTCGAGCGCCTCTCGTTGATGTTCGACATTCAGGAGCTGCACAACCGGCTCTACGGGCGCATGAAGCGGTTAATGGACTTCGCGGCTGGTGCCGCCGGAGTCGTCGTGCTCGCCGCGGTGCTTCCCGTCGTCGCGCTCGCCAACCGGTTCGGTAACCACGGGCCGCTGTTCTTCTCGCAGCCGCGGACCGGCAAAAACGGCGCGACCTTCAACATTCTGAAGTTCCGCACGATGGTGCCGTCGTCGACGAGCACCGGAACGTGGACCAGCGACGACGACCCGCGCATCACCCGCGTCGGCAAGTGGCTGCGCCGCACGCACGTCGACGAGATCCCACAAGCCCTCAACCTGCTGCGCGGCGACATCTCGTTGGTCGGGCCCCGCCCCGAGCAGCCCCACTACGTCGAAGACCTGTGCGAGAAGATCCCGTTCTACGCGCTGCGCCACACCGTGCGCCCGGGTCTGACCGGCTGGGCGCAGGTGAAGTATCCGTACGGCGCGTCGGACTTCGATGCGCTCGAGAAGTTGCAGTTCGAGTTCTTCTACCTGCGTCATCAGAGCCTGTGGCTCGACGCCTGCATCGTCGTACGTACGATCCGTAGCGTGATTGGACGCGCCGGGCGGTAGCCCTGTCATGACGTCGTTGCAGGCTGCCGGGCCTCGGACGTGGAGGCGAGTCGGGCTTCCGTTTCTTGTTCTGCGAGTTGCAGGACAAGCTGCTGAGTTCGTCGCGTTCGTATTGCTGGCGCGTCGGCTCGCGCCCGCGGAGTTCGGCCAGCTCTCGATCGTCTTCCTTTTCGCGCGCTACCTCGGTCTCGTAGGCGACTGGGGCGCGTCGATCCGCGGTGCGCGTGACGTAGCGCGCGGCGACGACGCCGCGTCGATCGACGCACTGATTCGCCGGCGCGAGGTCGTGACGCTCGTCCTCGCGGCGGGCTTCGCGGCGGTCACCGCCGCTCTCGCCGGCGCGCCCCTGGCGCTGCTGGCGGCGGTCGTCCTAGCGCGCGGCCTGAACCGCGACTGGCTGTCGCTCGGCCGCGAGCGAGGACTGCTGTCGGGCGCGTCGTCGACGGCGCAGGGCATCGCCGTCATGGTCTTCGTGGTCGCCGCGCACACTCTGGCGCAAGGCGCCGCCGCGGTCGCCGCTGGATACCTCGTGGGCTTGTTCGTCTCGATCGCGCTCAACCGACGCCACGGCCGGACCGCTCGTGCCGATGCACACGGTGCGCAGCGCGTCGACGGCTGGATTCTGGGGTCGGTGCTCGCCGACCAAGTCACGATTTCCGCCGACACGTTTCTGATCGCCGCGCTGCGCAGCACCTCAGCCGCCGGGATCTACGCCGCCGTGTACCGAATCCCGAACGCGTGGATGACGCTCGTCGGGCTCACCGTGCTCGGGATGCTGGCGCCCACGACGCGTCGGATCCGAGACGCCACTCGCGCCGAAGTGCGAATCATCCATCGACGGTCGCTGCGCGTCGGCGTCGGCGCCGCTGCGGTGATCTTCGCGTCCGCCGTCCCTGCGTACTTCCTGGTGTCGATCGCATTCGGCCATGCGTACGACAGTGGGCGAGCGCCACTGGTCGTTCTGCTCGCGGCAACGGGGGTGATGGCCTACGGGGCGTCGATGCATTCGCTGTACGTTGCATTGGCGAAGGACCGCGACATCTTTACGTGGTCACTTGGAGGAGCCGTCGTGAACCTCGCCGCCAACGCCGCCTTCATCCCACTGTGGGGAATGATGGGCGCGGCGATGGCGACGTTGCTGGCTCAGACATTTCTCGTGGCGGTGTTGGCCGTTCGGCTGCACCGGTTGACGGCGTGAGCGTCGAACCGATGCGACAGGTCGAAGTCACGCGCTGCGCGGTGTGCCGATCGACCGGTGACGTGGTCCATCGCGGCGTGCCCGACCGGCTGTTCGGCGTGCCCGGCGAATGGTCGCTGCAGCGTTGCCATCAGTGCGCCGCTGTTTGGCTCGACCCGCGGCCGGTCGACGCGGACCTCGGTCTCGCGTATCGCGACTACTACACGCACTCAGCACCGGCGCCGCTCGGCGATTCAGGCGGGCGCGTGCAGCAGTTGCACGACGCCGAGCTGGGCGTGGCCCGCCGCCGCTTCGGTGGCAGCGGCGCGCCCGAAGGCCGCGCGTGGATCCGCGCCCTCGTGGCGCTGTGGGCAGGACGACGCGCCGATGCGGAGTACCTCGGCGCGCACCTCGACGTCGAGCCCGGCGCGCCGCTGCTCGACGTGGGCTGCGGCGACGGTCGGCTGCTCGACCATCTCCGCGCACTCGGTTGGCAGGGTGAAGGGGTCGAGCCGGACCCCGGGGCGGCGGATGCGGCGCGAGCGCGCGGCATTCCGGTCTTCAACGGCACGATCGAAGACGCCGCCTATCCCGCGGGCACGTTCGCGGCCGTCACGATGAGCCACGTGATCGAGCACTTGCCCGATCCAGCCGCGACCCTCGCCGAGATCCACCGAGTGCTGCGGCCGGGCGGGCGTCTCGTCGTCATCACGCCGAACGCCAGCAGCACGTTGCATCGCGTCTTCGGTAGCGACTGGTTTCCGCTCGATCCACCTCGGCACCTGTTGCTGCACTCACCCGCAAGCCTCGAGCGGCTGCTGCGCGGTGCGGGCTTCGCACCCGAGATACGCGATTCGTGGCGGGCCGCCAACGTCACGATCGCAGCTTCACTCGCGTTCCGGCGCGGTCGCACATATTCGATGAGCGCCGCGCCGTCACGGCCGACGCGGGTCCTCGCCGAGGTGGGTCAGCAGCTGCTGGCGATGACCGGCCGGTTGCAGAAGGGTCACGGCGACGAGCTCGTCGCCGTCGCGACCAAGGCGGACGCATGACGTTTGGTGTCGCCATGGCGACGTGGAACGGTGCGGCATTCGTCGAGGCGCAACTGGCGAGCATCGCCAACCAGACCCTACGGCCCGATCACCTCGTCGTCGCCGACGACGGCTCAACCGACGACACCGTGCTGATCGTCAAGCAGACGTGCGCGCACTACGACCTCCCGCTCGAGTTCATCGCCGGCGGTGTCGAACAGCTCGGCGCGACGAAGAACTTTGAGCGCGCCGTGCGCGCCGTCGACGCCGACGTGGTTGTGCTCAGCGATCAGGACGACGTGTGGCGCGCCGACAAGCTCGCCACCATCGAGCGCGCCTTCGCCACCGGCGCCGACGCCGCGTTCTCCGACGGCCGCATCGTCGACGCCGCCGGGCGTCCGACGGGCAAGGCGCTGTGGCAGTCGTTTCACTACGACGGCACCGCCGACCTGTTGCCCGTGCTGCTCAAGCACAACGTCGTCACCGGCGCCACGTTGGCGTTCTCGGCGAGCGTCCGCGACCTGGTGGTGCCGTTCAGCCCCGACGGGTGGCACGACGCGTGGATCGCCGTCGTGCTCAGCGCCGCCGGGGGTTCGATCGCCGCGCTCCCGCAGCAGCTCGTCGACTACCGCGTCCACGCCAGCAACGCCGAGGGCCTCGGCACGCGTGGCGCCCGGCGCGCCTTCGCGCAGCGCGGCGACGGCCGCAAAGCGCGCGAGCTCCGCCACTTCGAAGCGATGGCGGCCCGCGTGCGTGAGCGTCGCGGCGCGACGCCGGCATTGGAGTTGCTTGACCGCAAGATCGCGCACCTTCACCACCGCAACGAACTGCCCGTCAATCCGCTGGCGCGCGCACTGCGCATCGCCCGCCTCGCGCCCGAATACGCACGCTTCTCCTCGGGCTGGCGCAGCCCGCTCTTGGACCTCGTGGCGCCGGCGAGGGCAACGTCGTGAGCGTCGACGTCGTCATCGTCGCCTACAACAGCGCCGCGCACCTCGAGGCGTGTGTGGCCGCGGCGCGCGCGTGGTCGGCGTGCGGCCGCGTGATCGTCGTCGACAACGCGTCGCTCGACAGCAGCCTCGAAGTCGCACACGCCGTCGCCGACGTCGTGGTGGCATCGCCGGCGAACCGCGGCTTCGGCGCCGGTCAGAACCTGGGCGCGGCGCGGGTCGAGACCGAGTTTTTCGTGGCGCTGAATCCGGACGCGCGCGTGATCGCCGCGGGGCTCGACGGGGGAGTGGCAGCGATGCGCGCCAACGCCGACGCGGCGGCGACACAGGGACTGATTCGCCGCGCCGCGGACGACGCGCTCGAGCGCAGCTGCGGGCGCGAACCCGGCGTCGCCGATTTGCTGGCGCACCGCTTCCGCCTGCGTGAGCGCGTCGGCGAGCGCGTGTTGAAGACGATCGCGCCACTAGTCGGACTGCGGTACTTCAGCGACCGCGCGCCCGCCGCTCCTGTCCAGGACACGGCGTTCCTCGCGGCGGTGGCGCCGCTGGTGCGTACGAGTGCGTTCCGGGAAATCGGCGGGTTCGACGAGAGCTACTTCCTGTACGCGGAAGACGTCGACCTGTGCCATCGGTGGCGCGCCGCCGGGTGGCGACTCCTCGCCTTGCAGACGGAGTGGGCCCAGCACGTGGGCGCGGCGAGCACCGAGGGCCGCCGCGACGTGAAGGACGCGGAGTGGTGGCGCGGTCACCGCCGCTTGGTGACCCAACACTGGACGGGCGCGCGCCGCGCCATTGGGCTCGCGCTCTCCGCGGGACGCGCCTGATGCTGGCGTCGGTCATCGCGACGGTCGCCGACGAACCGCGTGACCGGTTGCAGCGCATGATCGATCGGCTCGCCGCGCAAAGCGTCGGACCGCTCGAAGTCGTGATCGCTGCACCCGCGCGCGACCGCGCCACGGTCGAGGCGTTGCACGCCCGCGGATCCGTTGGGGCGATCGTGACGGTCGACAATCCGAGCGGGCGCCGGTGTCCCGGGCTCAACCTCGCGGCGCGCGCCGCGACGGCCGACGTCGTGCACCGCGTCGACGCCCGCTCCCTGCTCGAGCGCACGCACGTCGCGCGTTGCCAAACCCGACTCGCGTGTGATGCGTCCGTCGGGATCGTCGGCGGCCGCCAACACAGCGTCGAGGGCAATGGCGGCGCAATGGCGCGCGGCGTCGCACGCGCGCTCGCGAACCCGTGGACGACGGGCGGCGCGCCCTACCGGCGTGCGGGAGCATCGGGCGCGGTCGACACCGTGTACTTGGGATCGTTCCGACGCGCGGAGTTGCTCGCGCTCGGTGGGTACGACGAGACGCTCGACGCCAACGAGGACTTCGATCTCGCGCAGCGGTATCGCGACAGCGGCAAGGTCGTTTGGCTCGAAGACGGTTTGGTCGTCGACTACGAAGCGCGCGCCGGGCTCGGCGACGTGTGGCGGCAGTACTTCGCGTTCGGCGTCTCCAAGGTCCGCTACTGGCGCGCCCGTGGCGAGCGTCCGAACGCCCGCCAACTCGTGGGCATCGCCGCGCCAGTCGTCGCCGTCGTCGGCGTGGTGTCCGCGGCACGCCGCGGGCATGCCGTCGCCGTAGTCAGCGCTGGACTCGCCGCAGTCGCCACGCTCGATCAGATCGCCGTCGGTGGACGGGCGTCGGCCGCTGAGCGCGCCGTTGCCGTCGCCGGCAGTGTGGTGGTGCCGACCGCGTGGGCGGCCGGCGCGTACCGCGAGTTCGTCAGACGATAGCGAGCATGCGCTCGAGCGCGACCTTGGCCCACTTGGCCGTGTCGGCGTCGACGCTGATCTGATTGACGAGGCGTCCTTCGACGAGTTCCTCGAGGACCCAGGCCAGGTGTGGCGCGTCGATGCGGAACATCGTCGAGCACGGGCACACCAGCGGGTCGAGCGACACGATGGTCTTGCCCTGTGTTTCGCGCGCCAGGCGGTCCACCAAGTGGATCTCGGTACCGACGCCGATCACCGCGCCTTCGGGCGCGGCGGCGATCGCCTTGATGATGAAGTCGGTAGAACCGACCTGATCCGCGGCCTCGCACACTTCGTAGGAGCACTCGGGGTGCGTGATGACGATCCCGTCGGGATGCTGCTCACGGAACGCCTTGATGTGCTCGGTGGTGAAGCGCTGGTGGACCGAGCAGTGCCCCTTCCACAAGAAGAAGGTGCCGTTCTTGACAGCCGCTTCGTCTAGCCCGCCGAGTTCGAGCCGCGGGTTCCACAGCCACATCGACTCGGCTTCGTAACCGAGCTGGAAGGCGGTATTGCGGCCGAGGTGTTGGTCGGGGAAGAACAGGACCTTGGTCGCCGGGCCGTGTTGCGCCAGCGCCCAGGTGACGACGGCGCGTGCGTTGGACGACGTGCACACTGCGCCGCCGTTGCGACCCACGAACGCCTTGAGCGCCGCCGACGAGTTCATGTAGGTGATAGGCACGACGGTGGAGATGTCGGTGACGTCGGCGATGGCGTCCCATGCCTCTTCGACGCTCTCGATGTCGGCCATGTCGGCCATCGAGCAGCCGGCGTTCAGATCGGGAAGCAACACCTTCTGGTGATCGGCCGTGAGGATGTCGGCGGACTCGGCCATGAAGTGGACGCCGCAGAACACGATGTATTCGGCGTCGTGCTGATCGGCGGCGATGCGGGAGAGCCCGAAGCTGTCGCCGCGTGCGTCGGCCCAACGCATGACTTCCTCGCGCTGGTAGTGGTGTCCGAGGATGAACAGGCGCTTGCCGAGCGTCGCTTTGGCCGCGGCGATGCGAGCTTCGAGTTCCTCAGGGGACGCGTCCACGAAGGACGCCGCGAGTGGGCTTTGGAGACGCACCATTCACTACAACGATACGCCCGCCCTCGTTGTTCCGACGAAGTCACACCGTTCGTGCATTCTTTAGGGGTGACCGTCGTGCGACCACCCGCGGGGACGATCCCCGACGCGCCGGGGTCGTATCAATTCAAGGACCGCGACGGCCGCATCATTTACGTGGGCAAGGCGGCGTCGCTGCGCCAGCGGCTCAACAACTACTTCGGCGACCCGACGTTGATGCACCCGCGGACGTCGCAGATGGTGCGGGCCGCCACGTCGGTCGAGTGGATCCAGGTCGACACCGAGGTCGAGGCGCTGCTGCTGGAGTTCTCGCTGATCCAGCGGTACCAGCCGCGGTTCAACGTCAGGCTGCGCGACGACAAGTCGTATCCGTATCTCGCGATCACCCTCGACCAGGAGTGGCCGCGCGCCATGGTGATGCGCGGCGCGCGTCGAAAAGGCGTGAAGTACTTCGGCCCGTACGGCCAGGCCTACGCCATCCGCGAGACGCTCGACCTGTTGCTGCGGACCTTCCCGATCCGCACCTGTTCCGACAACAAATTCGAACGGCACAAGCGGTCGGGTCGGCCGTGCCTGCTGTTCCACATCGAGCAGTGCTCGGGGCCGTGCGTCGGCGAGGTGACGGCGGAGTCCTACGCCACGATGGTCAAGGAGCTGATCCAGTTCCTCGACGGCGACACCGACCCCGTCACGAAGCGTCTCGAACTGGCGATGCTCAAGGCGTCGGACAACCAGGAGTACGAGCGGGCCGCTCGCCTGCGCGACCGGTTGGCCGCGGTCAACAAGGCGATCGCCAAGCAGCAGATCGTCACGGCGACGCCGGAGGACTTCGACGTGATCGGCGTCGCAGACGACGAACTCGAAGCGGCGGTGCAGGTGTTCTACGTCCGGCGCGGGCGCGTCGTCGGGCGCAAGGGACTGATGGTCGACAAGGTCGAGGAGTTGACGCCGGGCGACCTCGTCGGGCGCCTGATCGAGCGGCTGTACTACGACCCGCCGGCGCTCGGTGTGCCGCGTCAGGTGCTCGTGCCCACGATGCCGTCGGATCTCGACCTGTACCAGTCGTGGCTTTCGGCGTTGCGCGAGGGGCCCGTGACCATCCGCGTGCCGCAGCGCGGCGACAAGCGCGCGCTCCAGGAAACCGTTACCCGCAACGCGCTCGACGAGTTCCAGCGCTCCCGGATCAAGCGGGCGTCCGATTACAACTCGCGCGCGGAGGCACTCAACGAGTTGCAACAGCACCTGCAGCTGCCCGAGCCGCCGTTGCGCATCGAGTGTTTCGACATGAGCCACATCCAGGGGACCGACTACGTCGGCTCGATGGTGGTGCTGGAGGACGGGCTGCCGCGCAAGTCGGAGTACCGGCGGTTCAAGGTGAAGCAGGTCGGCCAGAACGACGACTACGCCGCCATGGAAGAGGTGCTGACCCGTCGCTTCAACGCGCTGCTCGCGGAACGACGCAAGCCGCTGGAGAAGGGGCAGAAGTTCGCGTACCCGCCGCAGCTGCTGCTGGTCGACGGCGGCAAGGGTCAGTTGGGTGTCGCGGTGCGCGTGCTCGAGGATCTCGGTTTGGACGACGAGATCCCGGTCGCGTCGCTGGCGAAGCAGTTCGAGGAAGTGTTCGTGCCGGGGCAGTCAGACCCGATCCGGATTCCCCGTCAGTCCGAGGCGCTGTACCTGCTGCAGCGCGTCCGTGACGAGGCGCACCGCTTCGCCATCTCGTACCACCGACAGCTGCGCAACAAGCGCATGACGAAGTCCGTCCTCGACGACATCGCCGGTCTCGGCCCGGCGCGCCGCAAGCGGCTGGTCGAAGCCATGGGCGGCGTGCGTGCCGTGCAGAACGCGACGCGTGACGAGTTGGCCGCGCTGTCGTTCATGCCGGACGCGGTCGCCGACGCGGTGTACGACAAGCTGCACCCCCGCGGCTAACCGCTGAGCTGACGCAGTCCGCGTTCGACGTCGTCGAGGTGATGCGTCGAGTCGTGCAGCGCGTGCTCGAGCATGCGTCGGACGGAGTTCGTGTTGTCGCCGACGGTGAGCGTGCGATGCCAGCTGTCGATGTTGTCGGCCGCGAGCGCGGACAGCTTCATCGTCTCGCGGCCGAGGGCCACCAGGACATCGTCGACGTCTGCCTCGTTGTAGTTCGCGGCGGCGTCCGCGATCAGCGTGTCGCCGTCGATCTCTCCGATCGCAGCGTCGTCGTGCGTCAGCGCGTATTCCACGCCGAACACGTGTAGCGCCGTGATGTCGCGACTATGCGCGGCGTATTCGAGCGCCGACCAAACTCCCGGTAGGGGACGCTCGCGTAAGTGCGCGCCGGTGGAGTTGAGGAGCGCCCGCCACTGCGGCCCGAGAGCCGCGAGCGCGTCGACCAGCGACGCGTCGCTGTACAGAGCGCCGTCGAACCCGCAGGCGTCACAAGTCTCGTGCTCCACGAACATCACCGTAGATTCCGGACGTGGCCGACGACCTGTGGGAGCAGAACAGCGACTGGTGGCAGTCGGGGTTCACCGACGGCGCTGATCCCGAATACGAGGAGCAGATCTTGCCGTTGGCGCGCGCCGAGTTGGCCGGTCGGGCGCGCGTCCTCGACGTCGGATGCGGCGAGGGGCAGATCGCGCGGCTGGCGGTTGCGGACTGCGGGGCGTCGCTCGCGGTCGGTGTCGACCCGACGCGATCGCAGATCGTCGAAGCGTTGATCCGCGGCGGGGGAGCGTTGTACGCGCGATCGCTGGCCGAACCGTTGCCGTTTCGCGATGGCGCGTTCGACGCGGTGGTCGCGTGTCTCGTGTTCGAACACATCGACGACGCACCGGCGGCGATTAACGAGGTGGCGCGCGTCCTCACACCCGGCGGTCGGTTCTGCTTCTTCCTCAACCACCCGTTGCTGCAGACGCCGGGGTCGGGGTGGGTGATCGACGTCGACCTCGACGAGCAGTACTGGCGCATCGGGCCCTACCTCGTCGAAGACCACTCCGTCGAGGAGATCCACCCGGGCGTGCACCTCCCGTTCGTGCACCGCCCGCTGTCCGTCTACGTCAACGCCCTCATCGACGCCGGCCTCGTGCTCGGCCGCATGCTCGAACCCGCGCCACCCGACGGTTTCCTCGCCATCGCCGACGAATACCGCGACGCCGCCGACATCCCCCGCCTCCTCTACCTCCGCGCCGACAAACCCGCCACCTAGCGACGCCCTATGGAGCGAACCGGCGACAGGGTCGCCTTTAGGCGCCAAAGAGCGCCGCGGACCGCGCGGCGTACGCGATGCGAATCTCTTCAATGACGGTCCGCGGCGTGCGCGTGACGTGGATCCACGTGTAGTTCAGGAAGCACATCCCGCCGATCGTGAGAGCGTTCTTGCGCGTCTTGTCGCAGTGAAACGCTTCGAACGACGAGTGATACATCCACCCGTCGACCTCGACGACGAGCATCAGCTCGGGCCAAACGAAATCGAGCCGGTATTCGCCGTTCACCCCAGCGACCAGCTCGCATTCCGGTTGTGGCAAGCCGGCGCGCTTGATGAGCCGGCGAGTCTTCGCCTCCAACACCGACGGGTGGTGACTGCCACTTACACCGCTGGCATCGAGGAGCGCACGTAACGGCGCGGTGCCACGAACCCCAATTCCTCCGCGGCGACGCAACTCCGCGAGCGCATCCATCGGCGTGACGACGCGGTTCGCGATGCCTCGGTCGAGTGCGTCGCGCACCTGCGCGATCGACACAACTCCACCGAGGTCGAGCAGGGTCTCCGCTGCTGACGTCACGGGAATTCCCCGATGTATCTCCGGCTCTCCCAATTCGGTCTCCGTGAAATGGCAGCGGACACCAGAGATGCGGGACCGAGACGCGGTCGTCGTGATCTCGGGCTTTTGCGGATGTTGCGTCATGCCCCAGATCCATGCGCCCGCTCGATGCGACGACCGTGTGCCGGTCGGTCCCGCCAACACGCTCGCGAGATGAGTCGCACCTTGGGTCATCGCGTGCCCGCCGACGAAATAGACGCGGCGGTGGACTCGTTGCCACACGCCTTTCTCGACGCGAGTACGAACCGTCGATCGCCCTAAACCGGCTTCGCGAGCCTGGTCGGTTGTGAATACGCCAAATTGCGTCGCGGCAACCGCGAGCAGTCGCGCCTCCGCCTCAAAGTCCATCCTGTTCCTCCATTCCGCGCCAAAGGGCGGGCACGGCGACTGTTCGCGCCAAACGGCGCCCGCGGGCGCCGGCGGTACGGGGAGGGGAAGGGCTGTCGGCCAGTAAAGCAGGGGGGTGTAACACTGGGATTCGTGGGTGAACTGGTCGTGGTTGCCGGGATGTCGGGGGCGGGGAGGTCGACGGCCGCGGCGGTGTTCGAGGACGCCGGGTGGTTCGTGGTCGACAACCTGCCGCCGGAACTCGCCGGGCGCGTCGTGGACCTCGTCGCCCGACCGGGCGGGACGGACCGCATCGTGCTCGTCGTCGGCCGCAGCGGCACCGAACTCGGTGGGCTCGACGACGCGATTCGCGACCTGCGCTCGAGCGGGACGCCCGTGCGCGTCCTGTACCTCGACGCCAACGACGACGTGCTCGTGCGTCGCTACGAAGGCACGCGCCGACGGCACCCGATCGAAGGCGAAGGCGTCGAAGGCGCCATCGCCGTCGAGCGCGCGCTGCTCGCACCGGTGCGCCAACTCGCCGACGTCGTCGTCGACACGAGTGACCTCAACGTCCACCAGTTGCGCGAGCGCATCCTCGACCTCTTCACCGACCACGCCCGCCCCGACGTGGGCCTGCGCATCGCAGTGGTGTCCTTCGGATACAGCCACGGCTTGCCGCGCGACGCCGACCTCGTGTTCGACTGCCGCTTCCTCCCGAACCCGCACTGGATTCCCGAACTGCGGCCGCACACCGGTCTCGACAGCGACGTGCGTGACTACGTGCTCGGCCAACCCGCCGCCAAGGAGTTCCTGAAGCGCACCGACGAGCTGCTCGCCCTGCTGCTGCCGGCCTACGTCGACGAGGGCAAGGCGTACCTCACGATCGCCATCGGCTGCACTGGCGGCCGGCATCGCTCCGTCGCCATTGCCAACGCGCTCTGCGGGTTGATCGAGGCGCGCGGGTACGACGTGAACATCGCCCACAGAGACGTGCAGAAATGAGCCCGACGGGGATGACGGAGGACGAACGCGCCGATGGTCCGCACGTCGTCGCCCTCGGCGGCGGCCACGGCCTGGCGACGACCCTTCGCGCGGCCCGCCACTACGCCGGACAGATCACGGCGGTCGTATCGGTGGCCGACGACGGCGGCAGCAGCGGTCGACTCCGCGCCGAGCTCGGCATCCCCGCACCCGGCGACCTGCGTCACTGCCTGCACGCGCTCACCGACGACGACTCGCTGTTCGCCCGCGCCTTCGAGCACCGCTTCGACGCCGGCGAGCTCGACGGCCACCCGCTCGGCAACCTCCTCATCGCCGGCCTCACCTCGGCGACGGGCAACTTCGTCGCCGCCCTCGCCGAGACCGGCCGCCTCCTCGGGGCGCACGGCACGGTGCTGCCGGCGACGGTCGAACCCGTCGACCTCGTGGCCGACCTGCAAGACGGCACGGAGGTGCGCGGCCAGGTCCAAGTCGACCACGCGCAAGGAATCGCCAAGGTCCGTCTCGACCCGCCGGCGCCGTTCACGCCCACCGCCGCCCTCGACGCCATCGCCGCCGCCGACCAAATCGTGATCGGCCCCGGTTCGCTGCACACGAGCCTGCTCGCCGTGCTCGCCGTGCCCGACATCAGCGCCGCGCTCCACGCCGCGCCGGCCCGCACGGTCTTCGTCGCCAACCTCCGCGGCGTGCGCAGCACCGCGGCGCTCACGCTGGCCGACCACCTCTCCGCCTTGGCCGACCATGGCGTCACCGCCGATGTCGTCGTGGTGGACGAAAACACCCATATGGCCGACGGCCACCTTCCTTCGCACCAGCGCATCGTGCGCGCGCCGATTGCGCGCTTCGACGTGCCCGCTCACGATCCCGCCCAACTGGCGAAAACCCTCGCCGATCTGGTCGGATAGGCATACAGAACACGACCAAGGAGTTCTCAGAGACATGGCTATTCGCGTCGGCATCAACGGCTTTGGCCGCATCGGCCGCAACTTCTTCCGCGCCGCGAAGCAGACGGGCGCCGACTTCGACTTCGTCGCCGCCAACGACCCGTTCACGCCGACGACCCTGGCGGCGCATTTGCTGACGCACGACACGGTGCTCGGCCGCTGGGACGGCGTCGACGTGGAAGTGGTCGACGAAGGCATCAAGGTCAACGGCGACACCCTCAAGGTCCTCGGCGAGCGCGACCCCGCGAAGATCCCGTGGGGCGACCTGGGCGTCGACGTCGTCGTCGAGTCGACCGGCGTGTTCAGCTCCCGCGAGCAGGCGGCCGCGCATCTCGAAGCGGGCGCGCCGCTCGTGGTCGTCAGCGCGCCAAGCGCCGGTGCCGACGCCACGTTCGTCGTCGGCGTCAACGACGACACGTTCGACCGCGAGCAGCACAAGGTGATCTCCAACGCGTCGTGCACGACGAACTGCTTCGTCCCGATGGTGAAGGTCCTCGACGACGCGTTCGGCGTCGAGCGCGGCCTCATGACGACGGTGCACGCCTACACCGGTACGCAAGCGCTCGTCGACGGGCCGAGCAAGGACCTGCGCGAAGCCCGCGCCGCGGCCGTCAACGTGATCCCGACGTCCACCGGTGCGGCCCGCGCCACAAGCCTCGTGCTCGAGGCGATGAAGGGCAAGCTCGACGGCACCTCGCTGCGCGTGCCCGTGCCCGACGGATCGATTACCGACTTCACTGCGATCCTCAATCGTGAGGCGAGCAAGGAAGAGATCAACGACGCGTTCCGCGTCGCGTCGGAAAAGGGTTCGCTCGCCGACGTGATGGTCTACAGCGAAGCGCCGATCGTCAGCTCCGACATCGTCGGCTCACCGGCGAGCTGCACGTTCGACGCGCCGCTCACGATGGTGCTCGGCAACCTCGTCAAGGTGTTCGGCTGGTACGACAACGAGTGGGGCTACTCGAACCGGCTCGTCGACCTGGTTCGCATCACCGCCGGCAAGTAGCGCAGTGAACCCCGCCGACGGGGTGCCCGTCCTCGAAGACCTCGGTGACGTCTCGGGCAAGCGCGTGCTCGTCCGCTGTGATTTCAACGTGCCGGTGCAGGACGGCGTCATTACCGACGACCTCCGCATCCGCGCCGCGCTGCCGACACTCAACTACCTCACGAACAACGGCGCCGACGTCGTCGCCTGCACGCACTTCGGCCGCCCGAAGGGCTTGCCCGACCCGAAGTATTCCGTCGACGCGATCCGCGCGCGGCTCAAGGAACTGGCGCCCGACGTGCAGCTGCGCGAGAACCTCCGGTACGACGCCGGCGAGGAAGCGAACGACCCGCACTTCGTCGACCAGTTGATCGACGGCATCGACGCGTACGTCAACGACGCGTTCGGCGCGTCGCACCGCGCGCACGCCAGCATCGTCGGTCCGCCCCGGTTCCTCCCGAGCGCCGCCGGCCGGCTGCTGGCGAAAGAAGTCGACGTGCTCGGCGGTGTGCTGGCGAAGCCAGCGAAGCCCTTCGTGGCGATCCTCGGCGGCTCGAAGGTCTCCGACAAGCTCGGCGTGATCAACGCGCTGCTCGACAAGGTCGACGCCCTCGTGATCGGCGGCGGGATGTGCTTCACGTTCCTGGCGGCGCAAGGGCACAAGGTCGGCGACTCACTCCTGCAGGCCGACCAGATCGACGCCTGCAAGCGACTGCTCGCCAGCGGTAAGAACATCGTGCTTCCCGAGGACGTCATCGCGCTCAGCCCCGACGGCACCCAGGTCGCAACCCTCGGCGTCGACCTGCCCGACGGGTGGAAGGGCATGGACATCGGCCCCTACAGCGGCGCCATTTTCGCCGACGTCGTCGCCACGGCGCGCACGGTGTTGTGGAACGGGCCGATGGGTGTGTTCGAAGACGAGCGGTTCGCGTCCGGCACGCGCGCAGTCGCGCAGGCGTGCGCCGACGCCGACCGCGCCTTCACCGTCATCGGCGGCGGCGACAGCGCGGCCGCGGTGGCGCAGTTCAAACTCGACAAGTACATCGACCACATCTCAACCGGCGGTGGCGCGTCGCTCGAACTCATCGAGCAGGGTGACCTGCCCGGCCTCAAGGCCCTGCGTAACGGAGTGCACCCCCATGCCTGACCGAAAGCCGATCATCAGCGGCAACTGGAAGATGCACCACGATCACCTCGAAGCGATCCGCGTCATCCAGAAGCTCAACTTCCGCCTCGACACGGAGATCTACAAGAACGTCGACGTCTCCGTGCACCCGCCGTTCACTGACCTGCGCGCGCTCCAGACACTCATCGACGTCGACAACATGTCGATCCTGCTCGGCGCGCAGCACTGCCACTGGGAAGAGAAGGGCGCGTTCACCGGCGAAGTGAGTCCGGCGTTCCTGGCGAAGCTCAACGTGCAGCTCGTCATCTGCGGTCACTCCGAGCGGCGCGAGTTGTTCGCCGAGACCGACGAGATGGTGAACAAGAAGGTGAAAGCGATCCTGAAGCACGGGATGACGCCGATCATGTGCTGCGGCGAAACGCTCGAGGAACGCGACGCCGGCAACGCCGAGTCGAAGGTCGACGGGCAGGTACGCGCCGGGCTCGCCGGTGTGTCGCCGGCCGATGTCGCCCGACTCGTGATCGCGTACGAACCGATCTGGGCCATCGGCACCGGCCAGACGGCGACCGCCGACGACGCCCAAGCGATGTGCAAGGTGGTCCGCAGCGTCGTCGCCGACGTGGCGGGCGCCGAGGCGGCCGCGGGCGTGCGCGTGCAGTACGGCGGGTCGGTCAAGCCGGGCAACATCAAAGAACTGATGGCGATGGCCGACATCGACGGCGCCCTCGTCGGCGGCGCCAGCCTCGAAGCCGATGACTTCGCGGCCATCGCGAGCTACTAATCTCTTCGCCCGTGCTGCTCGCCACCATCACCGCGGTTACGTGGGTCATCATCGGCGTACACGTTGCGGTCTCGTTGCTGCTGATCGTGCTGATCCTGCTGCACAGCGGGCGCGGCGGTGGCCTCTCGGACATGTTCGGCGGCATGGGTTCCGTCGCTGCGGGCTCAACGGTTGTGGAGCGCAACCTCGACCGCATCACCATCGCGGCGGCGCTCGCCTTCGGCTTCACCACGCTGATCCTCGCCCTCCGCATGCAATAGACGCGTGAAGCGCGCGTTGGTCGCGCTCGCGCTGCTCCTCGGCGCGTGCAACGGGCAGTCGTCGAGCCCGACCGTCAGTACCACGAGCACCACCGGCGCACCCGCGAAGGCGGTACGCGTCGGCGTGTGGACTCCGCCGGACCCGTCCGCCAATACCTACGGCGGCGCGGCGATCCGTTCGCTCGTGTACCCGCAGCTGTTCAAGGCGTCGCCCGATGGCAAGTGGGTGCCGAGCCTCGTGCAACGCGGCACGGACAAAACCGATCCCGGCGCCACCAGCGCGCGGTTCCGCCTTCGAGCGGCGAAGTGGTCCGACGGCGTCCCGATCACCGTGTCGGACCTGCGGCGCACGATGGATTCGCGGTTCGTCGCGTCGATCGACGATCCCACGAACACCGGCACGATCGTCGTTCACTTCACGCAGAAGCTGCCGGGTTGGCGTCGCCTGTGGTCTGGGCTCGAAACCATCGGCCCACCACATGACGGCGTGTTCGGCGGTCCGTACAAGGTCGGCGCCTACACGAAGGGCCTCGAGGTCATCCTCGTGGCCAACGACCGATACTCCGGCGAGCGACCGGAGATCACCGAAGTCCACTTCGTGCTCGTGCCTGATCCCGAGATCGCGGCGCGTCTGATGAACCGCGGCGAGCTCGACGTGATCGCGCCGCCGGCGTTCACCGGTCGTACCGCACGGCTGCGCCGAGTCGAGCACGCACACGTCATGACAGGCGACGCGGCCAAGGGCGGATGGACTGCGGCGCTTGTGGCCAACCCGTCACGCCTGAACCTCGACCAGCGACTGTTCCTCCTCGCGGGCGCCAACGCCTCGCGGTTTACCGACGTCCTGCTGCGCGACGAGGCAGCGTGGAGCGGAGGCGGCGCGAGCACGAGTGATCCCAGCAAGCCGCCGTTCCCGGCCACGCCGTCGTTCACCGTGGCGCAGGAGTCGTTGCCCGGCGGGGTGCTGGTGCACGCCATGCAGCGCAAGGCCCACAAGGCGGGCTTCGACTTCGACCTGCGCCAAGGCGAGTTCGACGAGGTCCTCCGCGCCTACGCCTCCAGCGACTTCGACGTGCTGCTGCGCCTGCAACCCACCACGCCGACGCCGTGCTGGACGTGCAGCTACGCCGCGGTCGACGCCGCGCTGGCGAAGGCCGCCGACGCGGGGGATCCGTCAGCTGCCACCGCGCTGCGTCGTAAGGTCGTGAGCGAAGGACTCGAGCTGCCTCTGTGGCGCGAGCGTCCGGTCGTCGCCGTGCGCGACGCCCTCGTCGGCGTGTCGCCGAATGGTTTCGACGCGCTCGGTCCTGCATGGAACATCCCCAAATGGCATTGGACGCATTAACGAGCCTTTTCTTGGGTAGGACTCCGGTGTCTCAAACCAGGAGGACACAAGTGATTCGACGGCGCGGTTTCGTGTCAGCAGCCCTAATCGTGAGCATTGCGATGTTTGGGGTTGCTTGCGGCGGGAGCAAAGACAACAACGGATCGGCGCCGACCACTGCCGCGAAATCCGAGGGCAAGCCTATTTTCGGCGGCACGCTCACCGACCTCCAGAATTTCTCTGGCGCGTCACCCGACCATCTCGACCCCAACCTCGCGGCGGCGGTCCAGGACTCACAGCCAGGGCAGCTCATCTGGAACGAGTTGACGAAGACCAATCCGAAGACGGGTCAGCTCGAGAACAGCGTTGCGTCGGCGATCGACCACAACGCCGACTTCACCGAGTGGACCTTCCACGTCAAGAAAGGCGTGAAGTTCAGCAACGGTGACCCGGTGCTGCCGAGCAGCTTCGCCTTCTCGTGGAACCGCCTGATCAACCCGGCGCTCGCGTCCGAGGTCAGCTACCACGTGACCGACAACCTGAAGATCCAGGGATCGGCCGACGTCGCCGCCGGTAAGGCCAAGACCATGACGGGCCTCGTGGCCGACGACGCCGCAATGACGTTGAAGATGACGCTGGACGCGCCCCTGAACTTCGCCGACAAGATCGTTTCGCACCTCGCGTTCGCTCCGCTCGACGAGAAAGACGTCACGAAGAACGGCACCCTGACCGTCGACAAGACCGTCGACTACGAGAAGGGCGTGATGATCGGCAACGGTCCGTACAAGATGCTCGAAGCGCACAAGCCGCAAGACAACCTGACGCTCGTACGCAACGACCTGTACACCCTCGGTCACAAGCCGTACATCGACAAGATCATCTTCAAGGAGTTCAACGGCGAAGGCGCGCAGGACACGTCCTGGACCACCTTCGAAAGCGGCGGCGGCGAAACCGGTTACGTCCCGTCGACCAAGTTCGCCGAAGCGAAGGCGAAGTACGGCACGGTCAACCGCCTCGCCGACAAGCCGATCCTCGGCCTCTACTACTGGGGCTTCAACATGAAGGATCCGGTCGTGGGTGGTCCGGAGAACGTGAAGCTTCGTCAGGCCATAACTGCGGCGATCAACAAGACCGAGATGATCAACAAGGTCTACAACGGGTCGCGCAAGGTGGCGACGGCGATCGCGCCGCCAGGGATCCCCGGGCAGAAGCCTGGCCTCGACAAGATTCCGAACCAGGATCTGACGGCGGCGAAGAAATACCTCGCCGACTGGGAAGCCGCGACCGGCAAGAAGGCGTCGAGCCTCGACATCAAGCTCAACTTCGGTATCGGCCTCGGCCATGGCGACAACGCCTCCATCATCCAGGCCAACCTCGCCACCATCGGCATCAAGGCGACGCCCGACGGGCGCGACGGTACGACGTACTTCTCGTCGATCCGCAAGAACAATCCGCCAGGCATGTTCCTGCGCGCAGGTTGGATCGCGGACTACGTGGCCTACGACAACATGTTGTTCCCACTGTTCGACTCGTCGGGCATCGGTTCCGACAACCTCACGCAGTACGACAACCCGGCCTTCGACAAGCTGATCACCGAAGCACGTGCCGCCAAGACCGACGCAGACGCCGGCGCGAAGTACCGGGAGGCGGAGGACCTCGTGTTGAACAAGGACCGCGTTGCGGTGCCGCTGAACTGGTACGCCGGCCAGGTGGCGTGGAGCTCGAAGCTGCACAACGTCGTGCAAAGCCCGCTCGACTTCTTCTCCTACGAGGACATGTGGCTGTCTAAGGCGTAATCCCGTGGCCGGCTACACGCTCCGCCGTGTGCTGCTGATCGTCCCTGTGGTTTGGGGGGCCATGACGCTGCTGTTCCTCGCGTTCATGGTCCGGGGCAACCCGATCGAAACGCTCATCGGCGAACGGGCATCGAGCGCCACTGTGCGCGCGCAGATCACCCAGAAGTACGGGCTCGATCAGCCGGTGCTCGTTCGCTACGGGCGTTACCTGAAGAACGTGTCGCACGGCGACCTCGGCCGTTCCTACAAGCAGGGACGTTCGGTCAACGACATCTTGAAGCAGACCGCACCGAACAGCCTGCGGCTGGCGATGTGGGCGATCCTCATCGAGATCCTGATCGGCTTGACCGCCGGCATCATCTCGGCGGTCAAGCAGTACTCGTTCCTCGACACGTTCGTAACCGTGAGTACGACCATGCTCGTCGCCGTGCCGGTCTTCGTGCTCGGATACCTCTTCCAGTACGCGCTCGGCGTGTACGCGTTCCAACACAACTTCCCGGCATGGATGCGATTCCCGACGTCGGGGATCGGGCCGAACAAGTGGTACCTCGGGTTCATCCCCAGCGCGGGCGAGTGGAAGTACCTCCTCCTGCCGGCCGTCACCTTGGCGTCGGTGTCGACCGCAGTGGTGGCGCGGATGACGCGTACGACGATGCTCGAAGTGCTGCGCGCCGACTACATGCGCACCGCCGTGGCCAAAGGCCTGACACCACGGCGCGTCATCCTCAAGCACGGACTGAAGAACGCGATGATCCCTGTCGTCACGCTGATCGGCCTCGACTTGGCGAGCCTCATCGGTTCCGCAGTGCTCACCGAGAGTGTCTTCAACTGGCCGGGGATGGGCGGCACGGTGGCGCGGGCCGCGCAGAGTCTCGACGCACCGGTCGTGTTGGGACTCACGCTCGTCCTCGTGGTCGCGTACGTCGTCATCAACCTGTTGGTCGACCTGAGCTACGCGTTCTTCGACCCCAGGATCCGTTACGGGGGTGACGCGGCATGACGGCGCCGCGGATACCTGCGGCCGGCGGCCAGAGCGCCGAGGTTCCCGCTGACGTACTGATCCGAGACCCGCAGGCCGCGGACTCGCTCGCCCCGGAGCTGTCGCAGCGCACCGAGATCTGGCGGCGCTTCCGCAAGAACAAGCTCGCTGTCGCCGGCTTGGCGATCATCGTCATCGAGGTGCTCGCCGCAGTGCTCGCGCCGGTCATCACCTTCATCGACTACAAGAGCATCGAGTTCGAGGGCAAGCTGGCGCCGTCAGCCGCGCACTGGTTTGGCACGGACCCTCTCGGTCGGGACGTGTACACGCGCGTTGTGTACGGGTCGCGCATTTCTTTGCAGGTTGGTCTCGCGTCGGTGACCCTGGCGCTCGTCATGGGCCTGGCGGCCGGTGCCGTCGCCGGGTTCTACGGCGGCAAGCTCGACGGGTTCCTGATGCGGATCACCGACGTCTTCCTCGCGTTCCCGTACATCCTCGCGGCCATCGTCCTGATCACGGTGATCGGGCGATCGCTGTGGACCGTCATCATCGTGCTCGGCGCGCTCGGCTGGATGCCCTTCGCCCGCCTCTTCCGCGGCAGCATCCTCCAGATCAAAGAGCTCGAGTACATCGAGGCGGCGCGCGCCGCGGGATGCGGCGACTGGCGCATCATCACGCGCCACATCCTCCCGAACGCGATCCAGCCGATCATCGTCTACGCGACGATCTTCGTCGGCACGGCCGTGTTGTCCGAAGCCGCGCTGTCGTTCCTCGGCGTGGGCGTCACGGAGCCGACGCCGGCGTGGGGCCTCATGATCGCCCAGGGCCGCGCCTACCTGTTCACCGCGCCCGGCCTGTTGTTCTTTCCGGGCGCTGCCATCTTCATCACGGTGATGGCGTTCGTGTTCATGGGTGACGGCCTGCGCGACGCGCTCGATCCCAGGCTGCGCTGATGGCGCCGCTGCTCGAGGTCCGCGACCTGCGGATGTGGTTCCACACCGACGCCGGGGTCGTCACTGCCGTCGACGGTGTCACCTTCCATGTCAATCCGGGCGAGGTGTTCGGGATCGTGGGGGAGTCGGGATCGGGCAAGTCGGTAACCGCGATGACGATCCTCGGGCTCATCCCGATGCCCCCCGGACGGATCGAGTCGGGCGAGATCCTGTGGAAGGGCGAGAACCTGCTGACGATGAGCGACGAGCGGCTGCGTCAGGTGCGCGGCCGCGAAATCTCGATGATCTTCCAAGATCCGATGACGTCGCTCAATCCCGTCTACACGATCGGCCAGCAAATCGCGGAAATCGTGCGCGTGCACAACGACGTGAGCAAGGACGAGGCTCGGACGCGCGCCGTCGACATGCTCAAGCTCGTCGGCATCCCGCGCCCTGAAGCGCGTGCCGACGATTATCCGCACCAGTTCTCCGGCGGTATGCGCCAGCGCGCCATGATCGCCATGGCGATCGCGTGCGACCCCGACCTGTTGATCGCCGACGAGCCGACCACTGCGCTCGACGTGACGATCCAGGCGCAAATCCTCGACGTGCTCGAGAAGGCCGCCGACGAGACCCACTCGTCGATCGTGATGATCACGCACGACCTCGGCGTCATCGCAGGAATGGCCGATCGCGTCGCGGTGATGTACGCCGGGCAGGTCGTCGAGCACGGCGGGGTCGAGGAAGTCTTCTACCGCCCGCGGATGCCTTACACGTGGGGCCTGCTGGAATCGATCGCGCGTCTCGACATGAAGCGGATGGGCCCCTTGCGCCCGATCGCGGGATCGCCCCCGTCGATGATCCATCCGCCGAGTGGCTGCCGGTTTCATCCCCGCTGCCCCTACTCCGAAGAGCTGTGCGCGTTCAGTGAGCCGAAGCTGCTCGCGGTCGCCGCGCAACACCACGCTCGCTGCCACTTCGCGTTGGAACCCGGATGGCTTTCACCGACCGAGCGGCTGACCAACGAACCCGACGCGTGGGCGCCCGCGGTCAAGGCCGCGGAACAGGCGCGCACCGACAGCGAGGCG
This sequence comes from Actinomycetota bacterium, assembly GCA_041166285.1. Classification (GTDB taxonomy): domain Bacteria; phylum Actinomycetota; class Acidimicrobiia; order Acidimicrobiales; family JACCXE01; genus JACCXE01. The sequence continues at coordinate 9,426 of JBEEFR010000049.1, read as the reverse complement.
AACGCGCCATGACGACGCTTTTGTCCGTGCGCGATCTGACGAAGTACTTCCCGGTCACGAAAGGTGCGCTGTTGCGCCGGCGCGTCGGGCAGGTGCACGCGGTCGACGGCGTCAGCTTCGACATCGCCGCGGGGGAGACGTTTGGCCTCGTCGGCGAGTCGGGTTGCGGCAAATCGACTACGGCGCGGTTGATCCTGAAGCTGCTGAAACCCACCGCGGGCACGGTCGAACTCGACGGGAACGACATCCTGCCGCTCGGAAAACGCGCGACGCGCGCGCTGCGCTCCGACCTGCAGATCGTCTTCCAGGATCCCTACGCCTCGCTCAACCCGCGCATGACCGTCCGCCAGATCGTCTCGGAGCCCCTCATCATCGCCGGCCGGTCGCGGCCCCAGGCCATGGAGCGCGTCGACGAACTGCTCGAACTGTGTGGCCTCGCCAAGGAGCACGGCCGCCGCTACCCGCACGAGTTCTCCGGAGGGCAGCGCCAGCGCATCGGCGTCGCCCGCGCCCTCGCGCTCGACCCCAAGTTGGTGGTGCTCGACGAACCGGTTTCGGCGTTGGACGTTTCGATTCAAGCGCAGATCATCAACCTGCTCGAAGACCTCCAGAGCCGCCTCGGCCTGACGTACCTGTTCATCGCGCACGACCTCTCCGTCGTGCGACACATCGCCGACCGCGTCGGCGTGATGTACCTCGGCCAGATCGTGGAAAGGGCCGGGCAGGACGACCTGTTCGAGCGACCGAAACACCCGTACACGAACGCGCTTCTGTCGGCGGTACCGATCCCTGATCCGATCAAGGAGCGGTCGCGCGAGCGGATCATTCTCTCTGGCGATCCTCCGTCGCCCGCGGACCCGCCGCCCGCGTGTCGTTTCCACACCCGTTGCTGGAAGGCACAAGACGTGTGTCGCACCGTCGCGCCGCCGTTGGAAGAAAAGGCGCCTGGCCACTGGGCCGCGTGCCACTTCCCCGAAAACGTCTAACACCAATTTCTCATTTTCTTGAGATTTGTGGGTGCGTTGGCCAAATCTTTGAGTTTGCGGTCGATCGGTACTGCCGAGGGGACCGGGTGATAACTGCCCGGGCCCGAGGAGGCAGTGATGCACGCATCGGTTGGACGCAGGGTGTTGCAGGTGTTCGCCGCGGTGGCGGTCATCGCAGGAATGTTGACGTGGCTTGTCCCGTCGTTGGCGCACGCATTCTCCGATCCCGCGGACGAACCGGTGCACGTGGCGTTCACGCTCGAGGCGTGTCGCCTCACTGCCGGCACTTCGTTGCCGATCGCCGGAAAGTTCATCTGCCCCGACGCCATGTACACCACGGGCAACCTCGGCAAGTCGTGGAACGAGCTCGACCTCGTGCCGCATCGGCTGACCACGACCGCGGGAACGCAGGTCGACGCGTCGACGAACTACAAGGTGAGCCTCGCCGCTGACGGCATCACCGGCGGCAAGGTCGGTTACGACGTGCTGTCCGCAGGCCTCGTCAACGTCGCAAAGTCCGACGCCAGCTGCACGGTGAGCGCCGGCGCGATGTCGACCAAGGGCACCGCCGCGTCACCCTTCGGTGGCGGCACCGACACGGTGATCTATCGCGACTTCACGATCCACCAGAACAAGGGCACGACGTGTGTCATCGACTGGTACCAGCGTCTCGCGCTGACGTCGCACCTGTATCCGGGCTCGTCGCTGCAGTCCTACATGTTCGAGCAGGCCGCCCTCGGCGGCAGCAAGAAAACGCTTTCTATTCCCGTCAACCAGATCGCCCCGCAGTCCCTCACCAAGGACATGACGGCGAGCCAAGTGCTGGACTCCGTTTGGAACCTCACCAAGAGCTCGCAGCCGGGCGCCGTTGACTTCACAAATTCGTGTCTCGGGGACGGCCGCATAAGTAGCAATGTCACAATCACTGTGTCGTGGACGAAGGTCGCGGCCGACCCGAGCACGATCACTCTGCTGACGCACGTGTACGCCACGAACCCGGCGGCACGTTCGATCACCACAACCGTCACCGACAAGGTGTACGCGGGTGCGACGCAGACCACGCAGGTGACACCGACGGAGTCCGCCGGCTCTCCGACGCACCTCACCAACACTGTCGCCGTTCCGGCGTTCTCGACCGCCAAGATCATCGACTTCATCGGTACGGTGCCCGCCGGAACCGCCACGTCGTTCAACGACGTCGCCACCGGCACGTACCTCGACGAGGTCACCAACGTTGCGATCCCGCAAACGACGACGGTTTCCGCCAACGCCACCGTGTCGGTCAGCGCGGGCGCCAACACGACCGCCAGCATCGTCGACACCGAGTCGATCAGCAGCGGGTTCCACTTCAAGCTGACGTCGACGTCGGGCACGGTCGGGACGCTCGGCGGTTACGTGGTGAACACGTCGACCGTCGGCCCGCTCGTGTGGACTTCGCCGGTGCTCTCGGGCGACGGGTCGGTCACGTTCAACAAGACCATCACCGCCGACGGGCCCGCCGTGGTCACAACCGCGGACAACAAGAAGCTGAGCGACACCGCCAATCTCGTCGCCGCCGGTGGCTTCGCGACGAGCGCATCGGCGCACGTCGACCTTACGAGCGGCGCCACGCTCAACGTGGCGGTGCACAAGAACATCCCGTCGGGTGTCACGGGCACGCAGGCGTTTGTCTTCGACGTGTACGCCGGCTCGAACGGCGACAAGTCGACGACCGGTCTGACGAAGCTCGGCTCGATTCCCATTTCGATTACGTCGCCGAACACCTCTGGTAGTGGCAGCCTGGCCGCACCCGCGACCGGTACGACCACAACGTTCACGATCGTCGAACAGGCCGCGGATCACTGGGCGTCACAACCGAACCAGGTGTTGACGATCGCGCTGCCGGACTGCGGTGGCGGCGCCAACGGTGGCGTCACCTTCACCAACACCTTCGAGCCCGCCGTCGCCAAGGTCAGCAAGGTGACGGTGCCGAGCGGCAACGAAGCGGGTTGGACCTTCACGCTCACGGGACCGGGTGCACCGGTTGGCGGCGAGCACGTCACCACGACCGGCGCCGGATACGTGTCGTTCACGACGGCACTGCAGGCTGGCGACTACGTCGTCGCTGAGTCGCCGAAGAGTGGTTTCGACTTCACGTCGAAGAGCGGCGACTGCTCGTTCACGGTCACGTATCCCGTCGACGCCGGGCACAACTTTGCCTGCACGTTCACCAACACCGAGCGCGGGTCGCTCGACGTGACGAAGACCGTCGACTGGAACGGCGTAACGCCGGACGCCGGCCAGAGCTTCGAGTTGTGCATCACCGGTCCGTCGTATCCCGTGACGCCGAACTGCAAGACCATCGGATCGAGCGGCGGCAAGCTCACGTGGAGCGACCTGCTGCACGGCGATTACGTCGTAACCGAAACCAACCCCGGGACGTCGTGGGTCGTGAGCGGGGGAGACGGCGCGACCGCGACCGTCAACGCCGGCCAGACGACGACGGCCGCCGGAGTCACGAACACGCGCAAGCTCGGTTCGCTGCAAGTGACGAAGAACGTCGACTGGAACGGCGTCACGCCGTCGCAGTCCAAGACGTTCGAGATCTGCATCACTGGTCCGTCGTATCCGACCGGCAACTGCAAGACCGTCGACTTCGACGGCGCGACGTTGACGTGGACGAACTTGATCCCAGGTAACTACGTGGCGACCGAGTCGGACCCCGGCACAGCATGGACCGTCGCCGGCAGCCCGACGGGCGTCATCAGCGTTCCGACCAACGGTGGGCGCGCCACGAACGTCCCGGTCATCACGAACACGCGCAAGCTCGGTTCGTTGCAGGTGACCAAGAACGTCGACTGGAACGGTGTCACGCCGAACGTCAATCAGACGTTCGAGATCTGCATTACTGGTCCGTCGTATCCGAACGGCAACTGCAAGACCGCCGGCTACAACGGCGGCACCCTCACGTGGTCAAACCTGATCCCAGGTGACTACGTCGCCACCGAGACGAACCCGGGCTCGAGTTGGACGATGAGCGGCAGCCCGACCGGAACCATCAGCGTGCCGTCGAATGGCGCGAGCGCCGAAGTGGTGCCCGTCATCACCAACACTCGCAAGCTCGGCTCGCTGAAGGTCACCAAGGCCGTCGACTGGAATGGCGTCACGCCGGACCAGAGCCAGACGTTCAACATCTGCATCACCGGCCCGTCCTATCCCGCGGGTGACTGCAAGAGCATCGGCTCCAGCGGCGGCACGTTGACCTGGACCGATCTGATCCCGGGCAACTACACGGCGTCGGAGAACAACGCCGGCACCAGCTGGGCGGTCACCGGTAGCCCTTCGGGCGTCATCTCGGTGCCGACCGAAGGCTCGACGGCAGAGCTCACGCCAACCATCACGAACACGCGCAAGCTCGGCTCACTGCAGGTCACGAAGAGCGTCGATTGGAACGGTGTCACTCCTGACGCGACCAAGACGTTCGAGATCTGCATCACCGGTCCGTCGTATCCGAACGGCAACTGCAAGAGCATCGGCTCGAACGGCGGCACGTTGACGTGGGCGAACCTGATCCCAGGCAACTACGTGGCGGCCGAGTCGGACCCGGGCACTTCGTGGACAGTCGGTGGAAGCCCGACCGCGACCATCTCGGTCCCGTCGAATGGCGGCAGCGCAGCAGTCGTCCCAGTCATCTCGAACACGCGCAAGCACGGTTCGCTGAAGGTCACCAAAGCCGTCGAGTGGAACGGTGTCACGCCCGACGCGACGCAGACCTTTGAGATCTGCATCACTGGGCCGTCGTACCCGGCCGAGCCGAATTGTCAGAGCGTCGGTGCCAACGGCGGCACGCTCACGTGGGGCGACCTCATCCCAGGTCACTACACGGCGTCCGAAACCGCTCCCGGCAACAAGTGGAGCGTGGCCGGCAGCCCGACCGGAACCATCACCGTCCCGAATGACGGCGGTACCGCGGAGGCGATCCCCGTCATCACCAACACCCGCAAGCACGGGTCGCTGCAGGTCACCAAGAGCGTGGACTGGAACGGCGTCACACCCGATGCCAACCAGACCTTCCAGATCTGCATCACCGGTCCGTCGTTCCCCGTCGACGCCGACTGCAAGAGCATCGGCGACAACGGCGGCACGCTTACGTGGTCGAACCTGATCCCAGGTGCGTACGTCGCATCGGAGACGAACCCCGGCACCTCGTGGATTGTCGGCGGTAGCCCGTCGGCGTCGATCGTCGTGCCGAGCGACGGCTCGACGGCAGAACTCACGCCGATCATCACGAACACGCGCAAGCACGGTTCGCTGTCGGTCACCAAGACCGTGGACTGGAACGGCGTCACGGCGGACAACGCGCAGACCTTCGAGATCTGCATCACCGGTCCGTCGTATCCCGACGCGAACTGCAAGAGCGTCGGCGCCAACGGCGGCACGCTCACGTGGACCGACCTCATCCCGGGCGCGTACACCGCGGCCGAGACGAATCCGGGCACAACGTGGACGATGGTCGGCAGCCCGTCTGCGGCCATGCTCGTGCCCAACAACGGCGGTGCGGCCGCCAACGCGCCGGTCATCACCAACACCCGCAAGCTCGGATCTCTGCACGTGACCAAGCACGTGTCGTGGAACGGGGTCGACGCTGTCGACGGTCAGGACTTCTCGATCTGCATCAGCGGCCCGTCGTATCCCGCAGCTCCGAACTGCAAGACGTTCACGTCGCCCGACGGTCTCGAGCACACGTGGTCCGGTTTGGTCCCCGGCGCCTACACCGTCAGCGAGCCTGGTCTCGGGACGGAGTGGACGGCGAGCGGCGACACGTCGGCAACAGTGCCAACCAACGGCGGCACCGTGAGCGCGGACGTCACGAACACGCGCAAGCACGGTTCGCTGTCCGTCACCAAGGCCGTCGACTGGAACGGGCTGGTGCCGAATGAGAACAAGACGTTCTCGATCTGCATCAAGGGCCCGTCGTTCCCCGACGACGCTGATTGCAAGACAGTCGGTTTCAACGGTGGCACCGTCACGTGGACGGACTTGATCCCGGGCGACTACGTCGCCAGCGAGACCAATCCGGGAGAGAACTGGACGATCGAGGGCAACCCGTCGGCGAAGATCACGGTGCCGGCGAACGGCGCAGCCGCAAGCTTCGTCCCGGTGATCACCAACACCCGCAAGCACGGATCTCTCGTTGTGACGAAGGTCGTCGACTGGAACGGCACGACGCCGGATCCCGCGGCGACGTTCCAGATCTGCGTGACGGGTCCGTCGTACCCGACCGCCAACTGCAAGAGCATCGGCTCGAACGGTGGCGATCTCACGTGGACGGATCTCCAGCCCGGCACCTACACCGTCAACGAGACGAACCCGGGAGCCAGCTGGACCGTGTCGGTACGAGACAACCCCGCGGTGGTGTCCGCCAGTGGTGGGGAAGCCAACGCGACCGTCACCAACACGCACCTTCCCACGCAGGTGTTGGGTGAAGTGCTGGCCAGGACCGGCGGCGATGGCGCAACGCCGCTCGCCCTGGCGGGGCTCGCTGTTGTCGCTGCTGCAACCCGCCGGCTCGTCCGGCGGCGGCAGCGGCCAGCGAACTAACCCTGTCCGACGGCGCGCGCGAGACGCGCGCCGTCGGCGAGAATGAGCGTTCGTGAGCGGCAACCGGCGAGCGGTATTGCTCCATGGCCAACCGGGCGCAGGGGCCGCGTGGCATCGCGTCGTGCGTGCGCTCGACGATTCGATCGAGACCATCGCGCCGGACCGGCCCGGCTACGGGCAAAACCCGCGTGCGGCCGGTGGCATCCACGACAACGTCGAATGGCTGATCGAGTTGTTGCGCACCGGCGACGCGCCGACCGTGGTCGTCGCCCACAGCTGGGCCGGCGGGGTCGCGTTGGAACTGGCTCGCCGTCGACCGGACTTGCTGAGCGGATTGGTGTTGCTGGCGTCGGTTGGTCCCGGCGCGATCAGCGTCTTCGACCGCGTGCTGACACTTCCGATCGTCGGCCCCGCACTCATGCGCCCGATGTTCGTGGCCGGTGAACCCGTGGTTCGCCGTCTCGTGACCCGCGACGTGCGCGACCCCGAGACGCGCGAAGAGCTGCTGGCGTCGATGGACGCGTCGCGCGGCCGCGAGGTATGGCGCACGTTCCTCGTCGAGCAGGCGAGTTTGGTCGCCGACATGTCCGCCGTCGTCGACGACCTCGGTTCCATCGCGACGCCGACGGTGGTCGTTGCCGGAACGAAGGATCGCGTGGTGCCGTTTGCGACGGCGCGGCGCCTCAGCGAGGCGCTGCCCGACGCGCGCCTCGTCGCCGTCGACGGAGCGGGACACATGCTCCAGCGCAGCCACCCTGAGGTCGTCGCCGAAGCTGTTCGCCAAGCGTTCGCAGCGGCGCGTTGATCCTCGGTCTCGCGGGCGCTGCGCTCACCGCCGTCTGTTACGGATTCGGCTCGATCCTCCAGTCGATGGCGGCGACCGAGACGCAGGCTACGGATCGGTTCGACATCATCGGTGTTGGCCGTCTCGTTTCGCAGTGGCGCTACGTCGCCGGCCTAGGGCTCGACGTGCTCGGGTTCGCGGCGTCGGTTGCCGCGCTGCGGACGCTGCCGCTGTTCGTCGTGCAGGCCGCCATCGCCAGCAGCGTCGGTGTCACCGCGCTCGCGTCGGCGCGTTTCCTCGGCGCGCAGATGACCACACGCGAGCGTCGCGCCCTAGTAGGGCTTTTCGTCGGTCTGGTGTTGCTCGGCATCGCCGGTCGCCCGGAACACGGGTCGCGACTTGCCGAGCCCGGACCCGTCATCCTCCTGGTCGTCGCCGCCGTGGTGGCCGCGGGAGCGTTCGTGCTTGCTCGCTCGGCGCAGGCTCGCAGCGCGGCGGTGCTCGCTGCGAGCGCTGGGCTCTCGTTCGGAGCCGTGGGTATCGGGGCGCGTGGGTTCGTCGTCCCCGACGATCTCGCTCACGCGTTCGCCGATCCGTTGCTCTACGCCATCGCCGTCCACGGCCTCATCGCCACGATGCTGTTCGCGGCTGCGCTGCAGCGCGGCAACGTGACGACGGTGGCGGCAGTGACGTTCGCCGTCGAGACGGTGGTGCCCGCGGTCGTGGGACTCGTATGGCTGGGGGACCACGCCCGCGCAGGTCTGGCGCCCGTCGCGTTCGTGGGGTTCATCCTCACGGTGGCGGCGTCGATCGCACTCGCTCGGTTCAGCGCCCCCGATCGGTAGCGGCGCAGCGTCACCGGTGCGATAACTTGGCCGGTCCCAACGTCGAAGTGGCGGAATAGGCAGACGCGCCAGCTTGAGGGGCTGGTGCCCGCAAGGGCGTGGGGGTTCAAGTCCCCCCTTCGACACGTTGTGCGATTGTGAAATCGCAGGTCACGCTCCACTTTCCGTGTTGCTGAAGAGACGTGCGCGCGTGGTGGGCGCGGTCACGGGCGCGGTCTGCGGACCACCGCAGGTTGAGAGCCATCTTTTGGGGAGGTTCAAGACCTCCTGCGCGAGGCCTGCGACCGCCGTCGCGGCGGCGCGCTGGTCGTACGGGAAGCTCCCTCCATCGACACCTGAGGTCCCCCTTTCGACACACGTGACTTCGACACCGGCTGGGTCTGATGGGGGTTGGGGAATACCCCCCTTCGACACGTGAACTCGCGATCAGTGATCTACGGCGGTTGTCGCGCGCTCAAGCGCTCCTCCCCTTGGCGCAGCCGCTTCTGTCGCGTAGTTCTGACTGCGAAGCCCAAAACTACGTCCGTGTGATTCGGTCACACGTGGGCGGTACGATGGCCTTGAACGCACCAGAGGCGACCGCGTGAACGGTCGCCTCTGGGGTGATCGAATGTCTGGGACACCGATCAGTTGCCGTAGCACGGCGAGGAAGTATTACCTCGCAGGCAACCGCTCCTTCCATTCGGTCATCGGCGTTCGTACATAACCCGAACGAATAGGAGGAGCCAACGTGGCTCGAACATCAGAGAAATGCCAGCAGAGTGGGATCTACGAGTCGGTCTGCTCGGACCGCCTTCAGATCGCCCTGTCGAAAGGCGACACGTTCCCGCCGTGCCGCAATGACGGCGCCGCGAATTGGAAGCTCATCCGAGCGACGCAGAACTAGGCGCCACCGAGCGGGGGTCCGTTGAGAAACGGGCTCCCCGCTCACGTCGTCGAACGACCAATAACACACGTGTAACTACACGCGTGACACCCTCCGAGTACGTTTTACTCATGCGCACAAGTCCTTCGGTAGCGGAGTTCCCCCGCAAACCGCGTGGCGCGCGCGCGGCGAATCCCGACCCGGCGGTATCCGACCAACTTTGGCTTCGTTCCGTTGACCGCCGCCCTGTCCCACCGAGCGCAACCGAGGTGCGAACGGTTGACCTATTTGCTGGCTGCGGCGGCCTGAGCCTTGGTGCCCGGGAGGCATCGTTTGCCCTCGGCCGTCGTCACCGCCCTCTGTTGG
>JBEEFR010000048.1:0-5566 GCA_041166285.1 Actinomycetota bacterium | reverse complement strand
GCGCTCGCCTTCGTGATGGTCTCGTTCGTGGTCGCGGCTCCGGTGGTGAAGTCGGTCGACGAAACGCTCGTTGTCCACGAACCGAGGAGGGCGCCGCGGTTGTCGGTGACCGACACCGACCCGAGTTGCGCCGAGGTTGTGCCGGTGCCGGTAGCGACCGAGCCGAGGCTGGCGCTCGCCGGCGCACTGATGGAGAGGTTGCCCGCCGTCAGTGTGAATGTCGTAGTGGTGTCGCCGCTCAACGCCGCGTGCGCGGGCGACGTAATCGCTGCCGCGCCTGCAAAGGCGAATACTCCGACGATTGCCATGGCTGCTCGCTTGCGATTTGAGGTGTGCATGGGCAGGACTATCGGCCCGTTGGGATAGGGCCATTAGTCCTTTCCCCAAATTTGATCGTTTGTTGGGATCTCTGACTTGGCCAGGGTGACTCCGCGGTAGTGCGGGCTAACCTGCGACCTCCGGGAGAGGTGCGAGAGCGGCCGAATCGGACTCACTGCTAATGAGTTGACTTGGGAAACCGGGTCCGGGGGTTCAAATCCCCCCCTCTCCGCCACTGCGACCCCAAATAGGCGCGCCGAAAACTTTCGTAGGAATTCCATACAAGGTGCGTTCCATTTCCAGACGGGACAGGCGACTCGTCGGAAGGGGCAAAAAGTAATGGGGCATTTGAAGCGGCGCGTCCTATGGACGCGCGTCGTACTTCTGGCCACGTCGGTGTGCACGATCGCAAGCTTTGCGATGCCACCGGCGGCGAGAGCGGCGACACTACCGAGCAAACCACTCGACCCTGTAGGGGTCGCCGTAACCGACGCTGTGAAGGCCGTGCAGGACCTGTTGTCACAGGCGCAGCCTGCGCAGGCCGCGCTGCAGACTTCAGCGGCCGCCTTCCAAGCCAAGGTGCAACAGATCATCGCTGACGGGCAAGAGGATCCGACGACGATCCAGCCGGCCATCGAGGCGCTTGTCGCCAATCCGACCGGCATCATCAGTACGACGGCGCTGACTTCGCTCGCGCTGTCGCTCGCTGCCAAGGCCGCGCAACCGATCTGTCCCATCGTGGGTGCAGTCGCCGCGGAAACCGCTGGCGTGGCCGTGCCGACGATGCCCGACTACTCCATCTTCGGGCCGCTCGCTGACGTCGTGAAGCAATACGACCAGACGGGCATGAACACCATCCGCGATTACTACGTGCAAGTGTTCGCCAAGTTGCTCGCTCCCATTACCGGCTTGCCCGCGCAAGCGCAGTCCGTGGTCGCGCTTGCCAACGTCTTGCTGAACCTCATCGCCATCAACTGGCACACGACGAACTACCCGGCGGGCGGCGGCGCGCCGATCGTGCACGACACGCCGGGCTTCCTGTTCCTGCCGACGCTCGTCGACACGGACAACAACCTCGCGTTCGACCTCTGCGTCAACAACGGCTTCGACTTGCTCGGCAAGCTCGGTGTCGCGCTGCAGATCGACCGCGTCCCGCTGGCCGACGCGAACCAGCGCACGGACGTCCAGACCGACTTCCTGCTGAAGGTGTTGCACGCCGGCTACACGACGCCGCTCGGTTCGCACATCCCTTCGATGTTCGAGACGACGCACACGCTTGCGGGACAGCCCTTCGCCACGAAGGTGCAGTGGCCCGGCGACTCGCTCTCGCAGTTCATGAACCTCGCGGGCGCCATCAACTACAAGGTCAACACCGTCGGCACCCCGATCAACTACACGTTGTCGTCGGCGAAGCCGGCCACCGCGCCCACGGGCACGGTCCTCACCAAGTGGACGCAGGGCAGCGTCGCCAAGGGCTTCTCCTACGAGATGCAGATCCCGGGCACGCTGCTCCAAGGCGTTGGTGCGTCGAATCCGGCGCCCGGCAGCTTTGAGTACTGCACGTCGAAGTCGCCGTTCTGCAGCAACGAAACCGGCGACACCGTCTCCAACCAGTCGATGCACTTCAAGAGCAGCAACGCCACGACTGCGAACCAGTACGGCGTGCTCGGCGCCGGCGCCAACGGCGCCGCGCCCACGACGTGCCCGGCGTTCGCGCTCTTGGGCGACGCTCATCTGCACGGCACGAGGTTGTACCTCGGCTACAAGACCGGCGCGAACGGCAAGGTCTGGATCGACACCGACAACACGGCGACCGACGGTTGCTTGGCAACGGCGGGGCTGAACAACAGCACGCTGCCGGTCGGCTTCTCGGCCCAGGACCGCCTCGTGACCTTCGGGCCGACGGGGACGACACCCGTCGCCCTCACGAAGTCGGGCACGATCAGCTGCCCCGCGGGCACCAACGTCACGACGCTCACCTTCGGACTGTCCCGCTACTTCTGCCTGTTCGCTCCGGTGAATACCGCGCTGCCGACGATCACCGGCCAGGTGTACCAAGCGTCCGAGCTGACGGCCTCGCCCGGCACGTGGACGCCTGCGGCGCCGAACGCGCCGACGTTCACGTACCAGTGGCTGCGCTGCGACTCGACGGGCAACGCCTGCGCGAACATCGCCGGCGCAACGTCGAACAAGTACACGAACACCCCCGACGACCTCGGCCACGCCATTCGTGTCGCCGTCACCGCTACGAACCTCGACGGCGCCGCAACCGCGGTCAGCAATCCCACGGGTGGCGTGACGCTGCCCCCCGCGCCGGTGAACACGGTCCTGCCTTCGATCACCGGAACGATCGGCACGGGCCTCGTCGCCACCGCCGACAAGGGCACGTGGATCAACGCGCCGACGGCCTTCGCCTACCAGTGGCAGCTGTGCGACAACAACGCCGGCACCGTCGGGACCTGCACGGACATTCCGGGCGCGACCGGCACGACGTACACGCCGTCGGCGTCCGACCAGGGTCACTTCATCCAAGTGGTCGTCACCGGTTCGAACATCGGTGGCCAGACAAGTGCGACCAGTGCTGCTCGCTACGTCCCGCCGCCGCCCACCAACTCGGTGCTGCCGTTCATCAAGAACGGCGCTGCCGTGGCGACCGGTGCGAACGTCTTCGAAGGCGATCGTCTGAAGGCGATCAACGGCTCGTGGACCGACGTGGCCACCTTCACCTACCAGTGGCAGAAGTGCGACGCCGCTGGTGACAACTGCGCCGACATTCCGGGCGCGACGCAGGACACCTACGCCGTCGGTCACGACGACATTGGTGACACCCTGCGCGTCAAGGTCACGGGTACGAACCCCGACGGCTCGCTCGACGCCGTCTCACTCGTGACCGGTCTCGCCCAGTCCAACCCGTATCTCCCGAAGGCGCCGAACAAGGTCGTCGACGGTTCGATCCTCACGGGTGCAGACAGCGGCCACGAGTCGGCATTCGTCGGTGGTGTCTTCGACACCGTCGGTGACAACGTCGGCGGCGGCGGCGCCCTCGCAGCGGTTCCCACCGCCGCGAGCAAGGCAGTCACGCTCGCCGCGCACGTCAAGGGCGGCAAGGTCAACTCCGTCGCCTCCGACACGACTGGCGGTTACTTCCTCGGCGGAACGTTCACCTCGGTGCTCGGTTCGCCGTGCCTCGCGGTTGCACACGTCAAGGCCGACGGCACGCTCGACCCGGTCTACTGCCAGAACGGCGCTGGCTTCGTCGGCGAAGTGCGCGCGCTCGACTACGTCAAGCGCAACGTCACCATCGGCTCTTCGGTGCCGGTTGACGTGCTCGCCGTCGGCGGTTCGTTCACGCGGACCGACGGTCACAGCAACTTCGAGTTCATCGACAACACGGGCCTGGCGTCGTTCTCGACGACTGACCCCGACGGTGCGGTCAATGCAATCGCCGACGACACGTCGGCCGGCCGTCCGAACTTCTTCCCCGGCGGTGAGTTCACCAACATCGGCAAGCGCGTCGCCCTCGTGACGATCACCGCTCCGCCGACGGCGGGAACGGCCATCAGCTCGGCGACGAGCGCCTACCCGGGCGGCGTCGACTGCTCGGGCGGTACGTGCACGAACGCCGTCGTTCGCACGGTCGCCTTCGGCAACCCGTCGAGCCTGCCCGTCGTCATCGTCGGCGGCACGTTCGACCGTGCGTTCGGCACGGGCACGAACACCACGCCCGTCGCTCGTCGCAACGTGGCTGCCTTCACCGAGAACAGCGGAGGCAACCAGATCGTCGGCGCGTGGGATCCGAACCCGAACGGCGACATCTACTCCGTCATCGCGTCGTCGACGACCGTCCTCTTGGCCGGTGACTTCACGTCGTTGACCAATGGGGCGACGACGACAACGGGTTACAAGGGGCTCGCGGAATACGGCATCAAGACAACGTTGACGAGCTTCAGCCCGCTCAACTGGGTCGCCGGTCCGCAGACTGCCGGCACCGCCGCCAACAGCAGTCCGAACACCGCCTGGAAGCCGCAGGTCGACAACGGCCGCGTCCTGTCGATGATCATCGACACGGCCGGCGTTTACGTCGGTGGTTCGTTCACCTCGATCGGTGGCACGAGTCGTCACCGCTTGGCGCAGGTGTCGCTGCCTTCGGCAACCGCCCCTTCGCTCGGTGCGTGGGACCCGAACGCCGGTCAGACGGTGCGCAGCATCGCGAAGTTCACGGTGGCGTCGCCTGGTGTCAGTTCGATCTTCGCCGGTGGCGACTTCCTCGTCCTCGGCGGTGACACCCGCAACAACCTGGCCGAGCTCAAGTCGGACGGCACGTTCTCGCCGTGGGCGCCTGTAGGCACCAACGGCGCCGTGAAGACGATCCTCGCCCAAGGCGGCGTGGCCTACGTCGGTGGTGCGTTCACCTCCGTCGGCGGAATCACGCGCAACCACCTCGCGGCGTTTGCGTCCGACGGCACGCTCACGTCCTGGGATCCGAACGTCGACGGCGTGGTGAACGTTCTTGCCGCCAAGCTCGGCGGTGGCCTCTACATCGGTGGTGCGTTCGGCAGCGTCGGTGGCGCTCCGCGCAACAACCTCGCCGAGCTCGACAGCGCCGGTGTGGCCACAGCCTGGAATCCCGGGACGTCGGGGGCGGTCAACGCCATTCTCGTCGGCCCGGCGAGTGTCTACGTCGGTGGCGTCTTCGCCAACGCCGGCGGTGCTGCCCGCTCCAACCTCGCCGAGATCGACGGCACTGGCGTCGCTACCGGCTGGGACCCGTCGCCTGACGGTGCGGTCAACGCGCTGGCGTTGGCGGCCGACGGCGTGTACGTCGGTGGTGCGTTCGCATCAATCGGCGGCGCCGCCCGGAGCCATCTCGCCCTCGTCGCCAGCGATGGCACGGCGTCGGCATGGAACCCAGGTGCGGACGGCGACGTCCTCGCCCTGCGCACCATTGGTGCGAAGGTCCTCGTCGGTGGCAGCTTCGCCAACCTCGGAGGCGCTCCCCGCAACAACGCTGGTCTCGTCAACGACGACGGGACGGCCGCGGAGTTCGCGCCTGACCCCAACGGTGCGGTGGCGGCGATCCTCTACACGCCGGGCAACCTCATCGGCTTGTTCGGTGCGTTCACCTCCCTCCAGGGTGGGGCGACGTCGACAGCCGGATACGGCTTCTTCGGCGGCGCGTAGACGGCACAAAGTTCCAACGCATAAGGAAGGGCCCCGTCCAAGTCGGACGGGGCCCTTCCGCGTTCCG
>JBEEFR010000047.1:0-9931 GCA_041166285.1 Actinomycetota bacterium | reverse complement strand
TCGGTTCGACGACCCCGCTGATGGCTTTCAGCAGCGTCGACTTTCCGGCGCCGTTGGTGCCGAGCAGCGCGACGCACTCGCCGGAACGGACGTCCATGTCGACACCGAACAAGACCTGTACCTGGTCGTAGGCGACCTCGACACCCCGGCACATGAGCAGGCTGCCGGTGCCTTCGACGGCATCGAGGCGTTCGCGTCGCCGCTCCGCCGTCATCGACAGGAGCGACATCGATCGCATCGTGTCATCGGCGACGTGCTTGTGGCCGGACCGAAGGATGAGGCCACAGATGATCCAGTACGGAGCGGTGACCGCGAGTCCCCATCGGTTGCCCTTCGAGTCCGCGAGCGCGGCGAATCCAGGGATGAAGTACAGCAACCAGACACCGGCGACGAGGAACAGCGAACCGAAGGTGAACGACAACGTCCTCACCCGTGCCGGAGAAACGAGTGCTTGCGTGGCGTAGAAGCCCGGGAAGAACCAGCCCACGACGTAGCTGGTGATCAAGAGGATGACCACCACCATCGGCAGCGTTGGCGCAATCGCCGCGGCGAAGATGCCGATGCCCACGAACCCGAGGGCGAGGCCGGCGCGCTTGAGCGGTTCGCCCATTCCGATTGCCATCCAGCCCACCGTTCGCCGGCCGGCCATCTGGATGCCGATGAACGTCGCGGCGGCGTTGACGGCGCCGATGACGCCTCGACCGAGCTCCGAGACACCGAAGTCCTTCTCGAGGAACAACGGATACAGGTAGGCGAGTGGGATCAGGCCGGCGCCGAGGAAGAACCACGCCGCGTACTGCCGCTTCAGCGTCTTGATCGAGAACAGGATGCGACGCGCTTCCGCGAACGTGACGGGATCCTCGGCCTCGGCGACGAGCGCGGCATCGGGGTCGTCCGTTCCCCCTCGAACCGGGTCGTGCAGCTTTGTGGCCCCGATCAGCGCGGTCACGACGATGGGGATGACGAGGATGACGAATGCGGCCCGCCAACCGGCCACTGCGGCCGCGAGACCGGCGACCGCCGAGCCCACGATCGTGCCGAAGTACACCGCGTTGCGATGGGCGCCGAATACGCGTGGACGGTCGTTCGGCTTGTAGTAGTCGGCCAGAAGGGACGTGTGGATCGAGTCGTTGAGCAGCCGGCCGATGCCGTTGCCGAATCGGAACACGATCAACAGGAAGAGAACCGGCGCGAGTCCGGTCGCGAAGGAGAAGACACCGGCGATGATGGCGCCGGCGATCACGAGCTTTCGCCGCGGGAGCCGATCGCCGTAGAACCCGACCGGAACGGCCAGTAGCAGGATCACCGTGAGGTTGAGCACGACGACGAGCCCGAAGGCCGCCGTCGTCAGGTGGTACGCGTCGCGGATGTTCGGGGCCAGGACGTTGAACGCGGCCGTGTCGAACTCGTCGAAGAAGAACAGCAGGAACAGCACGACGAGTGGGTACGTCGGCATCCCCCCGCAGATCTCGTCGATGCGCTTGCGCAGACCGTTCACTTCGACAACCTCTCGAGTCGCAGTTCGCTTGCACTCGGGCCACCGCCGTTGGCTCCGGTCACCGCGAAGTGCTCGTGCTGTTGGGCCTCGGACACGGGCACCAGCGCGCCGCACTGCGGGCAGGCAATCACGTGAGCGAGGTCGCCCGCCTCGACGGCTTCGACGATCTCGGCCGTGGTGGCCGCGGCGGCGATGGCGTGGTTCTCGGCTTCGTGCACCTGGTCCTCGACGAGCGAGTCGGCGATGAGGCTGGGCACGTGGATGTTGCGCCGCACCGCGACGCGCCGGAGCAGGCTGTCGCGGATGCGGTACATGCCCTCCGCCAGCCCGCCCGGCAGGAACAGCAGGACGAGCAACACACCCAGACCGCTGGTGAGCAGCTGCACCTGCTTGATGTCACGAACGAACGGCAGCAGCGGCACGCCTTCGATGAACACCGCCCCGAGGAGGGCACCTGGGATCGAACCGATGCCACCGATCACCGTGAGAATGAACAGCGTGATCGACTTCTCCGGCGGGAAGGCGTTGTCGGCCACCGCGCGGTTCTGGTAGGCGAGCAACGCGCCCGCGAGTCCGGCCATGAAGCCCGAGATCGCGAATGCGGCGAGCCGGCTCCTGGCGAGGTTGATCCCGAACGCCTGTGCCGTACGGCCGTTGTCCCGCACGCTGATGAGCACGCGACCGCTGCGATTGCGCCGCAGCGAGCGCGCCATCAAGACGGCGAGCACGAGAAATCCGAGGCACACGAGGTAGTACTTCGCGTCCTTGGTGAAGTTGACGCCGCCCAGCGAGGAGTCGTCTTCGAGGTTGAGCCACCCCCACACCACCGGGCGTTGCACGTTGACGCCGGTCTTGGGGAACATCCACGCGAAGTACGTGCGGTTGAGCATGCTGTACACCGCGAACGCGAACGCCAGCGTCGTGACCGCGAGGAACAGACCTTGGATGCGCAACGCCGGTAGGCCCACCAGCACCGCGATGATCGCTCCCGCGAGTCCTCCGATCAGGAGGGTGACGAAGAAGTCGAAGTGATGATTCGCGGCAAGGCCCGCGGCTGCAACCGAGCCGACGCCGGCGATGGCGTACTGGCCGAGCGAGATCTGCCCGGCCCAACCGGTGAGCACGACCAGCGACACGCCGATGATCGACTGCAACAGGATCGTGCCGCCCAGGAACTGGTAACGCGCCGGCGTCACCAACGGGTAGACGAGCACGAACAGCGCGACGACGGTGATGAGCGCCCACCGACTCGTGCGTACCGTGCCGATCTTCGCCATCTCTTTCGGAATCGGCCGCGGTTCTTTCACGGCCTCCCACGCGACGCCCGCGCCTTCTTCGCTGCGACCACCACGGCGGCGCTGGAGCACGAGCACGACGGCGACGAGGACGAAGTACGCGACGGACAACAGGCCGGTGTCCGCGGGATAGCTGTACGTCACGGCGTTCGCGACGGTCGCCATGACCAGCGATGCGAACACCGCGATCGGAATGCTGGTGAAGCCCGCGAGCACAGCCGCCGTGAGCGGCAGCAGCATGAGGGGAATCGAAACACCGGCGCCGGCGCCACCCGCGGGCGAGGTGAGTGAGCCGAGGCCGATCACCGTCAGCGTCCCGAGGACCGCGGCGACCGCCCACACGATCGACGACAAGCTGCCGACCGGGATACCGAGGAGGCTGGCGCGCTCCGAGTTCTCCGAAAGCGCGCGCACGGCGACGCCCGAGCGCGTGAAGCGCAGGAAGCAGATCACGGCGAGGAGCCCGAACACGAGCAGCTCGATGTTGAGGATCTCCGGGAAGCCGTAGGTCGAGTTGTAGTTACCGACGTGGAACTGCCAGCTGGCGAAGGGCAGGAACGGCCGCGCCGGCACAGCACCCGCTTGGTCGAGCACAGACAGCGAGCTGGCGCGCGGGAAGATCGGCAGCGACGGAACCTTGGATTGAAGGAAAATGCCAAGGAACGGCAGCAACGCGATGGTGACCGTCGTCAGCACGACGCGCGACGCCGTGAAGAACCGCCGGCCGAAGACGAGGTCCACGGCGAAGCCGACCCCGGCGCCGACGACGACCGATACCACGATGGCGATCGGGAACGGCACCGGTGTGTACTGCACGAACTCGAAGAACAAGCGCCCGCCGACAGCGCCGAGCGCGACCTGCGCGAAGTTGATGATTCGCAGCGAGCGGTACACGAGAACGATCCCGAGCGCGGTCAGCGCGTACGCGCAGCCGTTGACCATGCCGTTGAACAGGATCGCCATCGGCGTGCCGCGGCCACCACCCGGCGTACCGGGAAGGATCACTTGCACGTAAATGAGCGCGGCCAGCAAGCAGGCCGCGCTGATGGCGATCGATCGGGCCCGGCTTCCTGCCGGCAGGACGTTGTTCAGCATTCGGGTTTCGGCTGCCTCGTTACTTCACGGAGTCCGGGAGCGGAGTCGGAGTGAGCGCACCGAGCTCCCACTTGCCGAGGGCGGCGACGGCGTCGTTTTCGAAGTCGCCCAGGGCGAGCGTCTCGGCGATCGGGAGCGCGCCGTACTGCGTGGCGAAGGTGTAGCCGACTTCGCGCGTCTGCTGGCGGGTCGCCTCGCGCAACGCGGTGCCTTCGGGGTCGCCACTCAGCTGGGCCTGGATGTCATCGGACAGCGACTGGTGCAGCGAGATCGCGTAGCCCTCGACGATCTCACCGCAGGCGTCGACGCGACTCGTACGACCGACGACGCCGTCGTTTGTGATCGCGGCGCCGCTCAGCTCGTCGATGCCGACGCTGCGGAACTGCTGACCGCTGCGCAAGAGACCGCCCTCGAGCGGTGCGATGAGCATCGGCTGCACGGGGTGAAACGACGACACGCGGATGCCCTTGTCGTTTTGCACCTCGATGGAGTTGATGAAGATGCCGGGGGCGTCAGACGGATTGGCGACGCGCACGTCGGTACCCGGGATGTTGACGACGCCGATGGTCCGCGCCGCCACGTTCTTTTCGGCGAGGAGCTGCGGGTTGGTGTTCACCTCGAACCCGGTGACGATCGTGTTGCCGGGCACGAAGGCGTCGGGCGCCAGCATCTCGAAGGTGAAGTGGTGGTCGTTGATCTTGGTGACGCGGCGGATGGCGCGGCCTTCGAGCGCGAACGCCAGCGCCTGCAGCTTCGGGGGGTTGACCGTCGCGTCCTTCGCCTCGACGAGGTCACGCTTCCACTTGAACACGCCTTCGGGCGGTTGACCTTCGACGCGCACGGTGGCAGACGTCTTCGGGAACGCAGTGAGCTTCGCGGCCGGGCACGGGCCTTCGGGCACCGCGTTGAGGTCCTTGCGCACCAGCGGCACGTCAGGCAACTGGAAGTCGCTGCCGAGCGGCACCTGGAAGTCGGGAACCGGCGCCTTGTCTTCGGGCTCGATGCCGAACACCGCGGACGAGTCGAACTTGACGACGCCGACTCCGGGCGCGTCCTGGTGCACGCATGCCGTGGCGCCTAGCGCGCTGAGGGCGACGAAGGCGATGGCGAACTTTTTAGGCAGCAGTTTCTTCATCATCTGCTTCCTTCCCGCTCGTAAGAGCTGCATTGAGATCGGGGGCGAAGGGATTTCGCAACGACAAGCGTGACACTGCGGCGACGAACCGCACGGTCGCGGGCTGCGCCGAGCCGAGGCGGCGCTTGAGCGAGCGCGACAACTCCTCGGCGGCGACGGCGAGTTCGAGGCTGGCGTCGCCCTGCAGGTCGCCCCACAGCACGCGCGTGACCAGCCACGCCAGCTCGGTGTGCTCGTCGTCTTCGATGAACCGTTCCAGGTACATGAGCGGCGTGTCGCTCGGGTGAGCGAAGCCGAAGTCGGTGGCGACGTCGCGGAACTCGGCGTACGCCAACGCGATGCGCGCCCGCGGCCCCATCGCCGCGGCGGCGTTGCGCCGGCGCGAGCGGATGCGGGCTTTGCGCAGCGCGGGATACGTCGAATAGATCGCGAGGATCAACAGGATGATCGGCACGCCGATCAGGAGGCCGCGCAGGAGTTGCTTGCCGAATACCGACTTGGGCGCCGTGATCGTCGGCAGGAACACCGACACGTTGACTTCGTCGCTCGGCAGGATGTTCGGGTTGGTCTGCTGCGTGCCCGGGTCACTCGACACCGACGGCTTCGCCTTCTTCGGCGTCCCGACGACCGGGACCCACTTGAACCCGGGGAAGTACACCTCCACGAAGGTCGCGCCGTTCTTCGGGCGGATCTCGAGCGTGTGGGTGCCGACGTCTTCTCCGCCGTCGAAGCCGAATGCGATGCGCGACGGCAGCCCGATCCAGCGGGCGAGCATCGCTTGTGTGGCGACGATCTCGTACGGCGTCGCTTCGAGGTTCGTGAGGATCTGCTCGACGCGCGCGCTGTCGATCGACACCGGGACGCCCTGGCCGGTGGCCACAACGTTGTCGAGGACGTAGTTGCGCAGGAAGTCGAAGCGGTCCCACTGCGTCGGCAACTTGTTCGCCTGGTCGATCAACTTGCCGACGGCGGGCGGCGGGTCGCCGACGCCTTCGGTGAACTGCAACACGCTCTGCGGAGGCGCTTCGGTGACGGCCTCGAGGTCCTTGATCGACGGGAGACCCGCGGCGAGCACCGTGTACTCCTGGCCGCGCTTGAGCGTGCCGGCGGCGAGGCGAATGTTGCCCGAGCGATAGTCGAACGAGGGCACGACGCCCTTGGCCTGCAGGCCGACGATGTTCGACAGGCCGGGCAGCACGGCGCCGGTGAGGCCGAGGATCTGGAAATGGGCGTCGATGCGCGGCGTCAGTTCGGGGTCGATGACGCCGCTCTTCGGCACGTTCTTGACGTTGGCGTCGGCGACGGGCGCGAGGCGCCAGTCCTTCCCGTCGTACACGTCGAGGCTGCCCATGCGCCACGGTCCGGAGAGATCGGAACGCACCCGGAACAGCGGCCGGTCGACGACCTTCGACAACGGGACCGTCTTCGGCTTCTGCGGTTCCTCGGCCGGGTTCACCGCGGGCTTCGGGAACAGGAAGTCGAGTTGGCTGGCGAAGATCAGCAGCACGGTGACGGGCGCGATCACGATCAGCGAACGGATGGCGTTGCGCAACTCGTAGGCGGCCGACGGTTTCTCGTCGCCCTCGAGACCCGAGTTCGACGACAACAGCACGAGGCCGAACACGAACAGGACGAGCACGACGATGCCCGACGCGACCTGCTGGTCCTTCGGGACGCTGATACCGCCGAGTGCGGCGAACGGCACGGGGATAACGAGCGCCAGCGCGGGACGGCGAAACGCGATCGCGACCCAGGCGGCCGAGAACCCGACAACGGCCATGAGCCAGCCGAGCACGGCGTGCCAACCGGGCACGAAGGGCACGGGCGGGCGCAGCACGTCGCCTTGCTGATTGGCCTCTTTCACGAGCGACGTGATCGACCCGATGTTGCCGACGTCGGGCAGCATCATCAGCGCGCCGATGACGAAGATGCCGCCGGCGACGATGGCGAGCGTCGTCGACAACCGCCGCTGACGGCTGGCCACGATGGCGAGCCCGATGCCGAGCACGCCGGCGACGGCGCCGTAAATGCGCGGCGACACGCCGGTGAAGACGCCGCCGGTCATGATCGCGGTGGCGATGACCGGGAACGCGATGGCGATCGCCAGACGGACGACCGGTTGCTCGGGCTCGACTTCCTCGGGCTGCGCCGCGGCCTGGTCGATGTCGGCTTCTACGCCGCCTTCTTCACCGCTCAGCCGCTCGAGGACGTCTTCCTCGAGCGCCTTGAGGTCTGTCTCAGTCGTCGCCATTAGATGCGGTTTCCTGCGCCGATGTTGTTGAACAGGGCGGACGCGAGGTCGCCGCCGGGGCGCACGCTCGCGACCTGGCAGCCAAGGGCCGCGGCCATGCCGGCGGTCTCGCTCTCCTCGTCGTCCCACAGCAGCGCGACGACCAGGATCGACACGCCCTTGTTGAGCAGCAGCTTGAGCTGCGCGGCCTCGCCGGCGCCGAGATGCGGCGTGATGAGGATGTTGTGCGCGTCGCGCTGCGCGTTGCCGAGCAGGCGACGGATCACGGCGCTGAGGGGCTCACGGCTCAACTCCACCTTGGCGAACGCGTCGAGCAGCGGAAGCTGTTGCTGTGCACCGCGCAGCGCACGCGTCAGCGGACCGGCGTTGGTCTCGACCTTGATCTCGTAGCCCTCGCGGAGGTGGCGCACCGCCAGCGACGCCGCGGCGCGCACGCCCATCTCGAAGCTCTCCGACAACCCTTCGCCGTCACGCGAGTGCGTACCGCGGTCGGTGTCGAGGATGATCGTGATCTTGTCGGTGATGCCCTGCTCGGCTTCGCGCACCATGATCTTTCCGGTGCGCGCCGAGGCGCGCCACACGATGCGGCGCAGGTCGTCGCCCGGCTTGTACTCGCGCATGCCGTAGAACTCGAGGCCCGACGGCCACGGCCGCGACACCGGCGGACGGATGGGCGGATCCTCGAAGGCACGGGTCAGCGGGCGGTCCGACACGAGTTCGATACGCGGGTGGACGAGCAACTGGAACGGCTCCGCGATCAGCGTCTCGCGCTGGGTGAGCCCGAGCGGGTCGCCCTTGACCGCCACGAGCGGGCCGACGTCGTACACGCCGCGGCGCGTGCAGCGCACCGAGTAGCGGTGCGTCATCTTCTCGCCCGACGACAGCTTCGTGATCGGCACGCGCACCGGTTGGCCGAGGCGCTCCGGCACGCGCTCTTCGAGCACGAACGTCGACACACCGCGGCGCGCTTCGAGCGACACCTCGACTTCGAGACGATCGCCTTCGTGGGCACGCGGGAACAGACCGGCGCGCTCGCCGGTGAGCTTGAGGTTGCGCGGTGCCAGGAAGAAGCAGATGCCGAAGAGCATCACGAGGCCGTAGGCGAACAGGTACATCGCCGTGCCGGCCACGATGCGCGCCATCAGCCACACGAGCACGGCGCCGACGAGCGCGACGACGCCGTAGACCCGCAGGCCGGTCTTGCGCTTGAGGTCGTCGGTGCGCTTGCGCAGCGCGCCGGGCGCGAGCGCGTCAGCCAGCGCGTCGAACCGGACGCGCAAGCGTCGGCCGAAAGACAGCTTCTGGGTGCCGGTAGGCATAGAGGTGGTTCGGTGCCCCTTGGTGCTACTTCTTGGCCGAGACCGGCGGCTTGACCTGGTTGGTCACGCGGTCCAGCACGTTGCTGACGTCTTCACCCCGCAAGATGGCGTCGGGGTTGAGCACGACGCGGTGCGCCATGATGTGCGGGAGCACGGTGCGCACGTCGTCGGGATAGACGTGACTGCGACCGTCACTCGCCGCCAAGACGCGCGAGGCCTTGAGCAGGTTGATGGTTGCGCGGGGCGAACCACCCATGGCGATGTTGGCGTCGTTTCGGCTCGCCTGCACGAGGTCGACGATGTAGTACGCCACGTCGTCTGCGACCTCGATGTCCTGGGCGTACGCCATCATCTTGTCGATCTCGGCCGTGCCCGTCACCGGACCGAGCTCTTCGATCGAAAGCTGCTTCGAGTTGGCGAACATGACGTCGAACTCGGCGCCACGATCCATGTAGCCAAGCGACATCTTGAACAGGAACCGGTCGAGCTGGGCTTCGGGCAGCGGGAACGTACCGGCCTGCTCGATCGGGTTCTGCGTGGCGAGCACGAGGAACGGCCGCGGCAGGTCGTAGGTGACGCCGTCGGCGGAGACGCGGCGCTCGGCCATCGCTTCGAGCAGCGACGACTGGGTCTTCGGCGTCGCACGGTTGATCTCGTCGGCGAGCAGCACGTTGGCGAACACCGGGCCGGGGTGGAACTCGAACTTGCCGGTCTTCTGGTCGAGGATCGACGAACCGGTGATGTCACCGGGGAGCATGTCGGGCGTGCACTGCACGCGCTGTGTCGAGGCGTCGATCGATTGCGCGATGGCGCGGGCGAGGACGGTCTTACCGGTGCCCGGCACGTCTTCGAACAGGATGTGGCCCTCGCACAGGATCGCAACGAGCGCCAGGCGGACGACATCGGTCTTGCCCTTGAGCACCGTCTCGATGTTCTCGACGATCTTGTCGAAGTTCTTCTTGAACGATTGAGCATTCATCGAACCGCTCGAACTACGAGAGGTCGCGACGGAGCGGGAAGCGGGTTTACGAGGTGCCATGGCGCGGAAGCGTCCTCACTTCAGAGTCGAAAATTGTGAGCTGCACTTCCGAACTCCCCAGTTCTGGAACGTGTCAGCAGGACGCGTCTGCGCCCCAGCGGGGAAGCATACGTCGCGTTTCTCGCCCAAACCTGCTCCGTCGGTCCGATTCACGAAGTCGTCACGCCGGGGCGATGCCTATTTCTGTGAACGCATAGTTAGGATCGTCCCTTATGGCGTCAGTAGTTGTGCCGGGGCGCGCTGGGTCTCAGAACGTTAGGAAGGGTGCTCCCCTTCTGTTGTTGATCGGCGGTTTGCTT
>JBEEFR010000046.1:0-20611 GCA_041166285.1 Actinomycetota bacterium | reverse complement strand
GAACATGCCCGCTTTCGCGCGCACGTCGGTCGGCCAGTCGGTGACGTCTTCGCCCTTGAAGAAGATCTTCCCGTCGGTGACTTCGTACTCCGGGTTACCGAGGAGGGTGTTGGCGAGCGTCGACTTGCCCGATCCGTTCGGGCCCATGATGGCGTGGATTTCCCCGGGCCGAACCACGAGGTCGAGGCCGCGCAGGATCGGCGTGCCATCCACAGAAACGTGGAGGTTCTGGACCTCGAGGACGGGATTGGGGCTGGCCACGACCCGTCCATTGTATTACCACTACGGCGGTAGTGGAAATAGGCGAAGGGCCGTCAGCCGAACAGCGCCCGCCAGGCGAGGCTGAGCAGTCCGAACACCATCGGACCCAGGATCGCCGTGACCATGACGAGGCCTGCGAAGCGCAACCATGGTTTGCGAGCGGTGCGCACGCCCGTCGCGAATCGAGAGAATCCTTCGAGCTCACCCTCGATCGTGTACGGGTCGTTCTGCAACGACCACGCGCCGAGTTGCTCTCTGGAGAACGTCTCGGGGTTGTCGTCCGACGTTGGCGCCATGGCCTTCAGTTTGGCCCTCGCGCGCCTGCCAGACTCACCTTTCCATGACCGAGCCCTGGACATTCGCCGCGGAGCCCCCGGTCATGGGCGGCGACGGCGGCGTTTGTTCGCTGGTCGAGGGGTCGTCGTTCTGCGTGTCGGCGACGTCGGGCGACATCGTGGCGGGGTCGCCGCACGGGCTGTTCTTCCGCGATTCCCGTCTCATCAGCCGGTGGGAACTGCGGCTCAACGGTGGTCGACCCGAAGCGCTGGCGAACACGTCGACCGAGCCCTTCGCCGGTGCGACGGTGCTGCGCGACCGGCCGCGTCCGGGGCGCGCCGATTCGACGCTGATGATGTTCCGGCGCCGCTGGATCGGGCGCGGCATGCGCGAAGACTTCGAGCTGCGCAACGTCGGCAAGGAGCCCGCCTATTGCCGGCTCGAGCTCGCCGTCGAGTCGGACTTCGCCGACCTGTTCGAGGTGAAGGAGCAGCGCGTCGCGGGCGGTACGCCGACGACGGCGACCGTCGACGGCAACTCAATCGTGTTCACGCACGCGCGCGGCGAATCGACGCGCAGCCTCACCATCACCTTCGCCGACGGCGCGCGCGTGACCGAACGCGGCGCGACGTGGGAGGCGATCGTGCCCGCGGACGGCACGTGGGTCACGTCGATCGGTGCGTCGGTTGCCATCGACGGCCACGCCATCGAGCCGCGCTTCAAGCCCGGCGCCCCCGTGTCGCACGCCGCGCCCGAGGAACGACTGAACCGCTGGCGCGCCGCAGTGCCCGAAGTCGAGTCGGACCATCCCTTGCTCGCTTCGGTGATCGCGCGCGGCGCCGAAGACCTCGGCGCGTTGCGCATCTTCGATCCCGAGCACCCGGAGCGCGCCGTCATCGCTGCGGGCGCCCCGTGGTTCATGACGCTGTTCGGCCGCGATTCGCTGCTGACGTCGTGGATGTCGATGGTCGTCGATCCCGATCTCGCGCTCGGTGTGTTGCAGACGCTGGCGCGCTTCCAGGGCACGAAGGTCGACGCGCGAACCGAAGAGGAGCCCGGTCGCATCCTGCACGAGATGCGGTTCGGCGAAGCGGCCTCGCTGTCGCTCGGCGGCGGCACGATCTACTACGGAAGCGCCGACGCCACGCCGCTGTTCGTGATCCTGCTCGGCGAGTTGCGACGGTGGGGGCTCGCCGCCGAGATCGTCGACGCGCTGGCGCCGAACGCCGAGGCCGCCGTCAACTGGCTCGTCGAGTACGGCGACGCCGACGGCGACGGTTACATCGAGTACCAGCGCAAGACCGACCACGGCCTCGCCAACCAAGGCTGGAAGGACTCGTGGGACGGCATCCAGTTCGCCGACGGGTCGCTGGCGAACGCGCCGATCGCGCTGGCCGAAGTGCAGGGATACGCCTACGCCGCGTATCTGGCGTGGGCGTATTTCCTCGAGGAGCTCGACCGCAGCGACGAGTCTGGGCAGTGGAAGGCGCGCGCCGCCGAGTTGAAGGCTCGCTTCAACGAAGACTTCTGGCTCGAAGACAAGCAGTGCTTCGCGGTTGCCCTCGACGGGAACAAGCGTCCGGTCGACAGCGTCGCGTCGAACCAAGGCCACTGCTTGTGGGCGGGGATCGTGGCGCCCGACAAGGCGTCGGCCGTCGCGCAATCGTTGTTGTCGCCCGCGATGTTCTCGGGTTGGGGCGTGCGCACGATGGCGACGTCGGCCGACGGCTACAACCCGATCGGCTACCACACAGGTTCGGTGTGGCCGCACGACAACGCCATCATTGTGGCGGGACTCGTGCGCTACGGCTTCGTCGAGGAAGCGCACATGGTCATCAACGGCATCCTCGACGCCGCCGCCTTCGAAGGCGGGCGGCTTCCCGAACTCTTTGCCGGCCTCGACCGGGAGGAGTTCCCGGGAGTCGTGCCGTACCCGACGTCGTGTTCGCCGCAGGCGTGGGCGGCGGCGACGCCGTTGGCGTTCCT
Organism: Actinomycetota bacterium; assembly: GCA_041166285.1. GTDB lineage: Bacteria > Actinomycetota > Acidimicrobiia > Acidimicrobiales > JACCXE01 > JACCXE01. The sequence continues at coordinate 18,088 of JBEEFR010000046.1, read as the reverse complement.
GCGCGCCATCCTGCGGCTCGACCCGTGGCTGCCGCACGGCCAGATCTGGATGGCGCCGAAGCTGTTGCCGGGCATGAGCGAACTGCACGTGCGCAACATCAACCTCGGTGGCGGTCGGGTGAACGTCAGCGTCACCGAAAAGGGCACGACCGTCGAGGGCTTACCGGCGGGCATCGAGTTGGTGACCGAGCCGCGCAACCCGATGACGGCGCAAACGCCGACTAGCTGACGGCTACGGCGTCCACCGCACGACGAGGTCGCCGAGGTTCGCTTCGTTCGGTTCTTTGCCGCCGTCTTCGTTGCGCGTGCCGAGGTAGATGAACCCCACGATGGCGTCTTGCTTCGTGAGGCCGAGCGCGCGCTTCACGTCCTCGTCGTACGCCGGGTCACCCGTGCGCCACATCGACCCGTAGCCGAGCGCGGTGGCAGCGAGCAGCATGTTCTGCGACGCGGCTGCGGCCGCGGCGTACTGCTCGACGAAGGGGATCGTGTCCTCGCCGCGGTTCACCGCGCACACCACGACCACCATCGGCGCGCGGCCGAGCTTGGTGCGTTCCTTCTCTTCCTTGGCGGGGACGATGTCCTTGCCCGCGGCCTGCGTGCGGGCGCGATAGGCGTCGGCGAGCACGGTGCCGAACGCGTCTTTGCCGTCGCCTTCGAGGATCACGAACTTCCACGGGCGCAACTCGTTGTGGTCGGGCGCGACCGCGGCGGCGCGCAGGATCGTGTCGAGGTCGGCTTCGGTGGGAGCGGGCGGCCGCATCCTGCCGATCGACCGGCGGGCGAATATCGCGTCGAGCGCGTCCACCTACCAGCCCCGCTCTTCCCACTCGTCAAGGTGCGGGCGCTCCGTGCCGAGCATCGTCCAGTCGCCGTGACCGGGAAGCACGAGCATCTCGTCGGGGTACGTGAACAGGCGTGTGCGCAGTGACGTCATGATCGTGTCGAAGTCGCCGTGCTCGAAGCTGGTGTTGCCGGGGCCGCCGGGGAACAGCGTGTCGCCCGTCAGCAGCAGGGGAGTGCCCCGCACCTGGAAGCACATCGAGCCCGGCGTGTGGCCCGGTGTGGCGATCGTGTCGAGACGGAGCCGCCCGACTTCGAGCACCGAGTCGTCTTCGAGGATGTCGTCATACGACGGCAGCATCCCGGCGTCCGCTTGCGTCACCGCGACGCGGTAGCCGGCGTCGCGCACGGCGGGCACGGCCTGGATGTGGTCCCAGTGGCCATGCGTTTCGACGACGCGACGCACGTCGAGCGCCTTGCATAACTCGAGGAGTTTCTCGTGCTCGTTGGCGGCGTCGACGAGCAACGCTTCGCCCGTCTCCTTGCACCGCACCACGTACACGTTGTTGTCGTAGGACCCGACCACGACGGCGTGCACCGCAGCCAAAGCGTCCTCGTAGATGAGCGTGCTCACGACGTCACGCTAAACCGAACCAGTTCGCAAGAGTGCCTTCAGCGCGGCGCGCCGACGAGGTCGGTGACGTCGGGGTGCAGAGCGGCGACGCCGCGGTCGAGGGTGACCAACCGTGAGTCGTGGGCGCGCGCGAGCGCGGCCAAATAGGAATCGGTGATCTGGCGGTGGCCGACGACGCCCGAGTACGTGACGTGGCGGAGGTCGACGTCGTCGGCCCAGAACTGGTGACGCTCGTTTCCCGCGATCGTGGTCAGTACGGCCGCCGCTTCCGATGCCGACGCGCCTTCTCGTACGAGGAACTGCATGAGCGCGCGCTGCGTTGTCGGACACGTCGCAATGGGCGCAGATCCTCGGGCGAACCACTCCTCCGCCAGCGTGTGGTGAATGTGGTCGGACACGATCAACGCGACGAGCACGTTGGCGTCGAGAAGGTCAGTCATCGAGCGCCCGCACGTCGTCGGCGGTCACGATTCGACCGACTCGGGCCAAGGGAAGCCCGGTGCGGCGCGAGCGTCCCACCGTCACCGTCCCGGGCTCACCCATGCCGCGTCGGATCAGCATCGTCACCGCCTCGCTGAGGGTCAGTCCTTGATCCCGGGCGATGCCGCGGGCGGCGGCGTGGATGTCGTCGGGCAGGTCGATCGTCGTACGCATCAAGATGCATTGTGCATCAAAATGCAAGCGTCGCAAGGAAACTTGACCGGACGGTCTAGTAAGTAAACGGCCATGAATTTCGCCTTCACCGAAGAGCAGGACGAACTCCGTAACTCCGTGCGGAAGTTCATGGAGCAGAAGTCGCCGTCGGCGACCGTGCGCGAGCTGATGGAAACGACCGACGGCTACGACAAGGCCGTGTGGGATCAGATGGGCAACCAGCTCGGGCTCCAGGGCCTGGCGATCCCCGAAGAATTCGGCGGCTCGGGCTATTCGTTCATCGAGCTCGGAATCGTCCTCGAGGAGATGGGCCGAGCGCTGCTGTGCGCGCCGTTCTTCTCGGGCGTGCTGGCGCAGACGGCCCTTCTGCAGTCGGGCGACGACGCGGCGAAGAAGGAATTCCTGCCCGGCATCGCGTCTGGTGAGACCATCGCCACGCTGGCGTTCACCGAGCAGAGCGGCCGCTGGGACGAGGAGGGCATCACGCTGCCGGCGACGCAGTCGGGCGACAGCTGGACGCTCACCGGCAACAAGATGTTCGTGCTCGACGGCCACGTCGCCGACCTCATCGTCGTCGCCGCGCGCACCGGCGCCGGCGTTTCGCTGTTCGCCGTCGACGCGTCGGATGCGTCGGTCACCCGCGAAGCGCTCTCGACGATGGACCAGACCCGCAAGCAGGCGAGCGTCACGTTCAACAACACGCCGGCCAAGCTCATCGGCACCGACGGCGGCGGCTGGGCCACGATGCAGACGACGCTCGATCTCGCGGCCGTTGCCCTCGCCAACGAGCAGGTGGGCGGTGCGCAGAAGGTCCTCGAAATGTCCGTCGACTACGCCAAGGTGCGCGTGCAGTTCGGTCGTCCGATTGGTTCGTTCCAGGCGATCAAGCACAAGTGCGCCGACATGCTGCTCGAGGTCGAGTCGGCGAAGTCGGCGGCGTACTACGCGGCGTGGTGCGCGGCAGAGATGAACGACGAACTGCCGGTGACGGCGTCGCTCGCCAAGGCGTACTGCTCGGATGCCTACTTCCACTCGGCGGCCGAGAACATCCAGATTCACGGCGGCATCGGTTTCACGTGGGAGCACGACGCGCACCTGTACTTCAAGCGTGCCAAGTCGATGGAACTGTTCCTCGGTGACCCCACGTATCACCGCGAGCTGCTGGCACAGCGGCTCGGGATTTAGTTCCTAGGTGCGTCGCGCACTTCTCCTGCTCGCGACGCTCGGCGCGATAGCGGCGTTTCTCCTGGGCGCGGCTGGCGCGCGCGCCGAAGACACGACCACGACCGACAACGTCACCACGACGGCCAAGCCGACGACGACAACTGCGCGCGCCACGACGACGTCCGCGCACGCGACGACGACGGTGACGGCCGCGCAGACCACGACGACGACGACGGCGAAGTCGACGACGACGAGTTCGTCTCGGCGCACCACGTCGACGTCGACCGAAGAGTCGACGACGTCGTCGACGCTCAAGAGCAAGACCGTGAGCAATTCGGTCAACGGCGGCGCGGTGGCGCTGCTGGTGTTGCTCATCGCCGCGGTCGGCGGCGTGGCGATCTGGGTGTTCACGCGCATGCGCTCCGCCTAGTGGTCGTCGCCACCGCCGTCGTCACGATGCTGATCGTGTTCGCCATCGCGGCGGGCGCGATCGGGCGTGAAGCACAGAAGCTCGACGCGGTGCCGGCGCGTCCGGTCTTCGATCCCGACGAGGCGACCACCTGGATCGCCGAACGGCTTCCGCCGCAGGTGACGGCGACGCTGTCGTACGCGGAGCTGGGCCACATCGTGCAGTGGACGCTCGACCTGCTGCGCCAGCGCGCCGCGGTGGCGCGCACTAGCGGCGAGGTACCCGATGCCGGTGAGGCCGCGGTAATCGACGTCGACTCCGCCGTCGACCATGCGATCACCGAGGCGACGGCGCTGGGTCTCGCGCTGCATCGGGAGGACGTCAGCGCCGCAGTGGAACAAGTTTTGGTGTATCTCGAGACCATCGGTGCAATCGGACCCGAGGCCGACGCGTAATTCCCTCCGGAAATGACACAACTGGGTCGTCGGCGCGTGATTTACTGGCGGCACCAGAGAAAGGAGGTGGTCCCGCGAATGCACTTATGTTTTAGGACCCTGGAGGTGGCTGGCCGCTAAGGCGGCAGTCGGACCACTTGGTGAATCCTCACCAGCCACCCTCGCTGCTCTCGGACGGGCTAGGTCCAGCCCGTTAGCAATCCGACCAGCGAGCAATTCCGATAAAGAGCTGTCCGAAGGGGCGTTCCACGAACACGTGGGCGCCCCTTCGGCGCGTCTAGCTTTCAGAGGACCATGAGTCGGCCTATTCGTTTCGAACATCACCGGTTCGTCGGCGACAAGCGGTCGCAGGTCGTGTACGACCTCGACGCAGCGGATCTCGACGAGGGCGTCATCGACGAACTCATGAACGCGCAGACCTACGTCTCGTTCGGCCCGGACCGTCTCGCCGAAGCACGTAATCGCGGGTACCGGCTCTGGAAGGGCCACGCCGACCGAAACCCCGAATAGGTAGTCGGCAATGGCTGAGTCGGTCGTGTTGCCCGGAGCGGCGGGTGACCTCATCGGCCAACTCGCACTGCCCCCGGGAGCAGAGCGCGGCACCGCGGCGCTCGTGTTGTGCCACGGATTTCCGTCGCCGCCGCGCGGCGCGCGCGCAAGCGGCGAGGGCTACGCGGAACTCGCCGAGTTCGTCGCCGACGAGACCGGCGCCGCCGTCTTGACCTTCACGTTCCGTGGCTGCGGTACGTCAGCGGGCGACTTCTCGTTGAGCGGTTGGATCGACGACCTCGGCGTCGCCGTCGACTGGCTGACGAAGACGCGCAACGTCGTCGAGGTCGGCGTTGCCGGGTTCAGCGCCGGCGGAGCGGTGGCGTTCTGTCGCGCCGCGCGCGACGACCGCATCAGCTCGGTCGCGGGATTCGCGGTTCCGGCGACGTTCGACGACTGGTCGAACGAACCGCGCAAGTTTCTCGACAGCTGCCGCGCCCTCGGTGTCATCCGCGACAAGGCGTTTCCGGCCGACGTGGCGGCGTGGGCGCAAGAGTTCGTGGCCGACAACGCGCAGCGGGCCGCGGCGAACATGGGTAAGCGTTCGGTCATGTTGGTGCAGGGTTCCGACGACGACGTCGTTGCGCCACAAGACGCGCGGCTGATCGAAGCGGCCATCACGAAGCAGCACGGTGAGGTCGAGGTGCGGATGTTGGCGGGCGCCGGCCACCGGCTGCGGCACGACCCGCGCGCCATTGCGGTGCTCGTCGGTTGGGCCTCGCGCCTCGGCCCGCTGCGGGCGGACTCCGAGTGAGCCCCCGCCGCGCCTGGGACGGCGACGCGTATCACCGGCTGTCGGCGCCGATGGAGGAAATGGCGCTCCCCGTGTTGGCGCGCTTGGAACTGCAAGGCGACGAGACCGTGCTCGACGCCGGGTGTGGAAGCGGCCGCGTCACCAAGCACGTATTGGACGCCGTGCCGAACGGCCGCGTGATCGCCGTTGACGCCGACGCTGACATGGTGCGCGCCGCGGCGGCGACCCTCGCCGGAACAACGGCGATCGTGCGCCAGGTCGACCTCCTCGAGCTCGACCTGCCGGCGCTCGGCATCGGAGTCGACGCCGCCGACGCCGTGTTCTCGACGGCGACGTTCCACTGGATTCAGGACCACGACACGCTCTTCGCGCGGATGTTCGCGGCGCTCGTCGACGGCGGGCGCTTCGAGGCGCAATGCGGCGGCGGCCACAACATCGCTCGCGTCCACGCAGTGGCCCGCGACGTCGCACGCCAGGAGCAGTACGCCGACGAGCTCTACGACGTCGAAGGCGTCACCAACTTCTACACACCCGAAGAGACCGACGAGCGCCTGCGTACCGCCGGCTTCGTCGACGTGCGCTGCTGGTTGCAGGAGATCCCCGTCACGCCCGAGGATCCCGTGGGCTACTTGCGCACGATCATTCTCGGCCAGCACGTCGAACGCCTCGGCGACGATCTGGGCATGGCGTACGTGCAAGAAGTCGCCGACGGCCTCGGGTTCCCCGGCAAGGTGACCTTCGACTACGTGCGGCTCAACATTTCGGCGCGCCGGCCGTGAACGAATGGATCGCGCGCCTCGCGCCGGGTCCGGGCGACGGTCCGCGCCTCGCCGTGAAGGACGCCATTGACGTCGAAGGCGTGCCGACGACGGTCGGTTGTAAGGGGATCGCGGACACGGCCGTGCCGGCAACGCGCGACGCCCGCTGTGTGGCGACGGCGCGCGCCGCGGGAGCGCGCATCGTCGGCAAGACCAACCTGCACGAGTTGTGCTTCGGCACGACGGGCCTGAACCCGACCTTCGGTAATCCCGTGAACCCGCGCTGGCCTGACCTGATGCCGGGCGGGTCCTCGAGCGGGTCGGCTGTTGCGATTGCGCTCGGTGAAGCCGACGTCGCCTACGGCACCGACACCGGCGGGTCGGTGCGCTTGCCCGCGGCGTGTTGCGGGATCGCCGGGCTCAAGACGACCTGGGGTCGCGTCCCGCTCGACGGCGTCTGGCCGCTCGCGCCGTCGCTCGACACCGTCGGTCCGCTCGCGCCAGACGTGGCGGGCCTCACTGTCGGGATGCAGCTGTTGGAGCCCGGGTTCTCGCTGGACGGCGTCGCGCCGGCGACGCGCATCGGTCGGCTGTCGTTGCCCTTCGACGTCGATGCGCGCGTCGACGCCGCCGCCGATGCTGCGCTGCGTGCGACCGGCGTCATGGTCGAACCCGTCGCCCTCGACGGGTGGGACGGCATGGGGCGAGGGTTCGCCAACGTGATCGGGTACGAGGCGTGGCAGGCCGACGGACACCTCATGGACATTCCGGGCGGCGTGCACCCATACGTCGGCCAGCGCTTCGAATGGTGCGCTTCGATCACCGACGCCGCGTACAAGCAAGGCTTGGACGACCTCGCGCGGTGGCACGCCGAAGTCGACGCCTTGCTCGAGCGTTTTCCGGTGCTGGCACTGCCGACCTTGACCGGTCCGCCGCCGCGCGTCGACGACCAACACCTCAACAACGCGTGCACGTCGCCGTTCAACGCCTCCGCGTCGCCTGCGATCTCGATTCCGGTTGGAACGGGCGCGGGGGAGAGCTTGCAGTTGGTCGCGGCCGCCGGCGGCGAAGAACTGCTGCTGGCGACGGCTGCGGTCGTTGAGCACGCCGTCGCGTCGCAATGGTGATGGTGCGCGGCGCGGGCGTCGACATCGCGACAACCGATCACGGCGGCGATGGCACGCCGTTGTTGTTGACCCACGGGTTCGGCGGCGACCAATCCAACCTCGCGCCTCTCGTGCGCCGCCTGAGCGACTCCTTCCGCATCGTCACGTTTGACATGCGCAACCACGGAGAGTCGGGCGACGGGGAATGGTCCTGGGACGCCGTCATCGCCGACTTCGCCGCAGTGCGCGACGCCTATGGAATGACGCGCCCGATCGTCGCCGGCCATTCGCTCGGCGGCATGGTCGCGGAAATGTTCGCCGCGGTGCACCCGAACACGCGCGGCGTCGTCAACATCGACGGGCATGGCCGTGGCCACGTTCGCCAGTACGTCGGCCTCGACGAAACGACGGTAAAAGAGCGTCAGCAGCGCCTCGTCGAGTGGCAGGAAACGATGACGCCGGCTGACCCGCCGCCGCGACCGACCCTGGAGGAAGTCCGCAAGGTCACGCCGCTGTTCGACGCGCTCGACATGTTCGCGGTCCACGCCGCAGTCCCGTGCCCGATGCTGATCTTCAACGCCCACGGCGACGATCCGATCGGGACGTTGCCCGACATGGGCTGGGTCGGCGAGCTGATGCGCGCGTACCGCACCGGGCTCGCGGCCGACCTCGACGCGCTGGCGGCGACGCGTCCCGACGTCGAGATCGCGCACGTCGAGGCGACGCACTACCTGATCTTCGGCGAGGCCCAGTTCGTCGCCGATCGCATCGTCGATTTTGCGGCCCGTCTGAATTGATGCAGTTGCATTAGACTCGCCGGATGCCTGATTTGGTCATCCGCAACGCGCACATCGTCGACGGCACCGGCGCGCCGGCCTTTGACGGCGACATCACTGTCGACGGCAGCACCATCACCTCGATCGACGCGCCCGGCGCAGCGTCGACGGCGACGCGGGAGATCGACGCCGACGGCCGGCTCGTCGCGCCGGGCTGGGTCGACGTGCACACGCACTACGACGGCCAAGTCACGTGGGATCCCGAGGTCACGCCGTCGTCGTGGCACGGCGCGACCACCGTCGTCATGGGCAATTGCGGCGTTGGGTTCGCTCCCGCGCGTCGCGGCAGCGAAGAGCACGCGCTTCTCATCGAACTCATGGAGTCGGTGGAGGACATCCCCGGCACGGCGTTGCACGAAGGCATCGACTGGAAGTGGGAGTCGTTCCCGGAGTACCTCGACGCGCTCGACGCGATGCCGCGCGTCCTCGACGTGGCCGCGCAGGTGCCACACGCAGCGCTGCGTGCCTACGTGATGGGCGACCGAGCGCACGACGACAACGCCACGCACGAAGACGTGGCGATGATGGCGAAACTCAGCGCCGAGGCGGTCGACGCCGGCGCCGTCGGGTTCTCCACATCGCGGACGGTTCTGCACCGCTCGAAGTACGGGCTCGTGCCGGGGACCACCGCGCCCGGAGACGAAGTGGTCGCCATCGCCGAAGCGATCGGCAAAGTCGGCAAGGGCGTCATCCAGATCATCAGTGACCGCTCGGGCCACGACGGGCCGGAGCGCGACTGGATGGTCGAGATCGCGCGCAATACCGGACGGCCCGTCACGTTCCTCACCGCGCAGTCGCCGTGGGCGCCCGAGGGATACCGCGACGTGCTGGCGCACGCGCAGGCGCTGCAGGACGAGGGCGTGATGTTCGTGCCGCAGGTCGGGAACCGCCCGACCGGCATGCTCTTCGGACTGCAGTCGTCGCTGCACCCGTTCATCGCGCACAAGACGTACAAGACGATCCGCGACCTTCCGCTGGCGGAGCGCGTCGCCAAGCTGCGTTCCGCCGAGGTGCGTGACGCGCTGCTCAACGAAGAGTCGATGTCGGCAAGCCCGCTGATGTCGCGTTGGGATCAGATGTTCCCGCTCGGCGATCCGCCGGACTACGAGCCTCCGCGCGAGGCGAGCGTTGCTGCCGCCGCGGAACGCGAGGGCCGGCGCCCCGAAGAGGTGGCGCTCGACTGGTTGCTCGAGCGCGACGGCAAAGCGCTGTTCTTCGCGCCGTTGGCCAGTTACGTGCACCACAACTTCGACGCCATCCGCGAGATGGTGGCGCATCCGGCGACGATGCTCGGATTGTCGGACGGCGGCGCGCACTGCGGTCTGATCTGCGACGCGTCGATGACGACGTTCAACCTCACGCACTGGGCGCGTGACCGCAAGCGCGGCGAGACGCTTCCGCTGGAGTACGTCGTGCAGCAGCAGACGCAGCGCACCGCGTCGGTGTACGGCTTCCGCGATCGCGGCGAGCTCAAGCCCGGCAAACGCGCCGACCTCAACGTCATCGACTTCGACAAGCTCAACATCCACGCGCCGGAGATGATCTTCGATCTGCCCGCCGGCGGGCGTCGGCTCGTGCAGTACGTCGACGGTTACGACGCCACCGTGTGCGCCGGCAAAGTGACTTATGAAAACGGAAAGGCGACCGGGGATCGTCCCGGTCGCCTCGTCCGAATTTAAGTTGTTGGTGCGGTTTTAGACTTCGCGCTCGACGTACGTCGTGCGACGCGTGCGGCGCCCGCCTTCGACTACGACGTTGTTGTCGCCTGCGTCACGGCCACCCCAGCCGCCCCACGACGACCAGAACAGCAGCGAGAACAGCGCACCGAGCACGCCGACAGCCATGAGGATGTCACCGACCATGTGCAGGTCGAATCCGTTGGTGGTTACGTTCACCGCGAACCGAAGGATCGCACCAACGGCGATCAGGAAAATGGCTACTCCAATACCCATTGCTACGTCCTCCTTGTAGGAACATTTACGGATAGGTGGTACCTCCGCGAGCCCCAACGCATACGCAGAGTGTCGCGAATGACACGCGCAGTGAACGGGTAGTCCGCCAACAACATCACAACAAAAGGAGGCCGCAATGGCTCTCGTCGTATTCCTATTGCTGTTGGCGCTCGTGTTCGGCGGTGCAGGTTTGTTCGTCGAAGGACTCAAGTGGGCACTGATCATCGCCCTCGTCCTACTCATCGCCAGCGCGATCAGCGGTTCGCGCGCGTATCGCAGCTAACGCGTTACGCGCTTCGCCTCGCGCGAAGCGTGGCGCGCACGATCGTGTGCCGCCGCTTGCGACGGACAACCGTCTCGTCGGCGAGCAGACACACGATGCTGAGACCCCGGCCGTGCTCTTCGTCCGTCTCCGGCAAACGCAACGCCTGAGACAGACGGAAACCATTGCCGGGGTCTTCTGTCTCCACGATCACGTCGCCGCTTCGTTCGACGCCGAGGCGCACGTCGATCTCGTCTTCGTAACCAATGGCATGCATGGCGTTTGTTCCGAGTTCCGACAGCACAAGCAACGAGTCGTCGATGACCGCGCGCGGCACGCCTGCGGCGTCCAACGCGGAATGGACATCATGACGAACGAACTGCAAAGCGGACGGACTCCTGGGCAACCGGCGTTCGTACACAACCTTCACGATTGGGTCCGTACCCCCGGTGGGTAGCGCGAACACATGATCAAGTTCGGATACACACTTTCGAGTGAAGAGCACGGCCCGCGCACGCTGGTTGACAACGCGCGCCTCGCGGAAGACGCGGGTTTTGACTTCGTCTCGATTTCCGACCACTTTCATCCGTGGATAGAGGCACAGGGGCACAGTCCATTCGTCTGGTCGGTTCTCGGCGGCATCGCGTGCACGACATCGCACATCGACGTCGGTATCGGCGTTTCATGCCCAACCACGCGCATGCACCCGGCGCTCATCGCGCACGCGTCAGCGACCGTCGCCCAAATGTTCGGTGATCGGTTCTTCCTCGGCGTGGGTACGGGCGAAGCACTGAACGAGCACGTGCTCGGACACCGGTGGCCGCGGCACGACATTCGCCTCAAGATGCTCGAAGAAGCGGTCACGGTCATTCGCGAACTGTGGAAGGGCGAAACGGTGAACTTCGACGGGCGTTACTACCGCGTCGAGAACGCACGCATCTTCGACGCGCCTGGGCGCCGCGTGCCGATCATCGTGTCGGGCTTCGGTGAGCAGACGGTCGAACTCGCGGCCAAGATCGGCGACGGGCTGTGGGGCCATGGAACCGACCCGACGCCGAACGAGCGCTACGCCGCTGCGGGCGGCCAAGGGCCGCGCTACGCGCAGCTGTCGTTGTGTTGGGGCCAGGACGCCGAGCAGGCCCGCAAGACGGTCTTGAAGTACTGGCCGGTCGGTGGCGTCGGCGGCCAGCTCATGCAGGACCTGCCCACGTTTCGGCATTTCGAACAGGCCGTCGAGTCGATCAGTGAGGAGCAGGCGCTGAAGGACACGCCGTGCGGTCCCGACGTCGAAGCCGTCGTACGGTCCGTCGAGCAGTACGTCGACGCCGGGTTCGACCATCTGTACTTCCACCAGATCGGACCCGACCAGCACGGGTTCATCGATTTCTGGTCGGAAGAGCTCCGGCCGGCGCTGAGCCGGTTCACGATGTAGCCGCGCGGGTACTTGCTTAACGGAGTGATCGAATCGATGAACGCCGAAGTGCCAGACGCCGTAACGGTCACGGAGATCCTTGCTCGCTATGAGGAGCAGGGATACGTGATGTCGTTCAGCGTCGAAGAGGGCGGCAAAGTGCGCTGCGGCGCCTGCCGCACCGTCAGCGACGCCCAGGACGTCCACGTCGACGCCATGGCGCGGGTCGAAGGGCCGAGCAATCCCGACGACATGGCCATGGTCGCGGTCGTGCGGTGTCCGTGGTGCACCGTCGCCGGCACACTCGTCGTGGGCTACGGGCCGACGGCGAGCCCCGAGGACTCCGACGTCGTCGCCTTGCTTTCGGACGAGCGCGAAGAAGGCGAGCCCGCGGTGCTGTTCCCAGACGTCGAGTCATGAACCTCGCGGAGAAAGCGATCCGCCACCTCGACCAGCGACAGCAGACAAATCGGCGGCTCGGGTTTGTGGTCGCGGTATTCAAGAAGTTCGGTGACGACCGCGCCGGGATGCTGGCGTCGGTGCTGGCGTACGACGCGTTCCTCGCCATCTTCCCGTTGCTGCTGTTGCTGACGACGATCGTCGGATTCATCAGCGATCGCAATCCGGCCGTACGCGACGCGATCTTGCATTCGGCGCTGCGCGACTTCCCGATCATCGGCACGCAGCTGGCGCACTCGGTGCACCCACTCAAGGGCAGTTTCGTCGCGGTCTTGGTCGGCTCGGTCGGGCTGCTGTGGGGTTCGATGGGCGTCAGTCAGGCGGCGCAGCTCGCGATGGCGGAGATCTGGAACATTCCTGGCGTCCACCGGCCCGGGTTCTTTCCGCGACTCGTGCGCAGTCTCGCGTTCGTCGGCGCGCTGGGTGCCGGCATCGCGTTGACGACGGTTGTCACGGCGATCGCGGCGTTTGCCCCGGGTGCGTTCGTGTCGCGCGGCATGGCCGAACTCGGCATCATCGGTGTGAACATCGCGCTGTTCATCGTCTTGTTCCGCGTGCTCACTCCGAACATCGCGACCCACGACCTGTTGCCGGGCGCGGCGATCGGCGGCGTCGGGTGGTCGTTCCTGCAGAGCGTCGGCGCCCTGCTGGTGGGCCACTCGTTGCGTCACGCGTCGCAGCTCTACGGGTTCTTCGGCAGCGTGCTCGGTCTCGTCGGGTGGCTGTTCCTGACCGCACAGCTCACGCTGTATGCGGCCGAGGTGAACGTGGTGCGCGCGCGGAAGCTGTGGCCGCGCAGCATCGTGCAGCCGCCCCTCACCGAAGCCGACCGCAAAGTGCTCGACGCCATCGCCGGCGAAGGCCGTCGCCGTCCCGAGCAGGTGCTACGTACCGGCTGGCACAACCCCGAGCGCACCGCCTGAGTCGATGCGGCTCCGCAGCGCCTGCGCCGCTGCAAACGGGTCGGCCGCCTGCGTCAACCAGCGGACCGCGACGAACCGGGTCGCGCCCGCCTCGAGCATGGGTCCGATCGTTTCGGGTGTGACGTCGCCGGTCACGACAATCGGCACGGGCGCGGTGGCCGCGGCGTCACGCAATGCGTCGAGGCCGATCGGAGCGCGCTCGGGGTGCGTCGCCGTCGAGTGCACCGGCCCGACCGACGCATAGTCGATCGGTTCGCGCGCGGCAGCGCGTAGCTGCTCGCCGCCGCGCGTCGACAGGCCGACGATCTTGTGTGGCCCGAGGATGCGGCGGGCGAGCGCGGCGGGGGCGTCGTTCTGACCGACGTGCACGCCGTCGGCGTCGCACTCGAGCGCCAGATCGGGCCGGTCGTTGAGGATGAACGGCACGCCGTGGTCGCGGCAGACGTCGCGCACGATCGCCGCGCGCGCCAGCAGCGCGCGGGCGTCCGCGTCCTTCTCGCGCAGCTGCACGATGTCGACGCCCCCGCGGATGCAGGCGTCCACGAACTCCGCGAGATCGGGCCGGTCGGGCGTGCACAGGTAAAAGCGGCGGTCGCCGAGGTCACCCACCGGCGACGGCCTTCACGATCTCGAGGACGTCGCCGTCGCGCAACACGACGCAGGCGTGCTCGCTGCGGATCAATGCGTTGCCGTTGTGCTCGACGGCGACGGTGCGGTTCGCCCAGCCGATCTGCGCCAGCAAGTCGGTGACCGTCGCGCCGTCGGCGATCGAAACCGGGTCGCCGTTGGCGACGACGGTGATCAGGGCTTCGCGGCCGCGGCCGCTTTCGCCGCCGCCTTCTTCTGGGCCTTGAAGGCGCGCACCTTGCCGAGGCTCGCTTCGTCGACGATGTCGGCGACGGAGAGGAACGTGTCGGGCTGGCCGAAGTTCTTCGCCTGCTCTTCCCAGCCCGCGGGTCGTACGCCGAACTGCTTTGCCAGCAGCGCGACGAAAATGCGCGCCTTCATCTCGCCGAATCCCGGTAGCGCCTTGATGCGCTTGTACAACTCGTTGCCGTCTGCCGCAGTTGTCCAGATCGTCTCGGGCTTACCGTCGTACTGGTCGACGATGACGTTGCACATCTCGTGCACGCGCCGCGCCATGGCGGCGGGGTAGCGGTGCAACGCGGGACGGTCACAGAAGATCGTCACGAGGGTGTCCTCGTCCATCGCCGCCAACTTCTGGACGTCGAGGTCGGTGCCGAGTCGCTGCGTCAGCGTGTACGGACCGAGGAACGCCCATTCGAGCGGCACCTGCTGATCGAGCACCATGCCGATGAGCAACGCCAACGGGTCGGCGGCGAGGAGTTTGTCGGCATCCGGATGCTGCGCCAGGGCGAGCTTTTTCGGTGCGGGCATGGAGTGAGCCTACGCGGATGGTCGTATTACCTCCCCTTCTCCGCTCCGGTGACTCCACGAAAGACAAGATGTCCACGTGACTGACGCCGCATCGATCGCCGACGAATTGTTGCGAGCGCACACCACAGGCGAAGCGGTCGTACCGTTCACGGCGCGCGATCCCCAGTTCCCTCTGGCGAGTGCGTACGCAGTGTTGCGCGAGATCGCGCGTCGACGCGAGGCCGACGGATGGCAGCCGCTTGGCCGCAAGATCGGTTTCACGAACACGACGATCTGGGAGCCGTACGGCGTCGACGCGCCGATGTGGGCGCATGTGTGGGATCGCACGGTCACCTTGGCGCGTGGCGACGCGGCGACCGTCGAGTTGGGCACGTTGCGCGAGCCGCGTATCGAGCCGGAGGTCGTGTTCAAGCTGAAGTCCTCTCTGCCCGCGACGGATGACGCTGTCGAGCTGCTCGCGCACGTCGAGTGGATGGCGCCAGGTTTCGAAATCGTGTGGTCGCCGTACCCAGGTTGGAAGTTCGCGCTCGCTGATGCTGCGGCCGCATTTGGGCTCCACGGTTACCTCGTGGTCGGCACGCCGGTCGCCGTTACTTCCGCGACGGTCGACGCGTTGGCGTCGTTCACGGCGACGTTGTCGCGCAACGGTGACGTGGTCGAGCGCGGTGTTGGCGCCAACGTGCTCGGGAGCCCCGCCCTCGCTCTCGGGCACCTCGCGACGGTGCTTGCAGCCCAGCCCGATCACCCGTCCTTGCAAGCGGGCGAACTGATCACGACGGGAACGATCACGAACGCGCATCCCGTGGCGCCCGGTGAGACGTGGTCGTCGGACTACGCGGAGTTGGGACTAGAGCGACTCACCTTGCAAGTCAGCTGACGCCACCGCGACGCGCCTGGCGCAACGCACTCGCCGCTTCGTGAGGAATAGCCTGCGGGCGGTGAAGGCTGGGGAGCTGTTCGCGGAGGCGGCAAGCGTGCAGTTCTACGACTGGCCGCATCCGGATGTCGTCGCCGTCGCGATTCGCGCCGGCAAGACCGTCTACGGCCACACGCCCGGTGGATACTCGCAGCACGCCATCGTCGGCGAAGCCGACGACGAGATTTTCCGTCGGTTCCCGGTGGCAGGCGGGGGATATCTCATCAGCACGCCGATCGACGGCGCACCGCTCGTCGACCTCGTCATCACGTACCGCCCGCCCGAGGAGCAGCCCGGGATTCTCGACATCGCGCGCCAGCAGGGAGCGAAGTCGTTCTGGATTCAGCCCCCGGCGGAGACCAGCGCGGAGGCGCGCGAGACCGCCGCCGCTGCGGGTGTCGTACTGATCGAGGGCGTCGACCTACGGGATCTCAACGCGAGCTAAGCGGTCCGCGGATCGGGCGCTTCGGCGTTGATCTCGTAGCGGTCGATCGCCTTTTCCACTTCCTCCGGGCCGGCCGCGCCCGACGCCGCGAGCGCGCTGAGCACGGCGACCACGATGTGGCCGGCGTCGACTTCGAAGTGGCGGCGCAGCGCCTCGCGCGTGTCGGAGCGGCCGTAGCCGTCGGTGCCGAGTGTCGTGTACGAACGCGGCACCCATCGGGCGATTTGGTCCGGGACCGCCTTCATGAAGTCGGTCACGGCGATGATCGGACCTTCGGCGTCGTCGAGCGCGCTCGTCACGTACGGCACGTCGGGCGTGCGCGACGGGTGGAGGCGGTTGTCGCGTTCAACCGCCAACGCGTCTTCCCGCAACGCCTTGTACGACGTGGCGCTCCACAACTCGGCGGCGACGTCGAAGTCGGCGGCGAGCGCGTCGCGCGCCGCCAATGCGGCCTGCGACGCCGAACCCGAGAACAGGATCGTCGCGCTGCGCGACGGGCCGACGGGCGCGGCCTCGAAGCGATACAGACCACGACGGATGCCGTCGCCGATGTCGGGCGGCATCGGCGGCATGACGTAGTTCTCGTTGTAGAGCGTGACGTAGAAGTACTCGTCTCGGTCTTCGGGGCCGTACATCCGGGTGATGCCGTCCTGGATGACCTCTGCGACCTCGTAGGCGAATGCGGGGTCGTACGCCGCGACGTTGGGCACCGTTGACGCCAACAACAGCGACTGGCCGTCCTCGTGTTGCAAGCCCTCGCCGTTGAGCGTGGTGCGCCCGGCGGTGGCTCCGAGCATGAAGCCGCGCGCACCGATGTCACCGGCGGCCCACGCGAGGTCGCCGACGCGCTGGAACCCGAACATCGAATAGAAGATGAAGAACGGGATCATCGGCTGACCCCACGTGCTCGCCGCGGTGCCGGACGCGATGAACGAGCACATCGAACCCGCTTCGGTGATGCCTTCTTCGAGCAACTGCCCGTCGTCGGCCTCGGTGTAGGACAGCAGCAGTTCTTTGTCGACGGGTTCGTACTGCTGGCCGAACGGCGCGTAGATCTCGAATTCCTTGAACAGCGCGTCCATCCCGAACGTCCGCGCTTCGTCGGGCACGATCGGCACGACGCGCTTGCCGATCGCCGCGTCACGCAGGAGGTTGCGCAGGAGGCGCGCGAAGGCCATCGTCGTCGAGACCGCTTGGCCCTTCGAGCCGTCGTGGAATTCCTTGAAGACCGCGGGCGCCGGCAGTTCGCGCAGCGCGACGCGCGGCAATCGGCGGGGCAGTGAACCCGCTAACGCGCGGCGGCGCGTCATCAGGTATTCGTGGATCTCGGAGCCGTCGGTCGGGCGGTAGTACGGCGGCAGCTTCTCGTCGAGCGCCTTCTCCGGGATCTCTTCCTGGAGGTACAAGGTGTCGCGCATCGCCAGCAGTTGCGCCTTGTTCATCTTCTTGATCTGGTGCGTGGCGTTGCGCGATTCGATCTCGGGTCCGAGCGTCCACCCCTTGATCGTTTTGGCGAGGATCACCGTCGGAGTGCCTTCGTGCTCGACGGCGGCTTTGTAGGCCGCGAACAGCTTGCGGTAGTCGTGACCGCCGCGCGGCAGCGCGTGGATCTCCTCGTCGGTCAAATGCTCGACGATCTTGCGTAGCCGCGGGTCGGGGCCGAAGAAGTGTTCACGGATGTACGCACCGTCGGACACTGCGTACTTCTGGAACTGTCCGTCCACGGTCGTGTTCATCTGGTTGAGCAACACGCCGTCGACGTCGCGGGCGAGCAGGTCGTCCCACTTCGAACCCCAGACGACCTTGATCACGTTCCAGCCCGCGCCGCGGAACACGGCTTCGAGCTCTTGAATGATCTTGCCGTTGCCGCGCACCGGTCCGTCGAGGCGCTGCAGGTTGCAGTTCACGACGAAGATCAGGTTGTCGAGCCCGTCGCGCGCGGCGAGCGAGAGCGCGCCGAGCGTCTCGGGTTCGTCGGTTTCGCCGTCGCCGACGAAGCACCACACGTGCGACTGCGATGTATCGAGCAGGCCGCGGTGGTGCATGTATCGCAGGAAGCGCGCGTGATAGATTGCCTGAATCGGTCCTAGTCCCATCGACACGGTCGGGAACTCCCAGAAGTCGGGCAGGCGGCGCGGGTGCGGATAGCTGGGAAGCCCGCCGCCGAAGACCTCACGGCGGAAGCGGTCGAGCTGGTCCTCGGTGAGGCGACCCTCGAGG
>JBEEFR010000045.1:0-15572 GCA_041166285.1 Actinomycetota bacterium | reverse complement strand
ATGGAGCAAGTCGTCAACCTGTGCAAGCGGCGCGGGTTCGTCTTTCCTTCGGCGGAGATCTACGGAGGCTTTCGGTCGACGTACGACTACGGCCCGCTCGGCGTGCTCATGCTGCGCAACGTGCGCGAGGCGTGGTGGCGCGACATGGTGCAGACGCGCACCGACGTCGTCGGCATCGAAGCGTCGGTGCTGTCGCCGCCTGCGATCTGGGAGGCGAGCGGCCACCTCAAGACCTTCACCGACCCGCTCGTCGACTGCAAGAACTGCCAAGCGCGTTTTCGCGAAGACCAGCTGCCGGAGGACCGCGTCTGCCCGAGCTGCGGCAAGAAGGACGACTTCACCGAGGCGAAGCCGTTCCACCTGATGTTCAAGACTCACGCCGGTCCCGTCGAGAACGAGGGCGCCGTCGCCTACTTGCGACCCGAAACGGCGCAGGGCATGTTCACGAACTTCAACAACGTCATGACGACGGCGCGCCTCAAGCCGCCGTTCGGTATCGCGCAGATCGGCAAGTCGTTCCGCAACGAGATCACGCCGGGCAACTTCGTGTTCCGGACGCGCGAGTTCGAGCAGATGGAGATGGAGTTCTTCGTCCCGCCCGCCGAAGCCGACGAGTGGTTCGACTACTGGGTGCAGAAACGACACGAGTGGTACATCAACCTCGGCATGTCGTCGGACTCGTTGCGGCTGCGCCCGCACGACAAAGAAGAGCTGTCGCACTACTCGTCGGGCACGACCGACGTCGAGTACGACTTCCCGTGGGGCTGGGGTGAGTTGGAAGGCATCGCCAACCGTGGCAACTACGACCTCACGCAGCACTCGGCGCACTCGGGCGAGAAGCTTGAGTACTTCGACCAAGCGTCGGGCGAGCGCTACACGCCGCACGTGATCGAGCCCGCTGCCGGCGCGACCCGCACGATGATGGCGTTCCTCATCAACGCCTACACGGAAGACGAAATGGACGGCGAGAAGCGAACGCTCCTGCGCCTCCACCCGCGCCTGGCTCCGTACAAGGTCGCGGTGCTCCCTTTGTCCAAAAAGGACACCCTGACCCCACTGGCGAAGGAGGTGCACGCGCAGCTGGCCCAGAACTGGATGGTCGACTACGACGAAACACAGTCAATCGGCCGTCGGTACCGCCGACAGGACGAAGTAGGCACACCGCTGTGCGTGACCGTCGACTTCGATTCGCTCGAGGACAACGCCGTCACCATCCGCGAGCGCGACACCGCCGAGCAGGTGCGCGTTCCCATCGCCGAGCTCGTCGCCGCGGTGCGGGAAAAGCTGGGGTTCTGACCGGTTCGTTCCTAAAGAAGTTGGGTTCTTACGCCGATAGGACGCCAGACCTGTTCAGGAGAGAGCCCATGTCGGACAAGGCAAACAAAATGCCAACCGCAGTGATTTGTGACGACGATTCCATGAGTCGCCAGATCGCGCGTGCCATCTTCGAAAGAGCGGGTTTTCGCGTCCTCGCCGGTGTCGGCACCGCGCTGGAAGCGCTCGACATGGTCCTCGACCATCAACCCGATGTTTTGCTGCTCGATCTCGTGATGCCCGGTATGTCGGGCGAGGAGATCCTCCCGTCGATCAAGGCGGGGTCGCCGAGCACACAGGTGATCGTGTATTCCTCGTACGACCCGACCTACGCCGTCAAGAGCGGCGCGATGTTCATCGTTACGAAGGGTCAACTCAGCAAGCTCGAGTCGACCGTCGAACGGCTAGCCGCCACACCTCATCACGTCGCAGGCTGACTCCGGTGTCGCATTTCGTGAGCAATGGTGTCGCTCGTGCCACGGCGGTCGTGTGCGACGACGACCCGATGTCGCGTCGCCTCGTACGTGAGGTACTCGAGCGTTGCGGTTACGACGTGTTGGCCGGAGTCGACAACGCCGTCGACGCATTGCAGCTCGTCATCGACCATCAGCCCGACGTGCTCGTGCTCGACCTCGTGCTCAATGGCATGTCCGGTGAGGAAATCATCGCCTCAATCCGCGACGCTTCTGACACGCACGTAATCGTGCACACCTCGTACGACCCGTCGCTCGCCGTCAAGAGCGGCGCCCGCCTCTTTGCCCGCAAGGGCAACGTCGCGATGCTCGAGAAGCAGCTCATGCGCGTACGCGGCATCGAAGCCTCCGCCTGAGAGAGGTTCCTTGCGGTACGCCGTAGGCTTTGAGCCCTATGGCATACGTCTTCGCGTTTGATCACAAGCACCGCAAGCCCCCGATGTCGCTCAAGGACCTCCTCGGCGGCAAGGGCGCAAACCTCGCGGAGATGACGTCGGTGCTGAACCTCCCCGTGCCCGCCGGGTTCACGATTTCGACCGACGCGTGCCGCGCCTACATGCACGACGGTTGGCCTGCGGGTCTCGACGCCGAAGTCTCCCGCGCCGTGCTGAAACTCGAGAAACAGATGGGCAAGAAAATCGGCGATCCCGTCGACCCGCTCCTGGTCTCGGTGCGCTCCGGTGCGAAGTTCTCGATGCCCGGAATGATGGACACCGTCCTCAACCTCGGGCTCAACGACCTGTCCGTCGACGGCCTCGCCAAGCAGACCGACGACGAGCGCTTCGCCTTCGACTCGTACCGCCGGTTCATCGCGATGTACGGCCGCATCGTGCTCGACATCGACGGCGAACACTTCGACCGGTTGCTCGACACCGCCAAGGAGTGGGACGGCGTGACCAGCGACTCCGCGATCAGCGCCGACACGCTGCGCCGGTTGTGCGAGCGCTACAAGGACGTCGTCAAGCAGGAGACGGGGCGCGCCTTTCCGCAGTCACCTGAAGAGCAACTGCGCGGCGCGATCGAAGCGGTCTTCAAGTCGTGGGGTGGTGCGCGCGCCATCGCCTACCGCGAGCGTGAGCACATCAGCCACGAACTCGGTACCGCGGTGAACGTGCAGGCGATGGTGTTCGGCAACCGCGACGACAACTCCGGTACCGGCGTGGGCTTCACCCGCGATCCGGCGACGGGCGCGCCCGGTGCGTACGGCGACTTCCTGGTGAACGCTCAGGGCGAAGACGTCGTCGCCGGCATCCGCAACACCGAACCGCTCTCGGCGATGGCGAAGAAGTTCCCGGCGATCCACAAGCAACTGCTCGGCATCTTCGACCGCCTCGAGAAGCACTACCGCGACATGTGCGACACCGAGTTCACGATCGATCAGGGCGAGCTCTACATGCTGCAGACGCGGGTCGGGAAGCGCACCGGCGCCGCCGCGCTGCGCATGGCCGTCGACATGGTTGGTCAAAAGGGCGGCTGGAAGATCACGAAAGAAGAGGCCGTGCAGCGCGTCACCGCCGACCACCTTGACTCCGTGCTGCACGCGCAGTTCGAGAAGACCGATCTGCCGGTCATCGCGACGGGTCTCGGCGCGTCGCCGGGCGCCGCTGTGGGCCACGCGTACTTCACGGCTGACGACGCAGCTGCAGCTGCGGCTGCGGGTCACCGCGTCGTGCTGGTGCGCACCGAGACGTCGCCGGAGGACGTGCACGGCATGATCGTCGCCGAAGGCATCCTCACGTCGCGCGGCGGTCTCGTCTCGCACGCGGCCGTCGTGGCGCGCGGGTGGGGCAAGCCGGCGGTCGTCGGCGCCGAAGCGTTGAAGATCAGTGCGAAGTCCTTCACCGTCGGCGGCGTCACCGTCAACGAAGGCGACGTCATCTCGATCGACGGGGCCGATGGTCGCGTGATGAAGGGCGAAGTGAACGTCACGCAGGGCGAGCCCCCGAAGGAGTTCGCCACGCTGCTCGGCTGGGCGGACGCAATTCGAAAGGGCAAGGTCGGCGTGCGCGCCAACGCCGACACCGGTGCCGACGCCGCGGTGGCGCGCCAGTTCGGCGCGCAGGGCATCGGGCTGTGCCGCACCGAGCACATGTTCCTCGCCGAGGATCGGCTCCCGGTCGTGCGCCGCATGATCCTCGCCGACACGCCCGAGGAGGAGACTGCGGCGCTCGAAGAACTGCGCAAGGCCCAGAAGGCCGACTTCATCGACATCCTCGAGGCGATGGACGGGCTTCCCGTGACGGTGCGCCTGCTCGACCCGCCGCTGCACGAGTTTCTCCCGAAGACCGAAGAGCTCCTGATCAAGAAAGCGACGGCCGGCCTGTCAGCCGAAGAAGAGAAGCTGCTCGAAGCTGCCGAAGCGTGGCACGAGTTCAACCCGATGCTCGGCACGCGCGGCGTGCGACTCGGCGTCGTGAAGCCCGGCCTTTACGCCATGCAGGTGCGCGCCCTGATGGAGGCCGCGGCGGACCGCGTGAAGGCCGGGGGCAAGCCCGTCGTCGAAGTCATGATCCCGCTGACCGTCAGCGGCCCCGAACTCGCTCTGGCGCGATCGTGGGTGGAACAGGCGATCGCCGAAGTCGGCAACAAGAAGATCGACGTCATCATCGGCACGATGATCGAGACGCCGCGCGCTGCGCTGCGCGCCGACGAGATCGCCGAGTACGCCGACTTCTTCAGCTTCGGCACGAACGACCTGACGCAGATGACCTTCGGGTTCTCGCGCGACGACGTCGAGGGTCGCATGATGACGGCCTACCTCGAAGAAGGGCTGCTGCCGCGCAACCCGTTCGACACGCTCGACCAGGCGGGCGTCGGCGAACTCGTCACGCTCGGCGCGAAGCGCGGGCGTAAGACGAAGTCGGCGCTGAAGCTCGGCGTGTGCGGCGAACACGGCGGCGATCCTGAGTCGATCGAGTTCTTCGTCAACCAAGCCGGTCTCGACTACGTGAGCTGCTCGCCCTACCGCGTGCCGATCGCGCGCCTTGCCGCCGCGCAGGCGGTGATCGGCACCTCAGGCGCGACAAAGTGAGCCCCGCAAAGCGCGTCGGCATGCAGCCCGAGGACGTAGGGCTGCTCGTCAACGTCGACGATCCGCGGGTCTCGCCCGACGGCTTGACGGTCGCCTACGTCGTCACGACGATCGACCTCGACGCCAACGAGTACCGGAGCCGCATCTGGATCGTCGCGACCGACGGGTTGGGAGAGCCGCGGCCGTTCACGTCTGGCGCGTCGCGGGACAAGACGCCGCGCTGGTCACCCGACGGAACGCGCCTGGCCTTCGTCACGCATCGCGAGGCGGGCAGTCAGCTGTACGTGTTGCCGGTATTCGGCGGCGGCGAGGCGATGTGCCTCGCGTCGTCACCCGAAGAGATCGACGACGTCGTGTGGTCGCCCGATGGCCGCACGATCGCCTTCGGCGCGCGCGAGCGCGACGAGTCGCGCTACGCGAACACCAAGCCGAAGGACCAGTCGCCGCGGCGGATCACGCACCTCTACTACCGCTCTGACGGCGCCGGCTACGTGGTCGACCGGCCGCGCCACATCTTCACCGTGCCGACCGATGGTAGCGCCAAGGCCAGCGCGCTCACCGACGGCGAGTGGGGCGACAGCGGGCTGACATGGTCGCCCGACGGCAAGTGGATCGCGTTCGCGTCGGCGCGCCACGACACGTGGGACATCGACCGCGCCGTCGACCTGTGGCGCGTGCGCGCCGACGGTTCGTCGAAGGCTGAGCAACTCACGGAGACCGGCTTCAGCTTCGGGCGCCCGTCGTACTCGCCCGACGGCGACGACCTCGCCTTCGTCGGCGCCGGCACCGGCGTGCTGCCTGCCAACAGCCAGGTCGGTGTGCTGGAAGTGGCGACGGGCGACGTCACCATCCTCACGCCGTCGCTCGACCGGCACTGCCTGCCGTACCTGTGGGGCGCCCGCGAGCCCGCGTGGGACGGCGAGTACCTCTGGTTCACCGCCGAAGACCGCGCCAACCAGCCGCTGTACCGCGTGCACGCCGATCCCGTCGACGACGACCCGCCAGGGCCCGAGTTGATGGTGGACGGCGATCGCATCGTCGCCGGCTTCGACGTACGCAACGGCGTCGCCGCGTTCTGCTGGGCGGGCCCGACGACGCAGTTCGAGTTGTCGGTGCTCGTCGACGGGGTCGAGAAGCAACTGACGCGTCACGGTGAGCGCCTCACGACGCTGCGCCAGATCCAGGAACCCGAGGCGTACATCGCGACGTCGAAGGACAAGACGAAAGTGCCTTGTTGGGTCATCCCGCCCGTCGGCGCGAAGGCGGGCAAGAAGTATCCAGCGCTGTTGCACATTCACGGCGGGCCGTTCACGCAGTACGGCAACAAGCTGTTCGACGAGTTCCAGGTGGCCGCCGGCGCGGGCTACGCCGTCATCTACTGCAACCCGCGCGGTTCGAGCGGCTACGGCGAAGCGTGGGGACGGGCCGTGCGCGGACGCAACGCGCCCGTCGAGCCCGGCACCGGCTGGGGCAGCGTCGACTACGAGGACGTGATGGCGGCCGTCGACGCGGCGGTCAAGCAATTCGACTTCGTCGACGGCGAGCGCCTCGGTGTGCTCGGCGGTTCCTACGGCGGCTACATGACGTCGTGGATCGTCACGCACAACAAGAAGTTCAAAGCGGCGGTGTCGGAGCGTTCCGCGAACAACCTCGCGTTGATGGAAGGCAACTCCGACATCGCCACCGCGTTCTTCGGCTACCACGGAAAATCCGTGCTCGACGATCGCGACGAGTACGTGCGTCAGTCACCGACGACGTACCTCGACAAGATCACGACGCCGCTTTTGATCATGCACTCCGAAGACGATCTGCGCTGTCCGATCGCACAGGCTGAGGAGTTGTTCGCCGGACTGCGCTGGCTGCAGCGCGACGTCGAGATGGTGCGCTTTCCCGGCGAGGGCCACGAGATGTCACGCTCGGGCGCGCCGCTGCACCGCAAGCAGCGCTTCGAGATCATCCTCGAGTGGTTCGACCGCTACCTCAAGTAGCTGTCCACCACGTCGCGCCAGTTCCGCTCCGCGGGGTAGTGCACGGCCGTCCAGCCGTGCGCGCGTGCGGCCTCGACGTTCGCCAGCATGTCGTCGACGAACACGACGCGCCGGCCGCCGAGTCGTGCGTCGGCGCGGCGAAAGAACTCGGCGTCAGGTTTCGCGGCCCCGAGGTCTGCTGAGTACAGAACGTCGCCAACGCGCAGGCGCTCGTCGAACAGGGCGCGCAGGCGGTCCACTCGGCAGTGCTCTTGCGTGGTCGCAAGCACGATGGAGACGCCGGCGCGCGCCCACTCCTCGGCGGCGGTGACGACCTCCTCGTTGGGGTGCGCGTCCTCGTCGAGCCACGCGTCGAGGAACGCAAGATGGTCGACGTCGCGCGACACGAAGTGCTCGGCCAGCGCGTCCTCGACGGTCCGGCGACCGCACGTCACCTCACGGAACACGCCGCGGAAGAACGGCGCCATGTCGTCGGCCGTGACTCCGAACCGCGGCCCGACCACTTCGAGCCAGTGACCCGCGCCGCCCCGCGTCGGGTCGATCAGCACCCCGTCGACGTCAAGTGCGAGGACGACGTCGCGATTCTCCACACCCGGAGTTTCGCGTGCACGGTGCGCCGGAGCTCGGCGTTACACCTCCGCGGTAGCGTCGGGCCGGATGGGCATCCTGGCGGAGGACATAGCGCGGGTGCGCGATGCGACGGATTTCGTCGCCGTTGCCTCCGAACGCATGTCGTTGCGCAAGGTCGGTACCCGGTGGACGGGGCTGTGCCCGTTTCATGCGGAGAAGACGCCGTCGTTCTCCATCAACAACGAACTCAAGTTGTACCGCTGCTTCGGCTGCCAGGCGTCGGGCGACGTCATCACGTTCGTGCGCGAAACGGAGCACCTCGACTTCGCCGACGCCGTCGAGAAGCTCGCGGCGAAGGCCGGCATTCAACTGCGGTACGACACGGGCACAGGCGACGGCGAGAGCCGCAAGAAGCGCGAGGCGCTCTACGCCGCCATGGAGAAGGCCGTCGCCTTCTACCACGATCAACTCCTCCACAGCCCTGACGCCCGCAAGGCGCGCGACTATCTGAAGGAGCGTGGCTACAACAGCAAGATCGCGGCGCAGTTCGACATCGGGTGGGCGCCCGACGCGTGGGACAAGCTGGCGCGTCACCTGAAGCTGACCGACAAGGAACTCGCCGATACGGGCCTCGGCTTCGTCAACAAGGCGCGCAAGCAGCAGGACTTCTTTCGCGGCCGCGTGATGTTCCCGATCTACGACACGTCGGGACGGCCGGTCGCGTTCGGTGGGCGCGTGCTGCCCGGCAGTGACGACCCCGCGAAGTACAAGAACTCGTCGGAGACTCCGATCTACTCGAAGCGCCGCATCCTCTACGGGCTGAACTGGGCGAAGGAGGATGCCGTCAAGAGCGGCGAAATCGTCGTGTGCGAGGGCTACACCGACGTGATCGCGTTCTACCTCGCGGGCGCGCCCCGCGCCGTGGCGACGTGCGGCACCGCCGTGACCGACGAGCACCTGCGCATCCTGCGCACGTTCGCGCCGCGCATCGTGTTGGCCTACGACGCCGATGCCGCGGGGCAGGCCGCCGCCGAGCGCTTCTACGCGTGGGAGCGCGAGCTCGACTTGTCGCTGCACGTGTTGGCGCTGCCCCGCGGCGCCGACCCCGCCGATCTGGCGCGACGCGACCCTGCCGCGCTGAGACAGGCGCTCACGGACGCGAAGTCGTTTCTCGAGTTCCGCGTCCAGCGCGCCCTCGACGCCGGCGACCTGCGCAGTCCCGAAGGGCGGGCCAAGACGGCCGAGCGCGCGCTGGAGATGGTTGCCGAGCACCCGAACGAACTGACGCGCAACCAGTACGTCGGGATCATCGCCGGGCGCGTCGAGATTCCGACCGAGCAACTCCTGCGGAGCGTAGAGCGCCGCGGCGAGAAGGTCAGTGTCGCCCCGATACAAGTCCGACCGCCGGCGCGGAAAATGGACGGCCCCGAGAGCGAAGCGTTGAAGGTAGCGATCCACCGTCCCGAGACCGTCGCCGGGAAGTTGCACGAAGCGCTCTTCACCGATCCCGCGCACCATGACGCGTTCCTGGCGCTCGCTTCCGGGGCGCCGGTCACCGAAGCGATCGAGAACGCGCCGCCGGATGCCGCGGCGTTGTTGCACCGTCTCGCCGTGGACGACATCGACGCCGACCCCGACGACGTTCTCGCTGGTCTCGTGCGCGTCGCGACCGACGCTGCGCTCGCCCGTCTGCCGAAGACATTGGAGTCGACGCCGACGATCGCGTGGCTCAAACAGACCCGCGAACAGCTCCACGACGAGGAACTCCGTTCAGAGGCAACCGTGGCGTTGGTAGCGTGGCTGGCGCAGGAAGCTGGAGCCGATCTCGAAGGGGGGACGGAATGACTGATGCGTCGGTACCTCTACCGTCCTTCCCGGGTGACATTCCCGCGTCGGAGATCGAAGAACTCCTCCGGCTCGGCCGCGTGAAGGGATACCTGACCCAGGACGACCTGATGACCGTCGTCAAGGACGCGGAGCTGGATCAGGAGCTCATCGACGCGTTGCCGCAGTGGGTCGTGGCCGCGGGCTTCCGGTGGCAGGACATCGATGCGATCGATCGCGCCGCGGCGCAAGAGGTTCTCGACGATCCGACGACACCTGAGGTCGCGGTCGTTCGTCAGCTGCGCGTCGAAAAACCAAAGCGTGTGCGTGCGCCGCGCGCGTCACGACAAGCCGACGTTCCCTATGACGACGGGCGCGGCGGTGCGGGCGATCCCGTACGCATGTACCTCAAGGAGATCGGCAAGTTCCCGCTGATCACCGGCGAGGAAGAAGTGCGGCTGGCGCAGCGCATCGAGGCGGGCCTCGCGGCGCATTCGCAGCTCGACGTCCTCGAAGAGAAGTACGGCGAACGCGGGTCGATCCCGACCGAAGAGCGACGCCCGCTCGAACGCACGATGGCCGACGGCCTCGTCGCCAAGGGCCAGCTGACCAACGCCAACCTCCGCCTCGTCGTGTCGATCGCCAAGCGCTACCGCAAGGGTGCGATGCAGTTCCTGGATCTCATCCAGGAAGGCAACATCGGCCTCATGCGCGCCGTCGACAAGTTCGACTGGACGAAGGGCTTCAAGTTCTCGACCTACGCAACGTGGTGGATCCGCCAGTCGATCACCCGCGCCATCGCCGACCAGGGCCGCACAATCCGCATCCCGGTTCACATGGTCGAGACGATCAACAAGGTGCTGCGCGTGCAGCGTCAGATGCTGCAAGAGCTCGGCCGTGAACCCACGATCGAAGAGCTCTCGCAGAAGCTCGAGGACATGTCGCCAGAGAAGGTGCGCGACATCCTCAAGATCAACCAGGACACGGTGTCGCTCGAGCAGCCCGTCGGCGACGAGGACGACTTCTCGCTGTCCGACACCATCTCCGACGACTCCGCCGAAGTGCCCGCCGACTATGCCACGCGCATGATGCTGACCGCTGCCGTGACGGAAGCGCTCGATCAGCTGTCTGACCGCGAGCGCGACATCATCAAGCTCCGCTTCGGCCTCGACGGCGGCGAGATGCGCACGCTCGAAGAGGTCGGCCGCGAGTTCGGCGTCACCCGCGAGCGCGTTCGGCAAATCGAATCGAAGACACTGGCCAAGCTGCGCCACCCGATCCGCAGCCAAGGCCTACGCGGCTTCCTCGAAGAGGAGTAACAGTCCTGACGCACCGGGTTGCTAAATTGCAACCTCCCATCCGGGGTGGCGCAATCGGCAGCGCGGTTGACTGTTAATCAATAGGTTCTGGGTTCGAGTCCCAGCCCCGGAGCTCACAGATCCGCCAACGGGGCGGTAGCTCAGTTGGTTAGAGCAGAGGACTCATAATCCTTGGGTCGCAGGTTCGAGTCCTGCCCGCCCCACCCTTGATCGGTACCATTGCCCCAGCATGGGTTGGTGTCACGAGTTTGGTCCGCAGATCGCGGAGACGTGCGAACACCCGATGACCGCGCACAACGATCGTTGCGAGTGCACGATCTGCGGCACGGTTTGTCAGGGGCGCTTCGCCGGCTGCGGGTCGGTATGGGAACGCGGACCGCGGGAGGTCGCGGTCAACGCGCCGCACCCCGGCGCGGAGGGCGACCGTTGGCGGGTGCCGCTGGAAGCCGCGGCGACGTCACTGCAGTTCGAACCCGACGCCGAGGCCGAACCCGCGGCCGCGCCGGCGCCCGCGGTAGTGCCCGCTCCGGAGCGAGCGCCCGAACCCGAGCGCGAACACACGCCGGTCCTCGAGTCGCCTGACGTCACGACGCGCTTCGCCGTCGCCCAGCTGGAGTTGCTCAACGACCGGGTGGCCAGCCTCACCGGCGACACGATGGCGCGCACCGAGGCGGCGCTCGACCGGGTCGCCACCGAACTCGAACGTCTCCGCGCCCAGCGCGACATCGACCTGACCGAGCAGGCGACGGGCATCTTCGGCGCCGTGCAGACGGGCGCCGACGCGCTCACCGAGTTCACCAAGACGGTCACCGAAGTCTCCGACGACCTCCGCTCGATCCTCGGCGACGCCCTGAAGGCGATCGGCGGCACCGACGGGCTCGCAGCGTGGGTCGCAGCCAGCGCCGCGGAGGTCACCGAGACCCGCGAGGAGTTCGCGGCGTCGCTCGGTCGCATCGAGCGCGACATGACGCTGCTGCGCCGCCGCGCCAACGCCGAGGCGAAGCAAGCCAAGGCGGGCCTGAAGCTCGACGATGACCAGATCACCTACATCGTCGATGCCGTCACCGACTCGGTGTTGGCCGCCCTGGGCCAGGGCAACCGCAAGAAGCGCTAGGCGCTACCCGTCGAGCCAGACCGGCGCGTTCTCCAACAAGTGATTGGAGACAGCGAGGCAGCGGTCGAGCACGCCGCACAACAACTCTTCGCCGCCGAAGATCTTCGCGAGCGAGAGGTGTTGCTTGGCCACGACGGTCAGCCGCCGTTCGGCGGCGTCGGTCGCCGACGGGATCGAGTCGATCGCAGACACTTCCACCGGTAGCTCGATGCCGCCGACGCCCGCGAGGTCGATGGCGAGACGCAACAGGTCGGGACCGTGGGGGAGCGGCGGCAGCGACCACGTGAAGGTCAGCGGGAAGTAGAACTCGTCGGGCGGCTGGGCGTCCTCGTCGTCATCGTCGAGCGCCATCACGGCGTCCTCGAAGGCGAGCATCACCCGCGGGTCGAGTTCGAGCGCGAGGTGCAGGTCGAGCGGGCCGCCGCAGCCCGCCTCGGGGTGCAGCTCTACCTCCCACGCCTGGCGGAGCGAGTACGTCTCGACGAAGTGCCGCTCGTCGTGCACGTGGAACCCGTGATCGACCGCGTGGTCTTTCAGTTCGGCCACGAAACCCGGAACGTCGATCACTGCCACGACGCGAATCGTACGCTGGCGGCCCCGTGACCAATGAAGCGCTGCTCGAACTGCTCGACGAGGCCGCCACCGCAGTGCGCGCCGCCGTCACCGAACTGACCGACTGGGGGCTGGCGGGCACCCGCGCCGGCCAGTACAAGTGCGACCTCGCTGCCGACGCGGCCGTGCTCGAAGTGCTGGCGCGCGCCAACGTCGGCGTGCTCAGCGAGGAGAGCGGGCTGACCGACGGTGACCGCGACGTCATCGTGGTCGTCGATCCGATCGACGGGTCGACCAACGCCGCCGCCGGGTTGCCGTGGTTCGCCACGAGCCTGTGCGCCGTCGACGGCGACGGCCCTCTCGCAGCGGTCGTGGTCAACCAGGCGATCGGCACCCGCTTCCGGGCGACGCGCGGTGGCGGCGCCACGATCGACGGGCAACCGACCGCGCCGCTGCGGGACCCGGCGCTGCACGAGTCGTTCGTCGCGCTCTCGGGCCTGCCCGACCACCATCTCGGTTGGCGCCAGTTCCGGGCCCTCGGCGCCGCGGCCCTCGACATGTGCGCCGTGGCCGCCGGCGTGCTCGACGCCTACATCGACTGCACACGCGTGCCGGCTCACGGGCCGTGGGACTACCTGGGCGCCATGCTGGTGTGCCAGGAGGCGGGCGCCGTTGTTACCGACCGGTACGGCCAGGACCTCGTCGTGCTGGAACACGCCGCCCGGAGAACCCCAGTCGCGGCCTCCTCGCAGGCCCTTCTCGATGAGTGCATAAAAAGCCTGAATAATTGATTGACGAAATCACCCGCGTGTGATTGAGTCGAACATCCCTGGAAATTCAGGGACGCACCGACGCCGCGCTTCACTCAAACCAACCATCACGAAGGAACCACCAATGCTCCACTGGACGCTCTGCGCAAACGCACCGGCAATTCACGCCGATGCCGCCGCGCGCACGCGCGTCTCGGCGTATGTGGTCTCCACGTTCGTCATGCCGTCCGAGGGAAATCTCAAGGATGGTGCAGGCCTCAGAGGAGTCCGAAGTTCTCGGTAACCACACCAAGACTTCGCAAGGACCCTCAGAGGCCACCGGGAAATCCCGGTGGTCTCTTTGTTTTCCAAGCGACATTCCATGGGGGAAAGAAAAATGATGTACGCAGAAACAAACGATTGGGTCGACACCGCTGAAGAGTTCGCCGTGGGCAAGTGCCAGGACGGCGCGGCGACGATGGTTGGACTGTTCTTCTCTGAGCAGCTCGACGACATCGCCACCGCCAAGGCCATCTGCAACACATGCGCACTGCAGGAGAGCTGCCTCGACGGCGCCCTCGCCCGGCGCGAGCCGTGGGGCGTGTGGGGCGGTCAGCTGTTCTTCAACGGCAAGGTGTTGGCCTTCAAGCGCAAACGGGGTCGACCCCGCAAGGACGAGCAGATCCCGTTGACTGCCTAGCCAGCTTTCCGGGCTCTGGCATCTGCCAGGGCCTGGAGCTGGCGCAGGTTCGACGGCGTCGCGGGATGACGCAGCTTCGTCATCGCCTTCGCCTCGATCTGGCGGATCCGTTCCCGCGTCACCTTGAAGCGCTCGCCGAGTTCTTCGAGCGTCTTGGGGTCGTCGCCGTCAAGACCGAACCGGAGGATGAGGATCTCGCGCTCGCGCGGGTGCAGCGTCGCGAGCGCGATGTGCAGATGCACGCGGTCGTCGTCTTGCTCGGCCTCGAAGAAGCCCTTTTCTGATTCCGGATCGGCGACGGTGTCGATCAGCTCGCGGTCCTCGTCTTGCGCCAGCGACAGCGACAAGGGGTCGGGCGTGATGCGCTCGGCCGCGGCCACTGCCAACTCGCTCATGCCCGTCGCCTCGGCGATCTCTTCGCGCGTCGGCTCCTTGCCCGTCGCTTCGCGCAACGCGTTCCGAGCGCGTTCGACCGCGGCGGCAGCGTCGCCGACGCGCGTCGGCACGCGAATCGTGCGGCTCTTCTCGGCGATGGCGCGCCCGATCGCTTGGCGGATCCACCACGTGGCATACGTGGAGAACTTGTAGCCCTTGGTGTGATCGAACTTCTCGACCGCGCGGATGAGCCCGAGGTTGCCTTCCTGCACGAGGTCGAGCAGTGGCATGCCGGCGCGCTGGTAGCGCTTGGCGATGTTCACGACGAGGCGCAGGTTCGACACGATGAAGGCCTGCTTTGCGTCGTCGCCGGCGCGCACCGCTTGACGGAACCTTCGCTTCTCCGCCGGCGTGAGCGTCTTCTTCTCGAGCGCGGCGAGCGCGAGTTGGCCTTCCGCGATGACGGTCGCCAAACGCACCTCATCGGCTGCCGTCAGCAGCTGATGTGCGGCGATTTCGCGTAGGTACCGGCCTACGAGATCGTCCGCGGCGTCACCGTCTCCTCGCGCCATCGCAAAACGGTACCGGTGCGGTTCGGACTAATTGCGGATACGCTGGTTGCGACGACAAACCGGGGCATCGAGGAGTCGCAAAGGTTGGCAGCTTGTGAAGGCTGAGAGGCGCTTCGCCGCGGAGACGTCATCGGTCCGCGAAGCCAGGCAATTTGTTGCCGACACACTTCGAGACCTTCCCGAAGAGTTCGTCGAAGACATCGTGCTGCTCGTCTCGGAGCTGGCGACCAACTCCGTCAACCATGCGCGTTCGCCGTTCACGCTCGGCATCGAGCTCGACGCGCGATCGGTACGCGTCGAGATAAGCGACACCGCCGACGACTTGCCGCGCAAGCGGTCACCGTTGATGGACGAGCCCTACGGGCGCGGCCTGCACATCGTCGACTCGTTGGCGGAGAGCTGGGGTGTCGGATTGGGCGCCGACGGCGGCAAGACGATTTGGGTCGTCGTGCCCGTGCCGGTGGACGCCAGCTTGACGCAGGCGGCGATTGCGCAGCAGACGACGGCGCTGCGCCGCCAGCACTTCGACGACCTGATCCCCAGTTGGCTCTTCGGGGTGCGCCCGGGTTGGGCGCGCATCGCCGTGGGCGTCCTGGTCCCGCTGTTGCTGCTGCCGGCGTTGGAGGCGCTCGACGAACCGACGAAGCTGCGCCCGGGCGCGTTCCTCGCCATCCTCCTCGTCGCCATCACGTGCGCCGCCGGGTCTTTGTCGGTGGCAATCGCCGGCGTGGGCATCGTGTCGGAGTTCTGGTACTTCGGCCTGTCGCCGAGCCACTCGTGGAGCTTGTCGGACGGTGCGGCCTTCACCGTCGTGGGGATGACGCTGCTCGTCGTCGGCCTGGTGGCGTTGGCGCACCGGCTCGAGCGCAGCGTCGACGAAGTCCGTCACCTCGACTACCAGTTGCGGGTCGACGCCGAGGACCAAGCCGACAGCCGCCGCCGCGCCGAACGCATCGCCTCCCAGGCCGAAGCCGTCCTCGCCATGAGTTCG
>JBEEFR010000044.1:0-15721 GCA_041166285.1 Actinomycetota bacterium | reverse complement strand
TCCGGACCTCGACCGCGGCTACTACGTCGCACCGGCCCTGCTCACGGGCGTCAAGAACGAGATGCGGGTGGCGCAGGAGGAGTTCTTCGGCCCGGTCGTCGTGGTCGAGACCTTCGACGACGAGGATGAAGCGGTGGCGCTCGCCAACGGCACGGCGTTCGGGCTCAATGACTACGTGTGGACGGCGGACACGGTGCGCGGATATCGGGTCGCTCGGCAGTTGCGCAGCGGCAACGTCGGCATCAACACCGTGCAGCGCAACCACGAAGCGCCGTTCGGCGGGTTCAAGATGAGCGGCGTCGGGCGCGACGGCGGGTCGTTCGGGTTACACGCCTACAGCGAGCTGCAGTCGGTGGTGTGGACCTCATGAGAGGCGTCGTCTTCGACGGGTCGACGACGACCGTGCGCGACATCGAGGTGCGCGACCCCGGGCCCAACGAGGTGCGCGTGCGCGTCGCCGCGTCGGGCGTATGTCACAGCGACCTCAGCGTCATCGAAGGCACGATCCCGTTCCCCACGCCGGTCGTGCTCGGCCACGAAGGCGCGGGCGTGGTCGAAGAGATCGGCGCCGCGGTCACCACGGTGAAAGTCGGCGACCACGTGGTCATGTCGACACTCGGCAACTGCGGCGCGTGCCGCTACTGCGACGCCGGCCAGCCGACGATGTGCCGCTCGACGTTCGGGCAACGGCCGCAGCCCTTCACGGTCGACGGCGAACCGGCGTACGCGTTCGCCAACGTGTCGTCGTTCTCCGAGTACACGGTCGTCAAGGCGAACCAATGCGTGCCGATCTCGAAAGATGTGTCGCTCGAAGTGGCGTCGCTCATCGGCTGCGGTGTCGTGACGGGCGTCGGTGCAGTCCTCAACCGCGCGAAGGTGACCCACGGGCAGTCGGCGGTCGTCATCGGCGTCGGCGGCATCGGGCTCAACGTCATCCAAGGCCTGCGTCTCGCCGACGCGCTGCCGATCATCGCCGTCGACACGAATCCCGCCAAGGAAGAGTTGGCGCGCGCGTTCGGCGCGACGCACTTTGTCGACGCGTCGAAGGTCGACGCCAGCGAAGGCATCAAGGCGATCTGTCGCGGCGGCGTCGACTTCAGCTTCGAATGCGTCGGGCATCCCGCGCTCATCCGCACCGCGATCGACATCCTCGACTGGGCCGGCACGTGCGTCATCCTCGGCGTGCCCCCGCAGGGAACCGAAGCGGCGTTCAACGTGTCGTCGATGTACCTCGACAAGACGATCATGGGGTGCCGCTACGGGTCGGCGCGTCCGCACCGCGACTTCAAGCTCATCGTCGACCTCTACCTCGCCGGGCGCCTCAAGCTCGACGAGCTCGTCACGAAGACGTACAAGCTCGACGACGTCCACGCCGCCATCGACGACCTCCATCACGGCGACGTCGCCCGCGGCGTCCTGTCGATCAATCCTTCGTAGTTCGACGCAGCAGCGCGACGAGGCCGGCCAGCAGGAGCGGCGGTAGCACGAACGCGTGCGTCAGGAACCAGTTGCGCAACAGCGACTGGCTGATCTCGCGATTGTCCATGAGGACGAAGCGCACGTTGTCGCTGTACGCCGCGCTCCACATCCCGTGGAAGTTCTCGTTGATGCGAACCGCGAACAGCGCGAGCTGATCCCAGGGGAGCAGGACGCCCGTGAACGACGTGCCCCACGCCAACACGGCGAACGTGCCACCGAGAATCCAGATTCGGCTCCGCGGAGCCGTGTTGTCGCGCACGGCGTTGGCGATGCACAGCGCCAGCACGCCGAGGGCGACCCAGATGAAGAGCGAGCCGCTGAGCCGGTGCAGGACGCGGATGCGGGCGCCCCACACGATCGACGCGGGAACACCGTGGTTCGCCGCGAAAATGTGGATGACCGTGGGGCGAAAGAACCAGCTCAGCCAGGTTCCGGTCGCAGCGAGCACGCCGAGCACCACGGTCTCGGTCCACACGGCGATCCGCAGCGCCCGTCCGACCGTCACGCGCCGACCGTACGGCATGCGGCACTCGGCGGACGGCACTCGCCGTGCCACTGGGCGACTTTGTGTATCTGAGCGCTCGACGGCGTACGCCCAGAAACACAAAGTCAGGACGCACGCCCGCAGCGCAAACCTGACGGACCGTCAGATACGCTCCCGGCATGCTCGATTACCTCGTGCGGGGGGCGACAATCGTCGACGGGACGGGGGCGCCGGGGTACGTCGGCAACGTCGGCGTGCGCGACGGCGTGATCGTGGGCGTCGGCGATATCGACGAAGAGGCGCGCACCGTCCTCGACGCCGACGGCCTCGTCGTGACGCCGGGATTCGTCGACCCGCATACGCACTACGACGCGCAACTGTTCTGGGACCCGTACGCCACGCCGAGCAACGTCCACGGCGTCACCACCGTCATCGGCGGCAACTGCGGCTTCACGCTGGCGCCGATCCGCGAAGAGGACGCCGACTACATCCGCCGCATGATGGCCAAGGTCGAGGGCATGCCGCTCGAAGCGCTCGAGACCGGTGTGCCGTGGAAGTGGGAGACCTTCGGCGAGTACCTCGACTCGCTCGACGGCACCACGGCCGTGAACGCCGGCTTCCTCGTCGGCCACTGTGGGTTGCGGCGCTACGTGATGGGCGCTGACGCCATCGGCAACCAGGCGTCGCCCGAACAGCTCGACGAGATGGCGCGCGTGCTCGGCGAGTCGATCGCCGCGGGCGGCCTGGGCCTGTCGACCACGTTGTCGAACACGCACTCCGACGGCGACGGTCAACCGGTGGCGTCGCGGTGGGCGACCCCCGAGGAGTTGTTGCGGCTGTGCGCGGTCGTCGGCGAACACGAGGGCACCACGCTCGAAGGCATCGTCCAGGGTTGTCTCGACAAGTTCTCCGACGACGAGATCGATCTGCTCGCCGGCATGTCGGTCGCGGCCCGCCGTCCGATCAACTGGAACGTGCTGACCGTCGACCCGCGCTCGCCCGAAAAGATCGAACGCCAACTCGAAGCGACGTCGATCGCGCGCCAGCGCGGCGGCGACATCGTGGCGCTGACCATGCCCGTGCTCGTCCCGATGAACATGAGCTTCGGCACGCACTGCGCGCTGTTCCTCATCCCTGGTTGGCAGGACGTGATGCGCCTGCCCACGGCCGAGCGCATGGCAAAGCTGCGCGACCCCGACGTGCGCAAGGACCTGATGGAGAAGGGGCGCAGCCCGGAGGCCGGCGTCTTCCGTCGCCTCACGCACTTCGGCAAGTACGTCATCGGCGACACGTTCTCGCCGGAAAACGAGGGACTGAAGGGTCGCGTCGTGCAAGACGTCGCCGACGAGCGCGGCGGCGATCCGTTCGACGTGCTCGTCGACATCGTGTGCAACGACGAGCTGCGGACGGTGTTGTGGCCGATCGCTCCCGACAACGACGAGGAAACGTGGGCGTTGCGCAAGCGCGTGTGGGAAGACGACCGGGCGATGCTCGGCGGCTCCGACGCCGGCGCCCACCTCGACCGCATGTGCGGCGCGCCCTACACGACGCGTTTCATCGGCGACATGCTGCGCGGCCGCAAACTCGTCCCGCTGGAAAAGGCCGTGCACATGATCACCGACGCGCCGGCGCGCCTGTTCGGGCTGAAGGGCCGCGGCCGCATCGAAGTCGGCAACCACGCGGATCTCGTCGTGTTCGACCCGGCGACGATCGACTCGGAGCCGGCGACGCTCGTGGCCGACCTGCCGGGCGACGCCAAGCGACTCACCGCCGGATCGATCGGCGTCGTGCGCGTGCTCGTCAACGGGGTCGAGACGGTGGCGGACGGCAAGGCCACCGGCGCGACGCCCGGCAGCATCCTGCGATCAGGGCGCGACACCGAAACGGTCCTGACGGGAGCGGCGAAGTGATCGAAGCGACCACGCTGACCGAGCTCATCGCCAAGCGCGCGCACGCCACGCCGAACGACGTGATGCTCGTCGACCAGGACGAGCGCACGCTCACCTACGCCGAGTTCTTCGAGGAGGTCGAGCGCGCCGCCGCGGGGTTCGCCGCGCACGGCATCGGCCAGGGCGACGTCGTGTCGTGGCAGCTGCCGACGTGGATCGAATCGTTCGTGCTCGTCGGCGCGCTGGCGCGCATCGGCGCGGTGCAGAACCCGATCCTGCCGATCTACCGCAAGCGCGAGGTCAGCTTCGTGTGCCGGCAGGCGCGCACGAAGCTGCTCGTCGTGCCCAGCGAGTGGCGGGGCTTCGACTTCTTCGCCATGGCGCAGGAGATCGCCGCCGAGCTCGACGGACTCGCTGTGCTCACGGCCGACAAGGAACTGCCCGGCGGTGATCCGTCGCTCTTGCTACCGCCGCACGACGACGGCGACGACCCAGTGCGCTGGCTGTTCTACACGTCGGGCACGACGGCAGACCCGAAGGGCGCGCAGCACACCGACGCCACGATCATGGCGACGGCGACCGCCATGGACGAACGCCTCGAACTCACATCTGAAGACCGCAGCGGCTTGGTGTTCCCGTTCACGCACATCGGCGGCATCACGTGGATGTTCTCGACGTTGCTCGAAGGCTGCACGACGATCGTCGTCGAAGCGTTCGACCCGACGGGCACGCCGCCAGTGTTGGCGCGCGAAGGCGTCACTCTCGCGGGCTCAGGAACGACGTTCCACATGGCGTACCTCGCGGCCCAGCGCGCGCAACCGGACACACCCTTGTTTCCCGACGTGCGCGCCTTCCCCGGTGGCGGCGCGCCCAAGCCGCCGCAGCTGCACTACGACCTCAAAAAGGAAGTCGGCGGCGTGGGCATCGTCGCCGGCTACGGGCTGACCGAAGCGCCGATCATCGCCATGGCGAGCGTGAACGACAGCGACACCGTGCTCGCCGAAACCGAAGGCCACGCCACCCGCGGCGTGCAGTTGCGCGTCGCCGACAACGGCGAGATCCGCGTCAAGGCGCCGCAGTTGATGAAGGGCTACCTCGACCCCGCGCTCGACAAAGACGCGTTCGACGACGACGGCTGGTTCTGCACCGGCGACATCGGCATCATCGACGCTGAAGGCAACGTGCGCATCACCGGCCGCGTGAAGGACATCATCATCCGCAAGGGCGAGAACATCAGCGCCAAGGAAGTCGAAGACCTGCTGTTCACGCACGACAAGATCGCCGACGTCGCCGTCATCGGTCTGCCCGATCCCGGGGCCGGCGAGATCGCGTGCGCCGTGATCGTTCCGGCAGCGCCGGACGAGCGCGTCGACCTGAAGGAGATCGCCGAGTTCCTGACAGGCAAGGGGCTGATGATCCAGAAGGTGCCCGAGCGGATCGAGTACGTCGACGCGCTGCCGCGCAACCCGACGGGCAAGGTGCTCAAGCACGAGATGCGGTCGCGCTACTCGTGACGATGGCCGCGCTCCTGGAGGCGCGCGTCGGCGACGACCACGTCGGTTTGCTCGCGGGTGACGAGAGTTGGACGTGGGACGAGGTCGTGCGCGAAAGCGCGAGGCGCGCCGCGGTCTTCGACGCGTTGCGCGTCGACGGCCCGCCGCACATTGGCGTGCTGCTCGACAACGTCCCGGAGTTCCTGTTCTGGATCGGCGGCGCCGCGCTGGCGGGCGCCGTGATCGTCGGTATCAACCCGACGCGGCGCGGCGACGAACTCGCCAACGACATCCGACACACCGACTGCCAGTTGATCGTCACCGACGCCGCCGGCGCCGCTTTGCTCAAGGACATCGGCATCCCGACGCTCGACATCGAGTCCGCCGCCTACGCAGAACTGGTTCTGGGCGCGTCAGATCCCGTTCTGCGGGACCTGACGCGCCCAGTTCGAGAGGATTCGCTTCTCCTGCTGCTGTTCACGTCCGGGACCACCGGCGCGCCGAAGGCCGTCCGGTGCACGCAGGGTCGCCTGGCGTCGATCGCCGAGCGCGTCGAAGCGCAGTACGGCGTCAACCGCAACGACGTCTGTTACGCGCCGATGCCGCTCTTCCACGGCAACGCGCTCATGGCGCTGTGGGCCCCCGCGGTCCGCGTGGGCGCCACGGTCGCGCTCACGCCGAAGTTCTCGGCCAGCGGCTTTCTGGCCGACGTGCGCCGTTACCGCGCCACGTACTTCACGTACGTCGGCAAGGCGCTGACCTACGTACTCGGCACGCCCGAGCAACCCGACGACGCCGACAACACGCTCGAGCGCGGCTTCGGCAACGAAGCGTCGGATCTCGACATCGAACGCTTCCAGGCGCGCTTCGGTTGCCGAATCATCGAGGGCTACGGGTCGAGCGAGGGCGGCGCCGTCATCGTCCGCGTGCCCGACATGCCGGCGGGTTCGCTCGGCGTGGGGCAGCAGGGTGTGATCGTCGCCAACCCCGACACGATGGAGGAGTGCCCGCCGGCGCGCTTCGACGACGGCGGCAAGTTGCTCAACGCCGAAGAGGCGACAGGCGAGATCGTCAACACGCAAGGGCTCGAACGCTTCGAGGGTTACTACCGCAACGAGGAAGCGTTCGCCCACCGGTCGCGCAACGGCTGGTACTGGTCAGGCGACCTCGCGTACCGCGACGAGAAGGGCTTCTTCTGGTTCGCGGGACGCAGCGCCGACTGGCTGCGCGTCGACGGTGAGAACTTCGCTGCCGCGCCCGTCGAGCGCATCCTGTCGCGCCTGCCGGGCGTCGCCGCTGCCGCGGTCTACGCCGTGCCGGATCCGCTCAGCGGTGACCAAGTGATGGCGGCAGTCGAGTTGGTGCCGGGCGCGTCATTAGAGCCAGAGTCGTTGGCGCCGTTCCTCGCCGAGCAACCCGACCTCGGCACCAAGTGGGCGCCGCGCTTCGTGCGCGTCGTGGACCACATGCCGCTCACCGGTTCGAACAAGGTCGTGAAGACCGGACTGCGCGCGCAAGCGTGGGTGACGGACGACCCCGTCTACTGGCGCGCCGAGCGCGGCAACCCATCGTTCACAGTTATGACCGAGGACGACCGCGCAGCGCTGCGCGCCGAGTTCGCGGCTCATGGAAGGGAATCCCAATGGCCCTCTTCGTGATGCGCTTCGACATGCGGCATCCGTCGATCTCGCCGGTGTCGGCGCCGGAGTTGTACCGCGCCGCCCTCGACATGAGCGCGTGGGCCGAGCAACACGGTCTGGCGAGCGTCACGCTGTCGGAGCATCACGGCGTCGACGACGGGTACCTGTCGTCGCCGCTCGTGATGGCCGGCGCGATCGCCGGCGCGACCGAGCGGATCATGATCAACATCGCCGCGATCCTGGCGCCGCTCCACGACCCGCTGCGGCTGGCCGAGGACATCGCGGTCCTCGACCTCGCCAGCGGCGGGCGGCTGTCGCTCGTTCTCGGGCTCGGTTACCGGCCGAGTGAGTACGCCATGTTCGCCAAGCCGTGGAAAAGTCGCGGCGACGACTTCGACGAGATGCTGGGCGTGCTCAAGCAGGCGTGGACGGGCGAGCCGTTCGAGTACCGGGGGCGAACGGTGCAGGTGACGCCGCGGCCGATGAGCCAGCCGCACCCACTTATCTTCATCGGCGGCTCGTCGCCCAACGCGGCCAAGCGCGCCGCCAAGCACGGCATGTCGTTCTTTCCCGCGCTCGGAGACCCGAAGCTGTCCGAGGTCTATTACGCCGAGTGCGAACGGCTCGGGACGTCGCCCGGAATGGTTCTGCTCCCACAAGGTCCAGGATTCGTGCACGTCGCCGAGGACCCCGACAAGGCGTGGGCCGAACTCGGGCAGTACTTGCTCTACGAGACGATGGTCTACGACTCGTGGCAGTTGAAGGGCCAGACGAGCCACGTGCACTCGGAAGCGCGGACCGTCGAAGAGCTGCGCGCCGAAGGCACATACGTGATCATCACGCCCGACGAGTGCGTGCAGCTGGCGCAGGAGCTCGGACCGATGGGGTCGCTCGTGCTGCACCCGTTGATCGGCGGCATGCCACCGGATCAGGCGTGGCCGAGCCTCGAGCTGATCGCGTCGCAGGTGCTACCGAAACTGTCGTGATCAAGCTCATCTGTTTCGTGCGCCGCAAGCCCGGCATGTCGGCCGACGAGTTCGACCGCTACTGGCGCGAGGTGCACGGACCGCTCGTGGCGCGCACGAAGAGCGGCCAGCACGCGTTGCGGTACGAGCAGAACCACGCCGTGCGCGGCAACGACGACAGCGACGGCTACGACGGCGTCACGATCCAGTGGTACTCGTCGGTCGACGACTTCTACGCGTCGCTGCGAGAAGACGACTACCCCGAGATCGCCGCGGACATCGAGAAGTTCCTCGACACGTCGCGGTTGGAGTTCGTGCTCACCGAAGAGCCCGACGTCATCATCGGCTAGGGCTCGCGCGTCTGCCGATCGATCTCTTCCTGATCGCGTTTGTTG
This sequence comes from Actinomycetota bacterium, assembly GCA_041166285.1. Lineage (GTDB taxonomy): Bacteria > Actinomycetota > Acidimicrobiia > Acidimicrobiales > JACCXE01 > JACCXE01. Next base: position 7,376 of record JBEEFR010000044.1, on the reverse strand, counting down.
TGCGCGGCGTTGCGAAGACGCCCGCCCGCCGAACGATCCAGCGCCGATTCGGAACGGTCGAGGCTCTCCCGTGAGCGAGCGATCGCGGCACGCGATCGTGTGTTCATCTCGTCGCTATCGGCCGCGATTTGTCCCGCACGTTTTTGCGCGAACGCGTCGCGACGGTCGAGCGTGGCATCGCGCGCGTCAGCCGCGGCCTCCCGCGCGTCGGCCTCCCGGTCCCGCGCGTCCATCTGACGGTCGCGGTCGTTGGCGCCGGACTCGCGCTTGTCTGCCTCGCGGTCGCGGGCCTCGGCCGCACGGTCGCGGTCGGCGGCGTCTGCGTCCCGAGATCGGTCACCGTCCACGGACGCAGCGTACGACCGTTTCTACCTCGCGACGGCGAACAGTCTCCAATTGCCCGGTACGCTCTTGAGTTTGTGCTCGCCGCGGTCGGTGAATTCGAGTTCGGAGCCCACGACGAGGTCCTTCATCGTGCTTGAAACGATGACTTCGCCCGGCTGGGCCAGCGACGAGACCCGCTGCGCGATGTGCACGGCGACGCCGCTGAGATCGTCACCACGCACCTCGCACTCACCGGTGTGCAGGCCGACGCGGACGTCGACGCCGATGTCGCGTGTCGCCTCGGCGATCGCGCGACCGCACCGGATGGCGCGCGCCGGGCCGTCGAACGACGCGATGAACCCGTCGCCCGTCGTGTTCACTTCGTTGCCGCGGAAGTGACGCAGCTCTTCGCGCACGACGCGATCGTGGCTGTCGAGGAGCTCACGCCACTTGCGATCACCGAGCGACGCGGCGCGCTCGGTGGAGCTCACGATGTCGGTGAACAGCACGGTCGTCAGCACTCGTTCGATCGGCACGGCGGGGCGCACGCCGGTGAGGAACTCCTCGATCTCGTCGGCGACGTCCATCATGTACGGCGCTATCCCGATGTCGCCCGTCGGTGCCTCGATGTATCGGGCGTGCGCGATGTGATCGGCCACGTACTGGCTCATTGCCGCGGGCACGAGGACGTTGTCGCGGGAGTGCACGACGAGCGTCGGCGCCTGGATCAGCGGCAACGCCTTGCGGGCGTCGTTGCGGAAGATGCGCTCGTACTGCGCCGTTGCCGTGCGCGGAGTCGCCGACGCGCGCATGATGCGCGCCACGAAGGTCGCGAACTCCGGATTGGTCTGCGACGACGGGTTCGACAGTCGGCTGAGGTCCTCCGTGCCCCACTGGTCGCGCACGAGGTCGACGAGCGCGTCGGCGCTGGCCGCGTCGGCGCCGATGGGGTAGTCCTCGTCCCACATGTACCGAACGAAGGCGTTCACCAACACGAGCGCCGAGACGCGTTCGGGGTGTATCGCCGCGTAGAACATCGCGATTGGAGTGGCATCGTTCGACGCCAGGACGGCGGCGCGTTCGGAGTCGACGGCAGCGAGCACGGCCGTCAGGTCGTCCGTCCACTCTTCCCACGTTGGGAAGGCGTCGGAACGGATGCTGTCGGAGGCGCCGGTGCCGCGCCGGTCGAAGAAGATCAGGCGGCTGAACGAGGCGAGGCGCAGGAGCACGTTGCGCGTCACCTCGTAGTCCCAGAACACCTCGACGTGGCTGCCGAGGCCGTAGCAGTACACGAGGTCGATCGGCCCGTCGCCGATCACCTGGTACGCAACGTCGGCGTCGCCGACGGCGCCGTATTGCGTTTCGGGCCGCGTCATCGACACGAAGGCCTAGCGCGTCCGCGCTGCTGCATAAGCTGACGGTCCGTCAGAAACGAGGGGAGGGACGTGCGCGCCGATCAGGAGTGGGGAACGATCCCGGGGCTCGTGCGCTGGGCCGCGGACCGGTTCGGCGAGGCTGAGGCGCTGGTCGAGGACGACGTGCGGCTGTCGTTCGCGGAACTTTCCGCCGAGGTCGATCGCGCCTCCCGGGCCGTCGTCGCTGCGGGGTTGCAGCAAGGTGAGCGCGCCGCCATCTGGGCGCCGAACGTGCGCGAGTGGATCTTCGCCGCGCTCGGCGTGATGGCGGCCGGCGGCGTGGTCGTGCCCATCAACACGCGCTTCAAGGGCGACGAGGCGGCCTACGTGCTCAACGCCAGCAAGGCGCGCCTGTTGTTCACCATCAAGGGTTTCCTCGATACCGACTACCCAGCGCTGCTCGACGGCCACGACCTGCCGTACCTACAACGCACCGTCGTGTTCCGCGACGCGTCGTGGGACGAGTTCCTGGCGGAGCAACGCGACGAGGAACGCGCTGTCCGACCCGACGATGCGTCGGACCTCATCTTCACGTCGGGAACGACCGGCCGTCCCAAAGGCGTCGTCGCCACGCACGCCCAGACGCTTCGCGTGTTCGACACGTGGGCGTCGATCGTCGGGTTGCGCGAGGGAGATCGCTACCTGATCGTCAACCCGTTCTTCCACACGTTCGGGTTCAAGGCGGGGTTCCTCGCGTGCCTGATGAAGGGCGCGGTGATCGTGCCCGAGCCCGTCTTCGACGTGAGCAAGGTGCTGCACCGCATCGGCGCCGAGCGCATCTCGATGCTGCCCGGACCGCCGACGCTGCACCAGTCGATCCTCGACCATCCCGAGCGTGACAACGTCGATCTCTCGTCATTGCGGTTGTGCGTCACCGGCGCGGCAGCGATACCCGTCGAACTGATTCGCCGACTGCGTGACGAGCTGACGTACGAGAACATCGTCACCGCGTACGGACTCACGGAGTCGACGGGCGTCGTATCGATCTGCCGTCCGGGTGACGACGACGAGACGATCGCCACGACTTCGGGCTGTGCGATTCCCGACACCGAGGTGCGCATCGCGGAGAACGGCGAGATCTTGGTGCGCGGTTACAACGTGATGTCGGGCTACTTCGAAGACCCTGCCGCGACCGCCGAAGCGATCGACGCCGACGGGTGGTTGCACACCGGTGACATCGGCACGATGGACGAGCGCGGCTACCTCAAGATCACCGACCGGCTGAAGGACATGTTCATCGTCGGTGGCTTCAACGCCTATCCCGCCGAGATCGAAAACGTGCTGATTTGTCATCCCGACGTTCGACAGGTTGCGGTCGTCGGCGTGCCCGATGAACGCCTTGGTGAAGTCGGGGTGGCGTTCGTCGTCGGCGCCGTCGACGGCGACGGCCTCATTGAGTGGGCGCGCGAGCGCATGGCGAATTACAAGGTGCCGCGCCGCGTGATCGTCGTCGACGCGCTGCCGCTCAACGCGAGCGGAAAAGTCCTGAAACACCAACTGCGTACGGAGGTCTGAACGATGGCGGGAAACGAGACCGACGAGATCCGTCTCGGGTCGATGCTCTACACGCTCGTCGAGCCGCGCAAGGGGCACGAGGTCGCGTACAACCGCTGGTACGAACGCGATCACTTCTACGCGGGGTGCATGGTCGGCCCGTACCAGTTCGCAGGGCAGCGCTTCGTGGCGACGCGTCCGTACAAGGACCTGCGCTACCCGACCGACTCGCCGATCACCCCCGACCCGCTGACCGGTTCGTACCTCGCGATCTACTGGGTGCTGGCGGGCCATCACGGCGCGTGGAACCGCTGGGCCGTCGACCAGGTCAACAAGCTGCACGCCAACGGTCGGATGTTCGCCGAGCGCGACCACATCCACACCGCGCTCTACAACTTCGTGTGGGCCTACTCGCGTGACGGCGACGCCGGTGTGCCGATCGAGCTGGCGTTCGACCATCGCTTCGGCGGCCTCGTCACCGTCGTCGGCGAACTCGCGGGCGACGCATCGCACGAAGACGTCGACGCGTGGTTGCGCTCGTCGCACTTGGCCGACGTCATGGCCGACTCGGGCGTCGCGCTCGCCGGGCGTTTCTCGCCGATCCCGCTGCTGGTCGACGCGCCGAGCGACGTGCCGCGCCAAGAGGGCGTCGAACGCCGCTTCACGTTGCTGTTCTTCACCGACGACGACCCGGCCGAAGAGTGGGACCGCTTCGCGGCGGAGGGCAAGGCGCTCGAGGCGAGCGGCCTCGCCACGCTGTTGTGGGCCGCGCCGTTCATCCCGACCATCCCGGGAACCGACACCTACACCGACCAGCTCTGGTGACCGACGCGTCGGTGGTCTTCGTGTGCACCGGGAACGCGGCGCGGTCGGTGATGGCGGGCGCGGTGCTGTCACACATGGGTTGGGCGCGCGTGGTCACAGCCGGGACGATGGTCATCGAAGGCATGCCGATGAGTTGGCGCACGCGCGACGCGCTGAAAGAACTCGGCGTCACGGTGCCGGCGCACCGCAGTCGCCAGCTCACCGCGGCCGACGCACACGACGCCGACCTGATCGTGTGCTTCGAGACGTTCCACGTCGCCTACGTGCGCCGCGAACATCCCGAGGCGGCGTACAAGACGGCGACGATTCGCCGGCTCGTGCGCGACTTACCGCGCGTGAACGGCGACGTGCGCGCCCTGAACCTCGCCGAGGTCGAGCTCGAAGATTGGGAGAACGTCGAGGATCCCGCCGGCGGCGACCTCGACGTGGTCGTAGCGTGCGCCAAAGAGGTGGCGGCGATGGTGGACCAACTGGCGGCACTGTTATGAACCTGCGCGACTCCGAGTCCGACGCCGCCTTCCGCGCCGAGCTGCGCGAGTGGCTCGCAGAGACGCTGCCGTCGTTTCCGAAGGATCGCCCGGGCGAGGGCGACTGGCAGGCGCGCCGCGACTACGACACCGCGTGGCAGCGCATCCTTTTCGACGCGGGGTACGCGGGCATCGCGTGGTCCAAAGACGTGGGCGGCCGCGGCGCCACGCCGAGCGAGCAGCTGATCTTTCTCGAGGAGACCGAGCGAGCGGGCGCGCCGTACGTGGGTGTGAACTTCGTCGGTCTGCTGCACGCCGGCCCGACGCTCTACGCGGAGGCGACACCCGAGCAGAAGGCACAGCACTTGCCGAAGATCCTGCGCGGCGACGAAGTGTGGTGCCAAGGCTTCTCCGAGCCGTCGGCCGGATCCGACTTGGCGTCCCTGCGCACGCGCGCCGAGCGCGACGGTGACGAGTACGTCATCAACGGGTCGAAGATCTGGACGTCGCACGCGCAAGTGGCCGACTACTGCGAGATGCTGGTGCGCACCGATCCGAACGCCGACAAGCACCGCGGCATCAGCTGGGTCATCGTGCCGATGAACACGCCGGGCATCGACGTCCGCCCGCTGAAGACGATCGTCGGCGGCAGCGAATTCTCAGAAGTGTTCCTCGACGACGTCCGCGTGCCCGTCGCCAACCGCGTCGGCGCCGAGAACGACGGCTGGCGCGTCGCCATGGTCACGTTCAGTTTCGAGCGCGGCACGGCGTTCGTGAGCGAGATGCTCCAGACGATGCAGCTCGTGCGCAACCTCGGGTCGGTGACGACCGACGTCGGTGAACGGCGCGAGCTCGGCTACATCGCCGCCAACTTGGACGCACTGTGGGCCTTGACGAAACGCAACGTTTCGCAAGCGGCGCGCACCGGCGTTCCCGGCGTTGGGGGATCGGTGTTCAAGCTGCACTACACCGAGATGCGTCACAAACTCGGCGACCTCGCCATGCGCGTGCTCGATCGCGACGGGTTGAGTCTGGACAACCAACACGTCGAGGGCCACATGCACGCCATCTCGATTTCGATCGCCGCCGGCACGTCGCAAATCCAGCGCAACATCGTCGCCGAGCGCGTCCTCGGCATGCCGAAGGAACGCTGATGGACTTCGAGCTGTCGTCGGATCAGCGCGACCTGCAAGAGGGCGTGCGCAAGCTGTGCCAAGGCCGTTTCCCGATGGAAGTCGTTCGCCAGGGATTCTCGCCTGACGGGTGGCAGGAACTTGTCGACGCCGGTGTGTTCACGCTGCGCGTCCCCGAAGACGCCGGCGGCGTGGGACTCGGCGCTGCGGAGTCGGTGCTCGTGTTCGAGGAGTTGGGGCGCGCCTGCGTGCCCGGTCCGCTCGTGGCGAGCGAGTTGGCGGCGTCGAACGAGGTCGTCGGCATCGTCGAGCGGACGCGCGGCCGCGCCGTCATCGAGCACCTTCCGGTGCTCGAGCGGTTGCTGACCGTCGACAACGACGGCGTCTACGAGGTCGAGGTGTCGTCGCTCGACGCGCAGGAAGTCCCGCGCCCGCTCGATCCGCTCACGCCCGTCTGGGCGGTCGACCGCATGCCGCTCGGAATGCGCGTGGGCGACGCCGACCTTGCGGTGCAGATCCGTCTCAACGGCGCGTTGTTGACCGCCGCGCTGCAACTCGGCCTGTCCGAAGCGGTGCTCGACATCGCCACCGCCTACGCGCGCGAACGCCAGCAGTTCGACAAGCCGATCGGCTCGTTCCAAGCCGTCAAGCACCTGCTGGCCGACATGCTCGTTCGCACCGAGGTCGCGCGCGCCGCCGTCTACGCCGCCGGCGTGACCGTCGACGACCCGTCGGTCGGCGACGCCGTGCGCTCCGTCTCAGCCGCCAAGGTCACGGCAGGCGAAGCGGCCGTACGCAACGGCAAAGCCGCAGTGCAAGTGCACGGCGGCATGGGCTTCACGTGGGAAGTCGACGTCCACCTCTACCTGAAGCGCGCCTGGGTCCTCGACACCAACTTCGGCACCCCCGAGAAGCACAGCGAACTCCTCGCGTCGCTCCTCTAGAGGACCAGCTCGGCCATCGTGCGGAGCAACTCCGGGGAGCCGTTGGTCAGGAGGGTGGTGACCATCGAGGACTTCCACATTTCGAGGTCGTCGCGGATCTTGGCGACGGGGCCGATCAGGCAGATTTCCTCGACCATGGCGGTGGGCACGGCGGCGATGGCGTCGGCCTGATGACCGTCGAGGTACAGGTCCTGGATCTTGTGGGCTTCGCCCTCGTAGCCCATCCGGCAGAACACGTCGAAGTGGAAGTTCATCTCGCGTGCGCCCATGCCGCCGACGTACAACGCGATCATCGGGCGCAGGGCGTCGGCGGCGCGCTCGACGTCGTCGTCGATCGACACGGTCGCCATGGCGTTGACTTCGAAACCTTCGGGCGTGGTGCCGAGCGCGTCGCGGTACATCTGGTCGTGACGCGGTGAGAAGAAGATCGGGAACCATCCGTCGGCGATCTCCGCGGCGAGCGCGACGTTCTTCGGTCCTTCAGCGCCCAGGATGATCGGGATGTCGGCGCGCAACGGGTGCACGATCGACTTGAGCGGCTTGCCGAGGCCGAGGCCACCGGGGTACGGCAGCGGGTAGTGCGGGCCGTCGTTGGTGACGGGCGCCTCGCGCGCCAACACGTCGCGAATGATGGCGACGTACTCGCGCGTCCGCGCCAGCGGCTTCGTGAACGGCGCGCCGTACCAGCCCTCGACGACTTGCGGACCCGACACCCCGAGACCGAGCACGAACCGTCCGCCCGAGAGGTGGACGAGAGTAAGCGCGGCCAACGCC
>JBEEFR010000043.1:0-47268 GCA_041166285.1 Actinomycetota bacterium | reverse complement strand
TGCGCTGACGCGCTCACTGACGTCGCAGGCTCCACGATCGGCGTCGCCCCCGAGCGCATCGTCGTGGACGGGTCGACGCACCTGCGATGGCGTTTCGGTTCGTCACCGACAAAGGTCGCCGTCATCGGTCACCTCGACACGGTGTGGCCGATGGGCACGCTGGCCGAGCTGCCGTTCGATGTCAGGGACGGCGTCGCCCGCGGTCCCGGCAGCTTCGACATGAAGTCGGGCCTCGTCATGGCGCTGCACGCGTTGGCGTCGCTCGACGATCTCGACGGCGTGACGTTGCTGGTCAACAGCGATGAGGAGATCGGCTCGCTTTCATCGCGCGCCCTCGTCGAAGACACCGCACGCGGCGCGAGCGCCGCGTTGGTGCTCGAGCCGTCCGTCGACGGCGCGCTCAAGACCGCGCGCAAGGGCGTCGGCTTCTACCGTCTCAACGTCACCGGCAAGGCAGCCCACGCCGGCCTCGAACCGGAGAACGGCGCGAACGCGCTGATTGCCATGGCCGACGCCGTGCGGGCGATCGCGGCGTTCGCCGATCCCGCGCAGGGCACGACCGTCACGCCGACGACCGCCACCGCCGGCACCGCGCGGAACGTCGTCCCGGCGCAGGCGTCGGTGGAGATCGACCTGCGTGGCGAAACCCAGGCAGAACTCGAACGCGTCGACCGCGCCATCCGCGATCTCGCGCCGACGGTGAGCGGGACGTCGTTCGCGTTCGACGGCGGCATCAACCGTCCGCCGCTCGCAGAGGCAGCGTCGGCTGCGTTGTTCGCGCGCGCGCAGCGCGTCGCCGAAGGGTTAGGGCTGGCGCCGCTACGCGGTCAGCCGGTCGGTGGCGGCAGCGACGGCAACTTCACCGCTGGCATCGGCGTACCGACCCTCGACGGACTCGGCGCCGTCGGCGACGGCGCGCACGCGCGCGACGAACACGTCATCGTGGGTTCGATGCCCGAACGCGCGCGCCTGGTAGCCGCGCTCGTCCGCGACCTGCTCTAGATCAGCTCGTCGCCGAAGATCGGGTTGATCGAGGGGACCACGCCGCTTTTCATCACGCCTTGCGCGACGGGCAGCGCCGCCTCGGCGAGCGCGGCCGCGGCGTCGACGCCGACGACGGCGAGTGGCCGCGCCGCCAGTTCGTCGGTGCGTTGTTCGATCGCGGCCAACGCGTCACGTCCCGCTTCGTTGCCGAGACCGTCGGCGTCGAGCCAACCGCGCTCGATCAACGACGCAACGGCTTCGTCCCACTCGGCGTCAGGCCAATTGCGCGACACCTGCAACGTCTCGCGCGGAATCGTCGTGTACGTCGACTGCAACACCAGCGCTTCGCACGGCGCCACGCCGGCATCGACGAGAGCGGCGATGTGGCCGTCGCCGCGATGCTCACGGATAAGCGTGGCTGCCCACCACGCCTGCAGCGCCGCGCCCTCTTCGGGCCAGTGCTGCTGCGCGTGCGCCGCGAACAGCGGGCGGCCACCGATGTCCTCGCACGCCGCTTCGGCGACCGTGCGCGCCAGCGGCGCCAGCAGTTTCACGGCTTCGAGGTCGACGTCGATGGCGGCCGAGAGCGCGTTGACGACGCCGTCGAGGCGCGCCCGTAGCACCGCGTGCGGCGTCGTGATGTGCCAGCAATCGGGAACGGCGCGCTCGACCCGCGTGTGATGGAAGTTGTAGAAGGTCGCCGTCACGAGCTTGGGGCCGACGGCGCCCATCGCGCCGGCGCGCGACGCGAAGTAGCCCATCCAGAACCCCTTCATGCCGACGGAGTCCCAGGCGTTGCGGCTCTCCCGCGCGAAGTAGGTGATCGCGTGGTACGGCTCGAGGCGTCGCCAGATGCGACGAGCGAGGAACGACAGCGCCGGATCCGTCACTTCGTCACCTTCCTTCGAGCATCGAGCGCACCGCGTCGGCGCCCACCGCCTGTTCCATGACCCCGTGCATATCGGGCCCACGACGAAGCGTATGCCCGCCGTCAACAGAGATCACCTGGCCCGTCGTCCACGCGGCCTCGGGCCCACACAGGTATCGAACCGCTTCGGCGATCTCCTCCGGTGTGCCGTTGCGCCCGAGCGGCATCTGTTCGAGGTAGTCGGCCTGCACGTACTCGTTGCTCGTGAGGAACGTCGACAACTCCGTCGGGACGAGACCCGGGCGCACTGCGTTGACGCGTACTCCGACCATGCCGAGTTCGTCAGCGGTGTTGCGCACGAGCATCTCGACCGCAGCTTTCGACACGCAGTACGGACCCATGTAGCGGTGCGTCAGCGCGCCGGCGATCGACGAGATCGCCAGCATGGCGCCGCCGCCGCTGCGCGCGATCGCTGCGCCCGCGTGCTTGAAGGTGAGGAACACGCCCGTGAGGTTCGTCTCCAGCACCGCGTTCCACGCCGCGAGATCCGTCGTCGTGATCGGCGCGAACGACCCGGTGCCGGCGTTGGCGACTGCGATGTGCAGACCCGCGCCTTGCGCTGCATGGTCGACCGCGGCCCGCACCGCGTCCTCGTCGCGCACGTCGCACTGAATCGAACGCGACCCTTCCGGCAACTCGCTCAGTCCGCGCTCGAGCCGCTTTTCGTCGCGCCCGCAGATGGTGACGGTCGCGCCGTCAGCCGCGAACCGCTTCGCGATCGCGAGCCCCAGGCCGGAGCCGCCACCGGTGACCAACGCATTCATCCCGTCAAGCGAGCCCATTACCAGCCCCCTCCTCCACCGCCGCCGCCTCCGCCTCCGGAGAAACCTCCGCCGCCAAAGCCGCTGCTGCCCGACGACGACGGAGTCGACACGATCGTGCCCGACGTCTGCACGGCGAAGTTCGACATCGACGACGCGAAGCCGCCGAAGCTGAACGCGTTCCACGATCCGTACGGGGAGTACCAACCCATGCCTGGCGGCGGTGTGTCGCCGTAGATGTCGTGGAAGACCTTCGCCCAGTGCCCGGTCTCGTGGAACACGATGGCGTAGGGCAGGTACTTGGCGAAGATGTCCTCTTCCTCGGCGAACTTCATGCGGTCGGCTTCGGCCGTCGCCATGTACGTGCGGAATCCCATCACGCGATCCAACGCGTCGCTGCCGGCACCGGTGCGCGCCGGCATCATGCTGTGCGTCGCCAACATGATGAGGCCGACGATGACCAGCGGCACGCCGATCAGCGCGGCGTGCGTGAAGATCGCCAGCAGCACGAGCACGCCGATGGCGGCGAGCGTGGCGACGACGCCGAGCGCGAGGTACTTGTTGCGCACGGTGTCAGGCCGCTTGGCGAACCACTTCCGCTCGACGGCGTCGGCGTAGAGGCTGTCCTGCACGTGGTGGAGGTCCGCCGCGAACTTGTTCTTCAACTCCGAAAGGCTCACCTGGTCGCGACCGTCGAACAACGCGTTGAAGAGGCGCCGCTCGTAGGTCAGCAGCGAGCCGTCGTCTTCTTTGGTCTTGGTCAGCCTCCAGTCGGCTTTGTGAAAGAGGCCAGCCTTTTCCGTTTCCTCGATCGTGAGGTAGCCGCGGACGCCGAAGTCGATGATCGTCGCCGTCACGTCCAGGGGATCGGCGGTTTCGTCGATCAGCACGCCGACCTGCGCTGGACGCATGTCGTCCGGCGGGCGGTATTGCACGGGTCCGCCGTGACGATCGAACATCGGCATGCGCTCGTCGTCGGCGCCCGCGCTGCGGCGCCGGTCTCGACCGGTCTGCCAGAGCTTGCTGAGGACTGCGAGGCCGAGCACTGCAAATGCGAACACCGACGCACCGACGGTGGTCGGCGTGACGGCGAAGGCGCGCTGGAACGCCCACTTCTCGTCGAGGATGGGGGCGACGCCCTTCGGCGCGATGTTGCCCTTCGCCATCGACACGGCGATCGTCAGGCCGGTGCCGGGATACAGCGTTGCCTCCTGCGCGAAGTCGGCCTCCGTCGGCGACACCACCTCGCTGGCGTTGCAGTTCGTCGTGGCGCCCTGCGGTCCAGCGAAACACGTCACTTGCTGGACGCCACCGGGCGCGCTCACGACGACTTCGGCGTGATCGATGGGGACGTCCCATCGGTTGCCGATTGCGTCCCAGTACAACTCGTCGTGGTCGGGGAACCCGTTGAGAGCCCCGCGCAGGCGGTACGTGATGACGTAGGTGTGGCGGCCCGTCGCCGTGCGTTTGGGGTCACCGATCTTGAACAGCTTGAACCGCTGCTCGTCGCTGATGGCGTTGTGCGCGGAGATGTCGGTCGCCGTCGTGTGCACGTGGCCGATCTTGTAGACGCGCTCGTACTTCGAGTCCTTCGGCCAGTCGTAACGGACTTGGCGGTACTCGAAGATGCCGTGGTGCGGCTCGTCCGCGAAGTCGACGTCGATCGTCTCCTCCACGTTGATGCTGCCGTCGCGCTGGATGTCCATGCGCATGCGGTACGACGCGACGTGGAACCCGATGCTCTCGGCGCTGGCGTGTCCAGCGCCGACGAAAACGAAGGCGCCAACGATGAGTGCCGCGGCGAGTGCCTTACAGACGCGCACTGGGTGCTTCCTTCGCGTCGAGGTCGGCCTGGAAATACTCAGCGGGGTTGAACCACAGCACGCCTGCGAACAGCAACGTCGTAAACGACAGATGCGACGTCTTGTAGATGCGCACGGTGCCGTTTTAGTATCGGCGCGCAAACGACAGGTCATCTTCGAGCGTCGTCAACTCCGTTTGCAACTGCTGGAAGCTCGCGTTCGCTTTGAGATCCGGATACGCCTCGGCGACCGCGATGAGCGAGCCGACGGCGTTTTGCACTTTCTCTTCAGCGTTGCCGGTGGCCGCCGCGCCGCGCGCGTGCGTGCGCGCTGCGACGACCTCTTCCAGCGTCTGCTGCTCGTGCAGCTTGTAACCCTTCACGACTTCCACGAGGTTCGGCACGAGATCGGCGCGCCGCGTGAGTTGCACGTCGATGCCGGCCCACGCGTCAGCGAGCGCGTTTCGTTGTTTCACCAACCGATTGAACGTGCGGACGCCGAACGAAAGCACGAAAAGCAACAAAACGACCGCGACGATCACCCCGATCATGCGCGGACCCTACCGGTTGTGACGCAAGTCACGTTGAGCAGGGCTTTCGCTTCTGTCACTCTGGCGGTGGCCGTTCTAAACACACGGGGGTGTGGCCCAAATGGGGTTTCGTAATCGATTGTTAGCGCTTGCTGTCGCGGGCGCCGTTCTTGGTACATGGGTGGGCATCGGGGCGTCGCCCGCTGACGCCGACCCGATCGTGTCGGCATCCGACGTCGCCGCGTCGATCGCGGTGCCGTCCATGACGAGCGGGTCGTTCTCGGCGGTGGGCACCATCACCAACTCCGGACTGCTCAGCCAGAACGCCGGATCGAAGCTGATCATCAGTGCGTCCGGTGGCGCGGTGACCGCGGCTCCGGCCGAGTGCCCGATCTCGAACGGCGTCGCCACGTGCACGGTGGGCGCGATCAGCCCCGGTGCTGCCATCTCCGAATCCGTCACCGTCACGCCCAACACCGGCGTCACCACGGTGACGACCGTCGCCAATGTCGTGGCGGCGAACGGCGAGCTGAACGTCTTCCCCGACAACTCCAACAACAGCGCCAGCTCGGTCACGAACCTCGCGTACAACGTCAGCGTTTCGGGCGTCAGCAAGCCCGACCAGGTGCGCAACGGTGACGACGCGCTGATTACGGCGTCGGTGACCAACAACAACGCCGCGCAAAACATCACGCTGACCGTCAGCACCGCGAACGGCTATGACCCCGCGCTCGCTCTGCCCGCCGGTTGTGCCGCAGCCAACGGCGGCGCCAGTGTCGTGTGCACGAGCAGCTACGGCATCAACCAAACGAAGTCGTTCGACATCGCGGTCAAGACGCCGGCGTCCGGCTCGTCGATGCAGACCGGGCTCAGTGCGACCGGGCAAAACGGCGGCACGGCTTCGGTCAGCGTCACGACCAACCTGTACGCCAACGCCAGTGCATTCGTGCCTGCGGGCAAGAGCCTCAGCGACACCGAGCGCGCCACGACGCAGACTTTCGCGGTGCCGACGGGATCGGCACCAGGCCTGTTCCTCGACCTGCACGTCGTCGACCTCCCCGCCGGGACGAAGTGCGGCACGACCAACTGCAACTCTTACGCCGCCGAAGCGCTGTTCCCGAACAGCGGTACGTACTCGGGTAGCGATCCGAACCACCCGTTCTCGTGGGACCTCAACTACGGCAAGCTCGCCTGCAACGGCATCGGCTCGCCGAAGTGCACCGACGTCCTGTACTACATCGCTTCCGGCCAGACGACGCCCACCAAGCTGCTGCAGTGCTCTTCGTACGCCAAGGCCACGGCCGTGCTGCGAAACGTGAACGAAGTTTGTTTGCAGAACGCCGTCAAGCTGAGCAGCGGAACTTGGAAGTTCACGATCGCACTCCTCCGCGACATCGTGGTTCCGCCTATTGGTGGTGTGATCAGCGGGTCCAAGTAGGACCGCTTCGTTCGGAAGATCCACGGCCGTGCCCAGAGCTGCGGCCGTGGATCTTTCCGCGTATTTCCCACGGTTCGCCGTTGACTGGGCTCGCGACGACCCAGAGTGCACATGGCGTGCGGTCGACGCGTCGCTCGTCTTCATTGACATCTCCGGGTTTACTGCTCTGTCGGAGCGCCTTGCGAAACGGGGGGCCCTCGGCGCTGAAGAGCTGACACAGACGCTGAGCGCGTGTTTCGCGGATCTCCTCGTGGCGGCGTACGCCGACGGCGGCAGCCTCGTGAAGTTCGGCGGCGACGCACTTTTCCTGCTCTTCGACGGTGAAGACCATCCGGAGCGCGCCGTGCGTAGCGCGCTGCAGATGCGGGCCCGCTTGGCGCGTAGCGGTCGCATCGCGACGTCAGTAGGCAACATCCGTCTGCGCATGTCAGCCGGCGTGCACTCCGGTGACGTCCATCTGTTCCGCGTCGGCGAGTCACACCACGAACTGCTCATCGCCGGGCCCGGCCCGTCGAGCGTCGTGGCGATGGAGCAGACCGCCGGTGCCGGTCAGATCGTCATCAGCGCTGGTACCGCCGCGCGGATCTCGCCGCGCCTCGTCGGCGAACCTGCAGGCCCGGGCTTCTTGCTCAAGTCACGTCCACCGATCTCGCCCGACGTTTCGTTCCCGCCCACGCGCGACGCGGGCGTCGACCTGCGCGACGCAATTCCGGTCGCCTTGCGCGATCACCTGGCGACGTCGGTCGAGCCCGAGCATCGCCGCATCACCGTAGCCTTCATTCGTTTCGACGGGATCGATCAGGTCATCGCCGCTGACGGACCGGCGGTTGCGGCCGCGGAGTTGCACGCCCTCGTGCGCGACGTGCAGGCCGCCGTCGACGACGAAGGCGTGACGTTCCTCGGTACCGACGCCGACAAGGACGGCGGCAAGCTCATCATGATGGGGGGCGCGCCGCGCGCCCTCGACGACGACGAGGGTCGCGTGTTGCGGGCGATGCGACGCATCGTCGAAAGCGAGCGCCGATTGGCCGTGCGCGTCGGCGTGCATCACGGGCACGCGTTCGTCGGTGAGGTCGGCCCGTCGTACCGGCGTACGTACACGGTCATGGGCGACACCGTGAATCTGGCGGCGCGGTTGATGGCGAGCGCGGCACCGGGCGAGGTGCGCGCCACGAGCGAAGTGCTCGACCTCGCGGCGTCGGAGTTCGTCACGACGAAGCTTCCGCCGTTCTTCGTCAAGGGCAAAGCGCGGCCCGTCGAGGCACTCCTCGTCGGCGAGCGCGTGCGGCGGCGGATGCGCAGACTGACCGACCTTCCCTTCGTCGGCCGCGAAGACGAGCGCGCCTTGTTGCGCCGTGCCGTCGACGACGTGCGCGCCGGCCGCGGCGGCCTCGTCGACATCGCGGGCGAGGCCGGCATCGGCAAGTCGCGACTGCTGCGCGAGTTCATCGGCGAAGCGCCGGACGCGCCGACGGTTACGGCGTTCTGTGAGGCCTATGAAGCGAACACCCCGTACTTCGCGGCGCGATTCCTCGTGCGCGGCGCGCTCGGGATGAAGACGGTCACCGAGGACGCGCCGTCGGTTCTGCGCGCCCTGGTGACCGAGTTGGCCCCCGAGCTCCTGCCGTGGCTGCCCCTCATCGGTGCGGTGCTGTCGATTGACATGCCGTCGACGCCGGAGAGCGACGCGCTTGATCCAAGGTTCTTGCGCGACCAAACAGTGCGCGCCGTCGCCGACTTGCTCGACGCCGCGGTACCCGGCCTCCAGCTGTTCGTCGTGGAGGACGCGCAGTGGGTCGACGATCTCTCCGCTGAGGTCCTGCGCGCCATTGCGCAACGCGCCAAAACACGGCGCTGGCTCGTGTGCCTAAGCAGGCGCGTCGACGACAGCGGTTACAAGCCGGGCGACGAGACGACGCTGCGGCTGATGCTCGACGCCCTCGACGAGAGCAACGCGCGCAGCCTCCTTCAAGCCGCCGCGGGCGCGAACACGTTGTTGCGTCCTGACCAAGTTGACGCGCTCGTCGATCGCGCCGGAGGCAATCCGCTTTTCGTCGAGCAGTTGGCGCAGGCTGCCGCCGCAGGCGCGGGTGAAGCGACGCTGTCGGGCAGCCTGGAGTCGGTCGTCGCGGCGAAGATCGACACGCTGCCGCCGCGCGACCGCCAGGCGTTGCGGTACGCCGCAGTGCTCGGTCCGATGTTCGAGGCGGCCCGTCTCGACGAACTCGTCTCCGCGGAGGGAGTTGACTCCCGCGGCGTGTCGGGCCGGTTGCGCCACTTCCTCGAGCCGTCGGGCAAAGGTTGGTTGCGGTTCCGCAACGAGTGCTACCGCGAAGTCGCCTACGAGACGTTGTCGTTCCGCAAACGCAAGGAGTTGCACGCCAAGGCCGGCCTGTCGATCGAGGCGGCGATGGATCCGTCGGCCACCGAACGGTTCGAGAACCTGTCGTTCCACTTCTGGCACGCGCAGATGTACGACAAATGCTGGGTGTACTCGCTCGAGGCCGCAGAGCGCGCCAGCAACAAGTACGCGAACGTCGAAGCGGCCGCGCTGTACGAGCGAGCGCTGGCGGCGGGGAGTCAGATCGACGGGCGGCTGGTGCCGCCGCTCGCGAAAATCTTCAGCTATCTCGCCTCGGTCGCGATCCAGGCGAACCTGTACGACCAGGCGAAGTCGGCACTGGCGCGGGCGCGCTCCTTGGGTGAAGGTGACACGCACTTCCTGGCGCGCATGTGTCAGCTCGAGACTTTCCTCGCGATCAACCGCGGCCAGGGCGCGAGCGCCGCGCGTTGGGCCAACCGCGGTTTGCGCTTGCTCGACGGCGACGACAGCCGCGGCGCCACCGAACTGCGCGCCGAGCTGCGCGTGCTACGCGCCGACCAACTGCACCGCGCCAACGACAACCGCAGGGCGCTCGCCTGGGCCAAGCAAGCCATCACCGACGCGCACGCATCGAACAACCGCAAGGCGCTCGCCCGCGCCTACACCGTCGCCAACCTGGCGTCGGGCGTGCTCGGCCAGGCCGGGTTCGCGAACCACCTGCACGAGGCGCTCGCCATCTGGATGGACCTTGGCGCCAAGAAGGACGAGGGTGACGTGCGCGTGGTGCTCGGCGTGAACGCCTACTGGACCGGAGCGTGGGACGAGGCGCTCGATCAGTTCCAGCGCAGTCGCGACGCCTACGTCGCTGCGGGCGACCTCGTGACCGCGGGCTATGGCTCCACGAACATCACCGACGTGCTGCTCGACCAGGGTCGCGGAGAAGAAGTGACCGGGCTCAGTGACGTCATCAGCCTGTGGCGTTCCGTCGGCCACCCCGGCCCCGTTCCGGGTGCGCTGATGAACATGGGGCGCGCGGCGTTGCAGCGCGGCGACGTGATGAAGGCGCACGACGTCTTCGACCAAGCGCGCTGGGCCGCCGAAGACCTCGGGGCCGATACCGCGGAGTTCGACTACTGGATCGCCGAGTGCATGATCCGTGAGGGCGCCGCCGGCGATGCCCTGACCCTGCTCGAGCACGCGCTGCACGCCGCGACGCGCAAGGGGAACGCGCTGTTGTCCCCGCGGTTGCACCGGGGGATCGGCTACGCCCACCTGGCGCTCGGCGACAGTGACGCGGCGCGCCGCGCCTTCGAGTGTGCCGTCGCGACCGCGCGCGAGCAGGGGCTGCCGTTCGAGGTGGCGCTCGGTATTGACGCGTTCCTTCGCACCGAGTCGTCCGATGAATTGGCTGCCGAGCGCGACGCGATCTTCGAGCGCCTCGGCGTGCGCGCCACGTTCCCGCCGCTAGTCGAGGGCGTGCCGGGCGATGGCGACCGGTTCGCGTCCTGAGAGCAACCACCCTGCCGCGGCGGCGATGAGTGGCAGTCCGATGAGCAACGTGACCAACTCCGGCAGCGGCGGATGCGACAGGTCGGAGATGCGGTCGAGATAAATCGCGCCGAGACCGAGGTACGCACCCCCGATCCCGAGAATGCTGCCGAGCAACGCCAAGCTGGCCGAGGTCGACGCCGTCAGCGCGCGACGGGTGAAGCTCGTCGCACCGGCGGCAACGAGCGTCTGCATGTCGCGTCCCGCCTCGCTGCGGATCAGTCCGATCGTCATCGCCAGCAGGGCCAGGGCCACGAGCACTCCCGCAGCTGTCGCGATCGTGCGCGTCGCCAACAGGCTCGCTTGTGCGTCACGCGCTTCGGCGATCATTCCGATGTCCGCTGCTGCTTGGCGCGCGGCGCGTACGTCGCGTTTTGTAAGCGGGTGGTCCGTCGCGACCATCCAGCCGCTCGTCTGTTGGGGCAGGCCGAGCTTCCGAAGCCCGGCGTCGGTGATGAGCGAGGTCGGGCCGGAGCGGTAGGCCGGACCGGCGTAGTGCTGCGCGTGCAGCGACGGCGTGCGACGGATTAGCGAGACCGGCTGCACCTTGCCGGTCGCCACGGTGAGGATGTCGACGTCTGGCCCTGGGTGCAGGCCCATCCGCGCCAGTAACTCCGGTGTGCCGACATAAATGCGTGCGACGAACCGCCAGCTGTGCGGCCCGACCTGACGGCCGAGCTCGAGCGGCGGGAGTGGTTCGCCTTCGAACTTTCCTCGCAGCTCGGGTGGGACTTGATTCTGGACGACCTTGAGGTCGTAGACGTGTGCGCTGGGGAGCGTGCGCGCGAACGCGTCCACTTCACCGTGAAGGTCAGCAACGCGCTCGGGCGCGATGAAGTCGTTGCGCGTCGTGAACAGCAGTTGATTGTTGGGCAGGTTGCCCTCGTCGAAGTGTTGCTTGGCGACGGTCGCCACGACGACGGTGCACACCGCGATGCCGAGACCGAGCGCGATCGCGGCGAGCGCCGCGCCCGAGCGCGCCTGGTACCGGTTGAGATCGCGCAGCGCGAGTCGCAGTGGGAGCGGCGCGCGCCGCGTCGCGCCGCTCATGGCGCGGATGGCGATCGGACTCAACACGAGCACGCCGATGACCACCGCGATCGTGCCGGGAATCAGCAACCACGGGTTGGCGTCGCCATGAACGGTGTTGACCCCACTCGCCATTGCCGCGCACCCGGCGACGAGCAGCACCGCGGCGAGGACCACCGAGCGGTGTGCGGCGGTTGGCCGTGGCGGACGACCGCTGAGTGCTTCGGTCACCGGCACGCGGGTGACGGCGCGCGCCGGCCACCACGCCGCACCGGTCGCGGCGAGCAGCGCCAGCAACGTCGTTCCGCCGACGATCCAAAGCGGCACGTCAGCCATGTCCAAACGGTGGTTGAACGCGTGCTCGAGCGGTAACTGCAGCGCGAACCACGCGACCAGGCCGAGCGCGGCGCCGACAACCGCCGAGACGACGCCGACGGCGACGCCGTTGCTCAGCATCACGAGCCGCAGTTGCGCGTCGCTCGCCCCGACGCTCGCCAGCATGCCGAGCTGTCGCTGCCGTCGGTGCGCGATGACGGCGAAGCTCGCAGTGGCGACGAGGGCGACGAGCATCAGCAACACGCTCGACAGCAAAAGGACGATCGCCGCGGCCAGCGGCTTGTCGTCCTGGCCGCGCGTCCCGACGGAGAACGTCGCGCCGCCGCGGATCTGATTCGCGTGCTGCGGGTCGAACTTGCCGTCCGCCAGGATGGCGAGGCTCTGCGCAGCAACGTCGCTGTCCACCCCGACCGCGAACTCTTCGTTCAACTCCGCCGGATTCTCGACGAGGCCGACGACGCGAAACTGCTTCCCGCCGAGCGACGCAGCGCCACCGAGGCGCGCGTGCAGGTCCGCGGCGGCGTTGTTCGTCAGCGCCACCTCGCCGGCGGACGCGGGCAGGTGGCCAGCGCGCACCCGCAGCATTGGTCCGCTGAACGGACCGTCGGCTTTTTGCGACCGGAAGTCGATCGTGTCGGCTGAGCCGGGGATCTCGATCGTCCGGTGCCCAATCACTTCGATCGTGCCGAACTGGCGACGGACGGCGTCGAGGTTGGCCGCGGCGCGCGGTCCGTCGTCGGCGCGTCGGCGGATGAGCAGGTTGGCGTTTCCGAACTCCGCGTCGGGCTGCGCCAACGAGTTCGACACCGCCACGGACAAGAACAGCGCGGCGGCGACGGCGAAGGTCAGCAACCCGATGACGAGCAACTGCTGACGCCAGTCGCGTTTGAACAGGCGAATGCCCCAGCGAAGAACGGGTCTCACAGCTTGCGGCCTGAAGCCAGGAGCGCGTCCGGGTCGGGGCGCGGCGCCGTCTGGTCGACGACGCGGCCGTCACGAATGAACACGATGCGGTCGGCCCACGACGCCAGCTGCGAATCGTGTGTGACGACGACGCCGGCCACGTTCTTGCGACTGCACGCCTGGCGCACCAGGCGCATCACGGCTTCGCCGTTCACGGAGTCGAGCGCGCCCGTCGGCTCGTCCGCGAGGAGCAAGCCTCGATCGCCGACGACGGCGCGCGCGATGGCGACGCGCTGGCGTTCGCCACCCGAGAGCTCGTCGGGGAAACGCTGCGCCCGCTCGTCCATGTCGAACTGCGCCAGCGCGTCCAAGGCGATCGCTTGTGCGCGCTTGGCCTTCATACCGTCGAGCTCGAGTGGCAACGCCACGTTTTCGACGGCGGTGAGGCCGGCGAGCAGGTTGAAGTCTTGGAACACGTAACCGACCGAATGGCGCCGCAACCGGGCGCGTTCGTTGCGCGACATGGAGGCGACGGGCGTGCCTCCGATGAACACCTCACCGCTCGTCGGCTCCTCGAGCGTGCCCGCGACCGTGAGCAGCGTGCTCTTGCCCGACCCGCTCGGTCCCATGATGGCGACGAGTTCGCCGGCCGAGACCGTGAGATCGACGTCGACGAGCGCGTCGACCTGCGTCGCCCCCTCGCCGTACACCTTCCCGACACCCTTCAACTCCAACGCCGCGGTCATCGGACGACCTCTTCCTCTTCCTTCTCTTCCGAACTGGTCCTCCCAGCGACCGCCGCACGGTTCTGGGGAGGACCAGAACGGAGGATGCGGGTCTCGGCGGCGTCGAGCCACCGCACTTTGGCTTCGAGACGGAACAGCTCGGCGTCGACGACGAGCGACAACGCGACGTCGTCGTCGGACGCGTCCTCCTTGAGGCGCGTGAACTGCTGCATCGCCTCGACGAGGTGGCGACGGTGGCGCTGCACGATGTCGCGTACGTCGACTCCGGGCACGCTCAGCGCGATCAGGACTTTGATCGTGAGCTCGTCGCGGGGCGGCGCCGACGACGGATCGGGTGTCGAGAGCCACTCGAGCAGCTCGGCGCGCCCCGCGTCGGTGAGACGGAAGACGTTTTCGCGGCCATCGCGGTCGGCGCCCTCGGAGGCCACGAGGCCGTCGCGCTCGAGGCGCTGGAGGGTTGTGTACACCTGCCCGACGTTGAGCGGCCAGATCTCGCCGGTTTTCTCCTCGAATTCCTGACGGAGCTGGAGACCGTATTTGGGCTGGTCAGACAGCAAGGCGAGCAACGCGTGCTTGATTGTCACACTCAGTATCATACTGAGTATAGATTGACGGTCAAGCCGAAGAACTTTTATTCTTGAGCGATGGACGCCGCTGCGGAGGATCTGGGAGACGACCCGCTCCGCACGAAGCTGCTCGAAGCCGCCGCCCGCGTCTTCGCCGCCAAGGGCTATTCGGGGACGAAGATCCAGGACATCGTCCGCGAAGCCGGCTTGTCCACCGGCGCCGTGTACGGCCGCTTCCGCTCGAAGGACGCGCTGCTGCGCGAGGCCGTCATCGGTCAAGCCGTGCGCCATTCGCAGATCGGCGCGCCGAAGGGCTGGCGCGTGGCGGAACTGATCCAACGCGTCGCCGCCCTGTCGGACGCGCCGCTCACCGACGCCGAGGCCGTTCGCCTCGAAGCGTTCGTGACGGCGCGGCGCGAGCCCGACGTCGCCGCCGCGGTGCACGAAGCGCAACAGCAATGGCGCACCGCCGTGCAGCCGCTGGTGGACGCCGCGCTCGCCGACGGCACCGTCGCCGACGACGTCGACGCCGAAGCCGTGTTGTTCTTCGTCCGCACGATGGCGCTGGGGCTGCTCGTGCAGCGCGGCGCCGGTATCGACGGACCCGACCCCGCGTCCTGGGACGCACTCGTGTCTCGCATCGTTGCGAGCTTTGGCAAGGCCCAAGAAAGAGAGCAGTCATGACCGTTACCGACTCCGAGAAGCGCGAAACGATCAAGTACGTCACGGACAACGCGCCGCGGACGTTCCTGTGGGACTACGACCGCAGCCGCGCGCAACTCGTCACGCTCTACAACAAGGCGATGTCGTCGCAGTGGAACTCGGTGACCGAACTCGACTGGTCGACGGAGATCGATCCGGAAGAAGTGGTGCGTTCGTCGCCGCAGTCGAACCTCACGGTGCAGCTGGCGCGCGAAGCCGCCAAGATCGACGGCTCGCCGTTCTCCAAGTGGAGCGAGAAGGAGTTCACCAAGCTCGGCATCGAGTCGATGAAGGCGATGCTGAGCCAGTTCATGCACGGCGAGCAGGGCGCGATGCTCGTCGCCGCCAAGATCGTCGAGACCGTGCCGTGGATCGACGCGAAGTACTACGCCGCCACCCAGACGATGGACGAGGCGCGCCACACGGAAGTCTTCGCCAAGTACCTGCACACGAAGCTCGGCGAGGCCTATCCGATGAGCCCGTTCCTCGAGGCGCAGATCGACGCGCTGATGCACGACGACCGCTGGGACATCGCGTACCTCGGCATGCAGATCGTCATCGAGTCGCTGGCGCTGGCGGCGTTCGGCAGCATGCTGCGCGCCACGGAAGAGCCGCTGCTGAAGAAGTTGCTGCGCTACGTCATGTCGGACGAAGCGCGCCACGTCGCCTTCGGCGTGCTCAGCCTCGCCGAGTTCTACCAAGAGCTGTCGTCCGCAGAGCTGAAAGAGCGCCAGGACTTCCTCGCCGAGAACACGCTGCGCAGCCGCGCCCGTTCCGTGACGCCCGAAATCTGGGAGCGGATGGGAACGACGATGGAAGAGTCGCTGCCGTCGCTGCTCGAAGCGAGCCAGAAGATCGACCGCAGCCAGTTCGGCGGGTTCGAAGCCGGTTTCTTCGCCAAGCTCGTGCCCAACGTGCGCAAGCTCGGTCTGCTCGACGCCAACGACGGGCACCTCCGCAACCTGTGGGGCGAAGCCGGCCTGTTGCAGTACGAGTTCTCCGACGACACCGGCTCGGATTACGAGACGTACGACGAGGTCGCGAAGGACCGCGAAGCACGCGCTGCGGCCGCGAGCTAGAACCACGCAGCAGTAATCGGATGGGGGGAAACATCAGTGCCTGATCTCGCACACTGGGCCGCCGCGTCACCTGATCGCGCCGCGATCATCTCCGACGCCGGCAACCGCACCTTCGCGGAGCTGGAAGGCAACGCCAATCGCCTGGCGCGCGCGCTTCGCAACCGCGGCCTCGTGCCGGGCGATGCCGTCGCGCTGATCGCCACCAACACACCGGCGTTCGTCGAGACGGTGTATGCGTGCCAGCGCGGTGGATTCCGGCTGACGCCCGTGAACTGGCACCTCACGGGCGAGGAAGCGGCGTACATCGTCGACGACTGCGAAGCGAAGGCGCTCATCGCCGACGCGTCGCTCACCGCGCTGGCGGCCGCATGCTTGCGCGCCGCGCCGGCGTGCAAGGTGGCGCTCGTCGCCGGCGGAGACGCCGACGGCTTCGAACGGTTCGAAGACGCCATGGCCGCCGAGTCGCCCGAGCCGCTGCCCGATCCGTCGCCCGGCACGACGATGCTCTACACCTCGGGCACGACCGGCCGGCCGAAGGGCGTGCACCGCCCACCGGCAGCGGCGGCGGCAGCGACGGCCAACATCAACCTCGGCGGTTACAACGAGGAAGGCGGCGACGTGCACTTGTGCACCGGGCCGCTGTATCACGCAGCACCGCTGGCGTTTTCGCTGGCGTCGCCCTTCGTCTACGGCGCGACGGTCGTGCTCATGGACAAGTGGGACGCCGAAGAAACGCTGCGGCTCATGGACACGCACGGCGTGACGCACACGCACATGGTCCCGACGATGTTCCATCGCCTGCTCTCGCTGCCCGACGACGTGCGCGCCAAGTACGACATATCGAAGCTGCGCTACGTGCTGCACGGCGCCGCGCCGTGCCCGGTGCCGGTCAAGCAGGGGATCATCGAGTGGTTCGGCCCCGTGGTGTGGGAGTACTACGCAGCCACCGAAGGCGTCGGCAGCTTCGTCGACTCCGCGACGTGGCTCGCGCACCCCGGCACTGTCGGCAAACCGTTCCTGCCCGAGCAGGTGATCATCGGCGACGAGGCCGGCGAGCGACTCCCGGCCGGCGAGATCGGTCTCGTGTACATCAAGGCGCCTGAGGCGACGCGCTTCCAGTACTTCAAAGACACGGAGAAGACGGCGAACTCGTTCCGCGGCGAGTACTTCACGCTCGGCGACGTCGGCTACCTCGACGACGAGGGCTACCTCTATCTCACCGACCGCAGTGCCAACCTCATCATCTCGGGCGGCGTGAACATCTACCCCGCCGAAGTCGATGCCGTGCTGCTTGAGCATCCGGCTGTCGGCGACGCCGCGGTGATCGGCGTGCCCGACGAAGAGTGGGGTGAGGCGGTGTTCGCTGTCGTCGAACTCAAGACTGGCGTCGAACCCTCCGCCGCGTTAGCCGACGAGTTGCTGGCGCACTGCCGCGAGCGCCTGTCGCACTACAAGTGCCCGCGCGCCGTCGACTTCACCGACGCGCTGCCGCGCGAGGACAACGGAAAGATCTACAAGCGACGGCTGCGCGAGCAGTACCGCGCGCAAACACAGTCAACACAGGGAGCAACGGCATGACCGTCACCGAAGCACGTACGTCCGCCTCGTTCGTCGACGAACTGAAGAGCTTTCTCGAGGACAATTGGAATCCGGACCTCACCGTCGGTGAGTGGTGGGAGCGCCTCGGCATGAGCGGCTGGGCGGCGCCGCTGCTGCCCGTCGAGAGCTATGGGCGCGGCCTCAGCCGGCCCGAGGCGATGATCGCGGCCAGCGTGATCGCGCAACACGGCGCGCTCGGCGCGCCGATGGGGATGGGTATCTCGCTGGTGTCGCCGACGATCGCCACCCACGGCACACGCGAACAAATCGAGCGCTTCATCCCCGACGCCGTGTGCGGACGCATCGGTTGGTGCCAGTTGTTCAGCGAGCCAGGCGCGGGGTCTGACCTCGCGGGTCTGACGACGAAAGCGGTCAAGGACGGCGACGTCTGGATCATCAACGGCCAGAAGGTGTGGACGTCCGGCGGCCACATGGCCGACATGGGCATGTTGCTGGCGCGCACGAACCCGACCGCTCCGAAGCACCAGGGCATCAGCTGGTTCGCCTTCGACATGCACCAGCCAGGACACGTCGAGGTCCGTCCGCTCAAAGAGATGACGGGCCACACGATGTTCAGCGAAGTGTTCTTCACCGACGCCGTCGTGAACGACGACGCCCGCATCGGCGACCTCAACGACGGCTGGACCGTCGCCAACACGACGCTGTTCCACGAACGGTCCGGCATGGGCATGCAGCGCGGCACCGGCACTGGCGTCGGTGGCGGCATGGGCCTGATGGCGCGCGCCGGCACGATCGCCAACGACCTCGGCAAGCGCGCCGGCGACTTCGTTCGCGCGCCGCGCGAGGCGGGGGCGCGCTCAGGCAAGCGCGAGCGCACGTCGCCCGCGAGCCTGTACATCAACCTCGCAAAGGAAGTCGGCAAGAACACCGACCCCGCGATCCGCCAGCGCCTCGCGCAGGCGCACATCCTCGGTGAACTGGCGCGCTTCAACGGGGAGCGCGGCAAGGCGGTGCGCGCGAAGGGCGGCGAGATCCCCGGTCTTCCGAACTTCTCGAAGCTGTTGACCGCGGACATCCTCCGGCTCAACCGCGACCTCGGCATGCAGCTGCTGGGTGCCCGCGGCATGTTGCACGCGTACACCGACGAGCAGCGCGCCACCTTGCAGGACGCACCGCTCGGTACGACTGCGCACTCCATCACCGGTCAGGCACTCGGCGCGCAGGCGCTGCCGATCTTCGGCGGCACCGACCAGATCCAGAAGAACATCGTCAGCGAGCGCGCCCTCGGGTTGCCGAAGGACCCCGGCGACCTCTCGCGTCTGCCCTTCAACGAACTCCCGAAGAACGGCTAGCCAACTTCGCCACACCTCGTAGCGTGGCCGCATGAGTTTGCGGCGAGAGCGCGTTCCAGCGCAACCGGGCTCGTCCGGTTGACGTGACGCCCGAGGACATGGCCGAGTTGGCGCACCTGCGCCGGGCGCGGGACTTCATGGACCGCAACTACGCCGAGCCGCTCGACGTGCCGGCTATGGCGCGCGCTGCGTTGATGTCGCCGTCGCACTTCTCGCGCCGCTTTCGCGCCGCCTACGGCGAGACGCCGTACGCGTATTTGATGACACGGCGCATCGAACGCGCCAAGGCGCTGCTGCGCCAAGGGATGTCGGTCACCGACGCGTGCATGACGGTCGGCGCGACGTCCCTCGGGTCGTTCAGTTCGCGGTTCACCGAGATCGTCGGCGAGACGCCATCGCAGTACCGCGCCAGCGATCACGGCGACATCGACGAGTTCCCGTCGTGCATGACGAAGGTGCTCACCCGACCCCGCCGCTGAGCAGTTTCGGAGAAGCGCCGTGCGCATCGGTGGTTTTATGGTCGCCGTATGGCAGTCACCGTTTCCACCATGTTCATCCCCGTGCACGACCCCGACGAAGCGCTCGTCTTCTACCGCGACGCACTTGGCCTCGAGGTCCGCATGGACGTCGAGCAGGGCGGGTTCCGATGGGTCACGGTTGGTGCGCCCGGCCAGGATCTCGGCATCGTGTTGTTCCAACCGCACGGGGGCCTGTCGCCCGCCGAAGGAGACGCGTTGTTGGGACTCGTGACCAAAGGGTCGTTGCAGGCGGCGGTGTTCACGGCCGAAGACCTCGACGCGACGTTCGAGAAGCTGCAGTCCTCGGGAGCCGAAGTGTTGCAGGAGCCGGCCGACCAACCGTGGGGCGCGCGTGACTGCGCATTCCGCGACCCTTCAGGAAACCTGGTACGCATCGCGCAGGCATGAGTAACCACGACGTCATCCGCGTGCACGGCGCGCGGGAGAACAACCTCAAAGACGTCAGCCTCGAGATCCCGAAGCGCAAGCTCACGGTGTTCACCGGTGTGTCGGGGTCGGGCAAGAGCTCACTGGTGTTCGACACGATCGCCGCCGAGTCGCAGCGTTTGATCAACGAGACCTACAGCGCGTTTGTGCAGGGTTTCATGCCGACGCTGGCGCGCCCCGACGTCGACGTGCTCGAAGGCCTGACGACGGCGATCATCGTCGACCAGGAACGCATCGGCGCCAACCCGCGGTCCACCGTCGGGACCGTCACGGACGCCAACACGATGCTGCGCATCCTGTTCAGCCGGCTGGGCAAGCCGCACGTCGGCACCGCGCACGCCTTCTCGTTCAACATGCCGACGATCACCGCCAGCGGCACGATCAAGGTCGAGCGCGGCAACAAGACGCGCGAGCGGGTCAACTTCAATCGCGTCGGTGGGATGTGCCCGCGCTGTGAGGGAATGGGCCGCGTCAACGACTTCGACCTCTCGGAGCTCTACGACGACACGAAGTCCCTGAACGAGGGCGCGCTGCGCATCCCGGGCTACAGCATGGACGGGTGGCAGGGCCGGCTATTGCGCGGCTGCGGGTTCTTCGATCCCGACAAGCCGATCCGCAAGTACACGAAGAAGGAACTCGCCGATCTCCTGCATCACGAGCCCGTCCGGATCAAGGTCGACGGGATCAACCTGACGTACGAAGGGTTGATCCCGCGGATCCAGAAGTCGATGCTGTCGAAGGACGTCGACGCGTTGCAGCCGCACGTGCGCGCCTTCGTCGAGCGCGTCATCACGTTCATGACCTGCCCGGAGTGTGACGGCACGCGCTTGGCGAAGCACGCGTTGGCGTCGAAGATCAAAGGCGTCAACATCGCCGAGTTGTGCGCGATGCAGATCAGCGACTTGGCCGAGTGGGTGCGCGGTCTGAAGGAACCATCGGTCGCGCCGCTGCTGGCGTCGTTGCAGGATTTGCTCGACTCCTTCGTCGAAGTCGGTCTCGGGTACCTGTCGCTTGAGCGGTCGTCGGGAACGCTGTCGGGCGGCGAAGCGCAGCGCGTGAAGATGATCCGCCAACTGGGCTCGTCGCTCACCGACGTCACGTACGTGTTCGACGAGCCGACCGCGGGCCTGCACCCGCACGACGTGGCGCGCATGAACGACCTCCTGCTGCGCTTGCGCGACAAGAGCAACACGGTGCTCGTCGTCGAGCACGAGCCCGAAGTGATCACGAAGGCCGACCATGTCGTCGACCTCGGTCCAGCGGCGGGCGCCGGCGGCGGCGAGGTGGTGTTCGAAGGCACGGTCGCCGCGCTGCGCAAGGCCAAGACCATCACGGGGCGCCACCTCGACGACCGCACGCCGATCAAAGATGCCGTGCGCGCGCCGACCGGCGCGCTGGAGATCCGCGGCGCGACGCAGCACAACCTGCAAAAGGTCGACGTGGACATCCCGCTCGGCGTCCTCGTCGTGCTGACGGGCGTGGCCGGGTCAGGCAAGAGCTCGCTCATCGAGGGGTCGGTGGCGGGCCGCGACGGAGTCGTTTCGATCGACCAGGCGCCGATCCGCGGTTCGCGTCGCAGCAACCCGGCGACGTACACCGGTTTGCTCGAGCCGATTCGTAAGGCATTCGCCAAGGTCAACAACGTGAAGCCGGCGCTGTTCAGTGCCAACTCTGAGGGCGCGTGCCCCGGGTGCAACGGCGCCGGCGTCGTCTACACCGACCTGGCGATGATGGCCGGCGTCGCCACAACGTGTGAAGACTGCGAAGGCAGACGCTTTGACGCCTCGGTGCTCAAGTACAAGCTCGCCGGCCGCGACATCAGCGAGGTGCTGGCGATGTCGGTTGCCGAAGCGGAGCAGTTCTTCGCGTCCGGCAAAGCCGCGACACCGGCGGCGCACGTCGTGCTCGCACGGCTCGTTGACGTCGGTCTCGGATATCTCACCGTGGGCCAACCGCTGACGACGCTGTCGGGTGGCGAGCGTCAGCGGTTGAAGCTGGCGACCCACATCGGCGAGAAGGGCGACGTCCTGGTGCTCGACGAACCGACCACCGGCCTGCACCTCGCCGACGTCGCGCAGCTGCTTGGCCTGCTCGACCGTCTCGTCGACTCGGGCAAGTCGCTCATCGTTATCGAACACAACCAGGCGGTGATGGCCCACGCCGACTGGATCATCGACCTCGGCCCCGGCGCAGGCCATGACGGCGGGCGCGTCGTGTTCGAAGGCACGCCGGCACAACTGGTGGCAGCCAACGCGACCCTCACCGGCAAGCACCTCGCGGCCTACGCAGCAGGCTGACTCAGGCCAACCCCAGCGGGTAGAGAATTCGGTACAGGCGCTTCCAGAAACGCCAGCGTCGCATCACGACGATTGCCCACTCGAGCGCGCCCCACACGATGAGCGCGATCGCAATCAAGATCGTCCACAGCAGCCGCGTCATTGCGCCCGCCGACCACGCTGCGCGATCGAGATGACACGTGGCGGGCGACCGGATCGCTGACCCGCAGAAGTCAAAGCCCTTGCCCATGATCCCGCCGATATCGGGCACGGCGGTAGGAACCACGTCGGGACGCGGCGGGGGTGCAGCCGAACCGAGCGGGTTGTCGTTGACCCAGTCGACGATCGTGCGCGCGATGAGTTCGTGTCCGAGGGACGTCGGGTGGAACGTGCTGTGGAACCAACTCTTCGGCAGCGCCCGCTTCAGGAAGAAGCCCTGCACGGGACTCGCCGCCAGTTGATTGGCGGCCGCCTTCGAGGGCGCCACGTCGCAGATGCGTTTGCGGGCGACGGTGAAGGCGTCGGGACCGTGGTCGAGGAAGTCAAGCCCTTCACGCGTCGCCTCGTCCTTCAGCACCTGGTCGAGCGCGCGAGCGAAACCGGTGATGAAACGGTGTTCGTTCGGCCGCAACACCGACAGCCGACACCCGGCCTCGTTGACCGGGATCGGATACGGGACCACCAGAATGCGCGGGTCGGCTTCGCCGTCCTTGTGGAACGCCTGCTTGATCTCGCCGTAGGCGTCGCGGACCTTGAGCCGAACGCCGGGAGGTTCCTCGCCGTTGCGCGCCGCCGCGTCGATCTTGTCCTGCGAAACCGTCGGGTCGAGGTTGTCGAGGAACTCCTGGCCCATGACGCTGCAGTCCCCGGCGAGCCCGCATGTCGCGCCGATCGTGCTGAAGAGCGCGTCGTTGCCGCCGACGCTGACCAGTACGAGCTTCGGATGAAGATGCCGCAGCCTGATGGCCTGTTCGACCTGGGCCAGCTGCGTCTGGGGATGGGCGCCGTGGTTCGGTTGTTCTCGGCGCCCCGCCGACCACACCCACACCGGCTCGCTCGGGTGTTGGGCCTCCCGCGTGATGTTCTTCGTGCGCGCACCCGAGCAGGCGACGTCGAGCAGGCCCAGCTTCTTGTTGTCGAAGCGCAAGATCTCCTGCACTTTGAACGGATATGCGGTCGGGGCGCGGTGGCACGTGTTGTTGTCCTTGCCGTGGTCGTGGCTCGTCCCCTGGAAGAACGTGTCGGACCCTTCGCCGGCCATGTACGAGTCGCCAATGGTGACGATGACGTTCTGATTCGGTTTCGGATCGTGGTCGCGCTCGTCGGGCCCCGGCTTCGGGTTGAGCGACCACAACAGCGTGACGGCGAGCAGCACGATGACCGCGTCGTGCGCGGTGTTCGCGGCGACCGCAACGACGAGCACGACCAGCACGATCGTGCCGATCACGGCCTGCGCCGCGCCAATGTCGGCGAGGCTCAGCAATGCAAGACCCGCCGCGATGGCCGCTGCACCCCAGGCGGCCCTCGTCACCGGAAGATCTGTGTCCGCTCCGGCTCGGTCTTCGGCCAAAAATCCGATCGCGGGCAACAGGACCACCACCGCCAGACCGGCAGGGATGAGCCAACGCTCGTCGGCGTTCACGGTGGCGACGACGAGCGAGGCAATGCCGACGACCGCGGCGACGCGCAGCATCGTCATCCCCGTCCCCGGTGATCGCTTGGGATCGCGCCGCCATCGCGACCCCAACGCGTTGACGGCGATGTAGCCCGCGGCGACGGCCGCGTAGATCAGGACGCCGCGGTCTTGGCGGGCGCCGAGGACCCAGGCCGCGATGACGACGCCGGCGACGACGACGGCGCTGACGACCGGGTGGTGCTTGATGCTGTCGTGCAGCTTCGCCACGCACGACGAGCCGCCGGGCTTGACCTCGACGCGATAGAGGGCAAGCAACGGGAACAGCGACAGCTGGATGAGCAGCGCCAACACGAACGTCGTCGACAGGGGCGGACGGGTCGCCAGGATGATCGCCAGCAGGACGGCGATGAACGCTGCGCCGATGAGCAGCGTCCAGCGGCGCGCCTTGGTCGAGATGCCGAGAAGACGCTCGCGGAGCGCGAAGAGTCGGGTGTCGATGGACATGGTTCCTCCCTTGCCGAGCCAGGCCGCCAGCAACACGGTCAGCAGAACTGCGCCGCCGCCGTACCCCAGCCAGAGCTTGATGGCGCCAACGCTCGAAATGCGCCGCACGCTTTCGTCGTCGATGGTGAGGAGATGGCGGAGGGTGTCGCGAAGTCGGCAATTCTCGACTTCGTCGAAGACAGCACCGACAGCGACGGCGCCACCGGCGAGACGGGCGACGATGCGCAATCCCCGCGCCTTGACGCGCCACGCGTACGCCAGCGCGACGACGCCGTACGTGGCAGCGAAGACGAAGTCGACGTTCACCGCCCGCATGGCCCTGGCGGCCGTCGTGCCCGCGAGGACGTGGACGAACTCGCGCAACGTTCTCGCCGTCTGCAAGCCGTTGTAGTCGTGGGCGATGCGCGGCAGCGACAGCCCGAGGATCGCGACAACCAGCAAGGACCAGTTGTGGCTTAGAAAACGCCAGAGCCCTCGGCCGAACCCCACACGCGCCTCCCCACCGAGACGCGTACAGCGTTACACAGTCAAGCTCGCGGGCGCAGGAAGGTCGGCTCGGACGGTGTCGAGCGCGCCGGGTCGTAGCGATAGCCGGCGACGTCGAAGTCGCGCACGGCGCCGGGAGAGCGCACTCGGTTCCGCACCAGCCAGGCGGCCATTGCGCCCCGCGCCCACTTCGCCGAGAACGAGATGATCCGGTAGTCGCCGTTGGGGGCCTCGTCGAGGAAGCGCGGGCTCACGATCGTCGCGTCCAGGGCGCGGGTGTCGACGGAGCGGAAGTACTCGCCCGACGCCAGGTTGATCACGACGTTCGGTCCCGGTGATTCGGCGAGATCGGCCTTGAGCGTCGGCGCGATCACGGCGTCCCAGTAGTCGTACAGCGTGTCGCCGCGCGACGTCTTCAGCTTCGTGCCCATCTCCAAGCGGTAGGGCTGCATCAGGTCGAGTGGTCGCAGTACGCCGTAGAGGCCCGAGAGAAAGCGGACGGTCTTCTGCGCTTCGGTGAGGTCGCGCTCGGTGAAGGTTTCCTTGGCGTTCATGCCGCGCGCCACGTCTCCGTCGAACGCGAACACCGCGGGGCGCGCGTTGTCGCGAGTGAAGGGCGGCTCGAACTCGGCGTACCGGCGGGCGTTGAGGTCCGCCAACTCGAGCGAGATACTCATCAGGTCGGCGATCTCGCCGACCGACTTGCTGCGCATCACCTCGATCAGTTCGACGGAGTGTTCGAGCAGGCGCGGCTGGGAGAACTTGCGCGTCGGCAGCTTCGAGTCGTAGTCGAGCGACTTGGCGGGCGAGAGCAGGATCAGCACGTCTGCCTGTCTAGCCGTCGAACCCGGCACGGAGACGACGGAAGGCGCCGCGGGTCAGCTTCACGAGGTTGTCCCCGTCGGAGGCGACCCATGCGTCGATCGCGGTGCGCAGAGCGTCGGTGCACACGGCGACGGTGAGGCGCAGGTCGAGATCGGACATCCGCTTGGCGCGGCCGGACTCGCGGAGGTGGGCGACGATTTCCGCCTCCCAGCCCTGCTTGCTCTCGGCCGAACGCGTCTGCAGCGAAGGCGTGGCGTCGACGATCTTTCGGCGCTGCGCCAACATGTCACCCTGCGAGGCGTAGTGCGCGGCGACTTCGAGCAGCGCTGCTTCGAGCGCTTGGAACGCCGACGCCCGCTCGTGTTGCGCGTCGATCAGTTCGATCAGCCGCACGCGCAGGGCGTCGCCCTCTGCGAACAGCACGTCGTCTTTCGACGCGAAGTAGCGGAAGAACGTCCGCGGCGACACGTCGCACGCAGCCGCGATCTCTTCGACGGTGACGTGATCGAACCCGCGCGCCGCGAACAGGTCGAGCGCGGTGTGGAACATCGCGTCGCGGGTGCGCTCCTTCTTGCGTTCCCGGAGACCCCTCGCAGTGCCCACGGAATAAAATATAGCATAGAGTGACTTCTGACAGTTTGTGTCAGAAGTCAGACTGCGCCATACTCATGGGATGCACGACGACGTCCTCGACCGCAGGCGGTGGTGGACGCTGGGCGTGCTGTGTCTCAGCCTCCTCATCGTCACGGTCGGGAACTCGAGCCTCAACGTCGTCATACCCACGCTGTCGCGCAAGCTTGACGCCTCGACCTCACAACTGCAGTGGGTCGTTGCCGGGTACTCGCTGGTCTTCGCGGGGCTGCTTTTCACGGCCGGGGCGATCGGCGATCGGTTCGGCCGCAAGGGCGCGCTGCAACTGGGCCTGCTGGGCTTCCTCGTGGGCGTCGGCCTCGCATCGCTTTCGACATCGATGTGGCAGCTCATCGCCTGCCGGCTGCTGATGGGCGCGTGCGCGGCGTTCATCATGCCGTCGACGTTGTCGATCCTGGTCAACGTGTTCCCGCCGCACGAACGCGCCAAGGCGATCGCCATCTGGGCCGGCGTCTCCGGCGGCGCTGGGGCGATCGGGCCGATCGCCAGCGGCTGGCTGCTGGCGCGTTACTGGTACGGATCGGTGTTCCTCGTCAACGTGCCGATCATCGCTTTGGCTTTGCTCGCCGGCGTGATCTTCGTCCCGACGTCCCGCGATCCGCACGAGCAGAAGCTCGACCCCGTCGGCGCGGTGTTGTCCATCGTCGGGATCGTCTCGCTGGTGTTCGGGCTGATTTCGGCGCCCGAGCACGGCTGGATGGCGCCGTCGACCTTGGCGGCCTTCGGGCTCGGCGTCGCGGTCTTGTTCGCCTTCGTGCAGTGGGAGCGTCACGTCGACGAACCGATGCTCGACATGGCGTACTTCCGCAATCCGGCGTTCACCACCGCCAGCGGCGGCATGGTGCTGATGTTCCTGTCGATGTTCGGCGTGATGTTCCTCATCACGCAGTACTTCCAGCTCATCCTCGGCTACAGCCCGTTCTCGGCGGCGCTGCGCTTCCTTCCGATGGCGCCGATCATGATGATCGTCGCGCCACAGACGCCGCGCATCGTCGCCCGGTTCGGATCGAACCGCACCGTCGCCGGCGGCATGACCTTGGTGGCGTGCGGCTTCGCGTCGTTCTCCTTCTTGCAGGTGCACACGTCCTACGCCTACGTGTTGCTGTGCTTCGTGCTCCTGATCGGCGGGATTGCGCTGACGATGTCGCCGATGACCGCGGCGATCATGTCGGCGGTGCCGCCGCGGCGTGCCGGCGCGGGATCGGCGATGAACGACGCCACGCGTGAACTCGGCGCCGCCCTCGGCGTCGCCGTGCTGGGCAGTGTCGCCGCGTCGCGATACTCCTCGGGAATCAGCGGCGTGCTCGGCCGGCTCGCTCCTGCGGACCGCACCGCGGCGAAGACATCGCTCGGCACCGCGCTGCAAGCGGCGCAGCACCTTCCCCACGCCACCGCGTTCGCCTTGCGTGACGCCGCCGAGCGGGCGTTCGTCTCGGGCATCCATTGGACGGCGCTGACGGGCGCCACGCTGGCGGTGATTGCCGCGGTGGCGGTCTGGCGGTTCCTCCCGCACAACATCGAGCAGCACGGCGCGGCCGCTGGTCCCGCCGCCGCTGCGGAAAACGCCGCTGAACTCGGCCTCGGCGGCGTGCCGCCGGTGTTCGTCGACTCGCCCTCGAACTAGCAGCGCCCGAAAAAGGACGAGCTTCTTACAAAAGGCTTAAAGTCACGGCGTTGTGAAGCTGTGGCGGTGGGGCGTTGTCGTTGTGTTGCTGCTCGGAGTCCTGCCGCGCGCCGCGCACGCCGTGTTTCCGTACGGCGCGCAACCGGGCAGCGTCTACGACTACTCACGTCTCCACATCAACCACGGGACGTGCGCGGGCGTCGCGACCGGGCAGCCGCGTCCGGTTGGCAGCGACCTCCCGGCGAACTTCGATTGCCGGGGCACGTGGAAACTCTCGGACTACGCGTCGGTACCGGGCGACGACGACTACGACCCCGCCGTCAACCTGAACCCCCAAGAGTTCTTCGGCGTGCGCGGGCCGGGGACCAACCGCGCGTGGGAGACGACGACCGGTCGTCCCGACACGGTCATCGCCGTGACCGACAGCGGCATTCGCTGGGACGAGGACCGTCCCGAGCTGATGAAGAAGTTCGCGCTCAACCGCGGCGAGTTGCCGAAGCCGAACGGCGGCGGGCGCGGCGGCAGCGTGGCCGACTACGACGCTGATGGCGACGGCGTGTTCACGGTCGCCGACTACGCGCACGACGCGCACGTCCACGAGAACCCGTACGACGAGAACAAGATCATCGATCCTGGCGACATCATCCGCGCCTTCTCCGACGGCAAGGACGACGACAACAACGGCTACGTCGACGACATCTCCGGCTGGGACTTCTTCGAAGGCGACAACGACCCAAACGACGACGTCGACTACAGCCACGGCACGGGCGAGTCCGAAGACTCGGCGGGTGAAACGGGAACCAAGCTCGACCCGCAGTGCCCCAACTGCACGCTGATGGAGATGCGGGTCGGTGACAGCTTCGTCGCCGACTCGAATCACTTCGCCGAAGCGGCCGTGTACGCCACCGACAACGGCGCCAGCGTGATCCAGAGTGCGCTCGGCGCGCTCAACCACACGGGCTTCGCGCAAAAGGCGGTCGACTACGCGTACGACCACGGCGTGCTGTTCGTGGCGTCGGCCGCCGACGAGTCCGCGGGTCACCACAACCAGCCGTCGGCGCTGAACCATGCCATGGTCGTCAACTCCGTCACCCACGCCGTCGACCAGGTCCAGCACCCCGCGACGTGGCTGGCGTTCAACGGCTGCACCAACTTCGGCGGCTACATCTGGGTGAGCGTGGCGTCGAGTTCGTGTTCGTCCGACGCCGTCGCGCAGAGCGCGGGCATGGCGGGGCTCGTGTACTCCGCGGCGCGCAACGCCGTGCAGAAGGGTGTCATCCAACCCGACGCGTCGGGCAAGCCGATCTCCGCGGAGGAAGCCAAGCAACTGTTCCGCCTCGCGGCGCAAGACATCGACTTCTCCACACCGAAGCCGCCGGGGCCGCCGAACAACTTCGCCACGTCGCTGCCCGCTACCACGCGGTTCGTCACGACCGCGGGGTGGGACCAGATCAGCGGGTGGGGCCGCATCCGCAGCGACGACCTCGTGCGCCTCGTCGCCGCCGGCCACATCCCGCCCGAGGCCGACATCTCGTCGCCGCGGTGGTGGGAACCACTGGCGGCGAAGGGGAGCGTGAAGGTGACGGGCCGCGTCGCCGCGCCGCGCGCCGATCACTTCACGTGGGAGGTGCAGTACGCGCCGGGCGTGCAACCGCCGCGCTGGCCCGCGACCGAGACGTGGACCACGGTGAAGCACGCCAGCGCCAGTGCGCCCGTCGCGGGCACGCTCGCCACGATCAACCTCGCGGAAGTCCGTGCCGCCATCGACAGTGCCGTTCCGCCCTACACACGCGCAGACGATCCGACGGCGCGCTCGCTGCCCGAGAAGGATGCGTTCCGCGTTCGTGTCGTCGTCAAGACCGGCGACCAGCCGTGGCAAACCGCGATCGCGCAGCATCAGGCGTTCGCCCACGACGATCCGGGCCTCGTCGCCGGGTGGCCGCGTTTTCTGGACGGCGACGGCGCAGGCTCGCCGGCGTTCGAGGACCTCGACAACGACGGTCGCGACGAACTCATGATGGGCGACGGCAACGGCTACGTCCACGCCTACAAAGCCGACGGCTCCGAGGCCGCGGGCTGGCCCGTGCACACCCGCCCGATCGCGCTGCGGTCGAGCGGCAAGAACGGCTTCACGCGCGGCGATGTGCCGAAGACGGTGTACGCCGCGATCCTCACCGGCGCGCCGGTGGTCGCGGATGTGGACGGTGACGGCGCGCCCGAAGTCGGCGTCGCCGACATCGAAGGCGACCTGCATCTGTGGCATCACGACGGCACGTCGGTCCACGGGTTTCCGGTGCGCGGCAACCGCGCCTACTCGTACGAGACCTCGTGCAACGTCGTGTTGCACGCGCGCTGTGACGACGACGGCCCGGCCGACGCCCGCGACCACCTCAACACCGTCGGCCGCGCCTTCACGTCGCAGCCGGCAGCCGCCGACCTCGACCGCGCCGTACCCGGCCTCGAACTGATCGCCGGCTCGAACGACGGTCACGTCTACGCGTGGCACGCCGACGGCTCGCCCGTCGCGGGGTGGCCCGTGCTACTGCGCGATCCGACGAAGGTGAAAGCGGTCGACCCCGTCACGCATCGCGTGACGTACAACGACAACGCCGGCGCGCACTTCGGGCGCAAGGTGCTGGCGACGCCGTCGGTCGGCGACGTAGACGGCGACGGCAACCTCGAAGTCGCAGTGAACGTGAACGAGGAGTACGAGGAGACACCCAACACCGTCGATCCCGTCGCCCAAGTCGTGAGTGCGGTCGTCACGCCGGGCAACACGCGCACGTACTTGCTGCACCACGACGGCACCGCGCACCCGCAGACGGCGGCGACCGCAGCGACGCCGAACCCCGACGACCAGGCCTACGTCGCCGGCTGGCCGGTGGCGATTGCCATGCTCGACCTCGAACTGTTGCCGTACGTGGGCGAGGGCTCGAATGGGACGCCGACGATGGCCGACGTCGACGGCGACGGGAAGTTCGAGATCGGCACCGCGTCGATCGGCGGGCCGGCGTACTTGCTGAACCGTGACGGGTCGAGCCACTACGGCGCGCGCAACGGTAAGTACGTCACCGCGGCCACGACGCAGCCCGGGCCCGGCAGCACCGCTAGCGACCTGCCGTCGGTCGCGTCGCTCGGTGGCGGCGTGTTCGGTCGCGTCGGGTCGAACCGCGTCGACTTCGCGATGGGCGCGACGGGAACGCGCCGGCTGCTCGACGTGGTGATCCCCGAACAGCAGCTGCTGGCCGAAGACCACCTGTCGATGTGGAACTCGTCGAGCGGCGCCTTCGACCCTGGCTTCCCGGCGCAGATGAACGACCTGCAGTTCATCAACACTCCCGTGATCCTCGACGTCAACGGCGACGGCAAAGCCGAGGTGCTCCAAGCTTCGGCGATGTACGACCTCGCGGCCTACGGCGCCAACGGTCTGCCGGTCGCCGGGTTCCCGAAGTTCACCGGCGGGTGGGCAGTGGCGTCTGCGGGCGCGGGCGACATGGACGGCGACGGCAAGCTCGAGCTGGCGCTCGCCACCCGCGACGGCAACCTGTTCTTGTGGCGCACCGGCGGCAACGTCTGCCAAGCGAACGAGTGGCCGAAGAACGGCCACGATCTGCGCAACACCGGCGCGTACGGCACCGACGCCGATCGTCCCGGGACGCCGAGCATCACCAGCGTCACGCCTGCGGACGGCGGAGTCGTCGTGTCGTTCACGCCGACGGGCGACGACGGCAAGTGCGGCGCGGCGCGCACGTACCGCGTCAGTGCGGGCGGCGCGTCGGTGGACGTCCCCGCCGGGACGTCGACGGTGCATCTCGCGTCGATCGGCGGCGCGACCAAAGTGTTCGTGCGCGCCATCGACGAGTCGGGCAACGTCGGCTTCGCGGCGACCTACGCGCTGCCGACGGGAGTGTTGCCGCGTACCGGCGGCGGTGACGAAGCCAAGACGGTCGCAATTGTCGTGGTCGCACTGGCGCTGGTCGTGCGACGCGTGATGAGGCACGCGTGAAGTTCTGCGTCGCGGCCGTCGCCGTGATCGCCGCGCTGCTCGGCGCGGTGACGCATCCGGCCACCGCCGCCGATGGGAAGACGGGCGGCTTGCGCGCCGGCGTCGGCGTCGTCGACGCGACGTTCAACGTCGGTGCGTCGGCCGGCCAGTACGCCAGCGGTCGTCCCGGCCTCGAAGGCGAGGACTGGCTCGAAAGCCTGCAAGACCAAGAGGTTCCCGAGCTCGACCCCGCGTTGCTCCTGAGCGCCCCGAGCGACCCGAACATGCACGCCACGAAGCGCGCGCCCAGTTACGGCGTGCAGTCGCGCCTTTCGGTGCGCGCCATCGTCGTCCAGGGCGCCGCCGGCGCGACGGTCGCGCTACTGAAGAGCGACAACTACCTCGCGCAGGACATGCTCGTGCGCCGCGTCGGTCAGCTGCTGGCGCGTCACGGTTCGCGCGTTACGACGGATCACATCCTCTACAGCGCAACGCACAACCACAATTCGCCGTACTACACGACGCCTTCGGTAGGTGTGTGGCTGTTCCAGGACGTCATGGACCTGCGCATGTTCGAGTACCAGGCGCGCGCCATGGCGCAGGCGATTGAACACGCCGAAGCGAACCTCAAGCCTGTCCGACTCGGAGCCACGACGGTCGAAGGCGGCGGCGACTACCGCAACGCGCCCGGCGGCGCGATCGCCGACGACCACAGCCCGTCGGGTTATCCGCAGTACGAGAATGACAAGGGCGTCGTCGTGTTGCGGTTCGACGACATCTCGGGCGCGTCGCCGAAGCCACTCGCGGTGTGGATGAACTACGGCGTCCACCCCGAGTCTCTCGACGGCTACAACCTGATCTCGGGTGACTACATCGCGCCGCTCGAGCGATTCGTGGCGCGCGACGTCGGCGCGCCGCTCGTATTCAGCCAGGGCGACGTCGGCAGTTCCGAACCGGCGGATGATCTGAGCGACCGGATCGGTCCCGGGATCGTCCGCTCCTTTTCGCACCGCGGGTACGCGCAGGCCGAACGCCACGCCCGTTATCTCGCCGACAAGGTCGTCGCCGGGTTCAACCAGATCGGCGCCAACCGCGGCACGATCCCGTGGACGACCGACGCGCCCGTCGCCGTGTTCGACGGCTGGGTACCCGGGCCGGTTTCGCATCCGTATCCGAGCGTCGGCAACTGCCGTACCGAACCGACCGTCGAAGGCGACCCGGGCGCGCCCGCCGTCGGCCTGCCGGACTGCCAACGGCTCTTCGACGGCCAGACCGACACGAACAGCGACACATTCCAGACCCTGAAGGGGCTCGGCGTGCCGGTGCCCGAGAACTACGACGCGCCGTCGAAGGACGCCGTCGAGGAGAACTACCGCATCCACCTGCAGGCGGTGCGCATCGGCGACATCTTGCTGGCGTCGTGTTCGTGCGAGCCCCAGGTCGACCTCATCAAGAACCTGGAGAGCCGTACCGACGCGGTCCGCGGCAACATTTACGACGGCTTCGACTGGGCGCCGTACTGCGATCCGCAACCCGACCACACATGGCGCTGCCCCAACCCGGGCCTGCCGCAGAGCAAGGTGTTCGGCGACCGCAGCCTCAAGGTCACGAACGCGGCGTTCGAGCGCATGGTGGCGCAGGTACACAACGACGCGCGCGGCTGGGACGACGTCGCCAGCGCGGCGACGGCCAACTCGGAGCCCGCGGATCCGAAACTCATCAAGGGCAACTTCACCAAGGAAGAGGTCCAGAACCTCGGAGCCCCGGGTTACAAGCTCACCGTCGGCCTTGGCCACACCGGCGACTACAACGGCTACACCGTCAGCTACCGGATGTACATGAGCTTCGACCACTACCGCAAAGCGCTCACGTCGTACGGCCCGCACACCGCCGACTACATGGTCACGCGTCTCGTGCGCATGGCGGCGTCGTTGCAAGGCGCGGCGCTGCCCGCGGGCGAACCACTGGCAGCGTTCGCGGCCGCGGACGAAGCGCGCCAACAAGCGACGGCGCTGGCGATCGGGCAGGCATCGTCGGCCGCGTACAACGCGTGGAACGCGTCGCTGCCGAACGACGTCGGCGATCCTGCGATCGTGGTGCAACCGAAGGACACGCATCGCTTCGACGCCGCGACGGTGAAGTGGCGCGGCGGCGACAACGACGTCGACAACCCCGTCGTCCGCGTCGAACGCCTCGCCGGCAACTCATGGACTCCGTACGCCGACCAGTCCGGTGAAGTGCAGAGCTTCGTGACCTTCGGCTCCGGCGTGCAGGACGTCGTGCCTTATCGCACCAACGAGCAGTCGTGGATGTGGAGCGCCAACTTCGAGGCCGCCGACTTCTTCCCGTCCAACATCGACGGCGGACAAGTCCTCGCCGGGACGTACCGCTTCGTCATTCATGGGCGTCATCGCGTCGGAGGCAGGACTCGTGCGTACGCGCTGTCGTCGGCGCCGTTCCGCGTGCGCGCGTGGGAGGGCGTCGCCGTCAACGATCTGCGCGTCGATCCCCACGCGGTGTCGTTCACCACGTCGTCGGTCTATCCGCGTAGCTACAAGTCGTCGATCCCGGCGATCGCCGACGACGACGGCAATCCCGTGTGCGAGACGTGCGCGTTCCGCGCGTGGGCGTCGACGGGGCAGGTGCGCGTCGCGACGGTGACAGTGCGGCGCGCGTCCGGCAAGGTGTTCGCAGTCCGCGCCAAGTTCGTCAACGGCCGGTGGGTCGCCAAGACCCATCTGCATCCCCGCGACACCGCGACGGTCAAGCGCGGTTCGGTCATCGACAACAACGGCGAGTTCAACGGCGCCGCCGCCGTGCAAGTAACCGCCTAAGACGCGGCGGCGGCCTCCTGGGCGAGCTGCACGTCGCGGTCGACGAACTTGTTCGCGGTAGCCGCGATCGCGCCGCCGAGGATGACGAGGATGGCGAGCAGGACGAACGCCGGACGCTCGCCGTGCTTGTCCATGTAGCCGCCGACGATGCCCGAGAACGTGAGCGCGCCGAGCGCGTAGAACAACAGCGACCACGAGAACACTTGGCTGCGCAGGGTCGGGGGCGCCACGAACGCCACCATCGTGAGGTACGCCGGCAAGAACCCCGTCGCCCCGATGCCGGCGACGACGCAGAAGAGCCCGGCGACCCAAATGTTGGGCGCGCCCGCCATCAACAGGATGCCGACGCCGAGCGTCGCCACCATGCCGCCGCTGACGAACGGCAACGCCTTGAGCCCGTACTTGACCGTGTACTTGCCGACGGCGCGGGTGGCGAGCGCCAGGCCGACGGCGCCGGCGCCGCCGAAGATCGCGGTGACGACGCCGCGTCCGGTCGGCTTCAAGTGGAAGACGTGCTTGAGATACAGGTTGAGGAACG
The DNA here is from genome assembly GCA_041166285.1 of Actinomycetota bacterium. Taxonomy (GTDB): domain Bacteria; phylum Actinomycetota; class Acidimicrobiia; order Acidimicrobiales; family JACCXE01; genus JACCXE01. The sequence continues at coordinate 12,358 of JBEEFR010000043.1, read as the reverse complement.
TGGCAAACGGCAACGTGCCGCTGCCGAAGAAGAACGCGGAGAGCCACGTACGCCGCAGCGACCGGATGGCGCGAATGCGCTTGAACGCTTCGCGGATCGAGGGCGCCTTGTCGTCGGCGGCGTTGAAGCCGAACGTCGCGCCGCGCGGGGGCTCCTTCATTTTGGTGAGCATGGTGGCGAGAACGAACGTGGGAAGCGCGAGCACGACGAAGGTCGATCGCCAACCGATCGCCGTGCCGAGCACGCCGGCGAGCGGGCCACCGATGAGGCCGATGGTGCCCGCTTGGCGGTGCCAGCTGTTGACCCGCGGCAGGCTCTCGGCCGGGTAGTAGTCGGCGAGCAGACTCGGGTGCACGGGCTCGTTGATCAGCAGGCCCACGCCGCCGATGAGACGGGCCACGATGAAGATCAGCAGGATCGGCGCGAGACCGGTGAGCACGCACGTGACGCCCCAGATGAACGCGGCGATGACGGCGAGGCGGACGCGGTTCGTGCGGTCGGCGAGGTTGCCGATCGGCACGGACAGCAGGATCGGCACCGCAGCGGTAAGGCCGGAAATCGAGGCGATCTTGGCGTCAGTGAGGTGGAAGTGTTGCTGCAATTCGGGCGACAACACGCCGAAGGCGATGGCGTCGAACCGCTCGACTGCTGACAAGCCGAGCAGCAGGAACAGCGGCGTCAGGCTGGCGGTGCCGACCGACTCGTTGAGCGCGTAGTACGCCGCGAACAAGCCGCCCTTGCCTTTGGGTGATGACGGAGGAGGCGGCGCGGCGATCGGGTCGCCGCCGAGCGCCGCCGCGTCGATGGCCGTGTCGAGCGCGCTCTCGAATGCGACGTCGCGCACTTCTTCCACCGACTGCTTCGGCCGCGCCGTCTTCTTCGCGGGCGCGGCCTTCTTGGCGGCGATCTTCTTGGTCGCGGTTTGCTTCGCGGTCGCGGCCTTCTTGACCGGCGCGGTTTTCTTCGCCGTCGGCTTGCGCGCGCGTGCGGGCGTCGTCATTTGGTTTCCCCCCGAATGATTCCCACTGCTTCGTGGTGGCGTCACCCTAGATCGCACGTGCTGCCAGAATCGCGGCGTGTCGGGAACGGATGTCGTTGTCGCATTTGCGAACGCGTTCGTCACCGCGGTGACGGCGGCGGTCAACGCCGCGACCGGCGCCACGGTGCGCATCGACCGTCACCTCACGGTCGTGTGCGAAGGCGGCTGGTTGAGCGAGCGCGGTTGGTCGAGCGCCTTCACGACCGGCAACACCATCAACGTGAAGGCCGACGCCGCTGAGCGGTTGCGCCACGACCCGGCGCTGCTCGACCACGAGTGGAAGCACTCGGTGCAATGGGCGGCGCTCGGACCCGTCCGTTTCCTGGCGCTCTACACCGCCAACTACTTCGCGTCGCAGGTGATCGCCGGCTGCCAATGCTGGAACGTGTTCGAGTGGAGCGCGGGATTTGCGGACGGCGGCTACGACTGCGCCCGTCTCGGGGGTTAGCGGGCCCCCGAAACCGGGCACATGTAGTGCATGGGAGTCATACGAAAGACCGCATCGATCAGCACCTTGGGCTTGGTGAACTTCCGGAGCAAGAAGGAAAAGCTTCAACGCGCCGAGCGTCGCTTCGACGCTGAGCACCTTGCCCGCTCCGTCGCCGAGTCCGGCTTCACCAAAGTCGAGAAGGAACTGCGGCGACTCAGCGGCAACGAAGCCAAGGCCGCCAAGCAACTCGCCCGCCTCCGGCGCAGCCGCAAGGTGCGCAGGGCCGAGACGCTGACGAGCTTCCTGTCGACGGCGCAGCCCGTCGTCAAGGACGGCATGCAGTCGGCGCTGTCCACGGCGAGCGATCTGGGCGCCAAGGGTGCGAAGCGCGGCCGCAAGGCTGCCAAGGTCGCCCGCGCGACAGCGAAGGACCTCCGCGCCAGCGCCGAACAGGCCGTCGACAACGCCCGCTCCGCGCTCGGCACCTAGGTTCACCGGGTCGGCGCGCTAAAACCCACGTCGTGAAGCCGTCGACCCGTTTCCTTCTGTCCGGCGCGGCCGCGGCCGCGCAAACGGCCAACGTCCTGCGCCCGCCCGCATACGAAGGCGCGGCGTCGGGCTTGTCGTTCGCGTTCGGCATGGTGCCGTCCGAGCTGCCGATCCCGACCGCCGTCTTCCAAGCGGCGACGGGAGCGCTCCTCGCGCGCAAAGGTGGCGTGCGCGGGTGGCGCGGCGCGCTCGGCCTCGCGGCGTACGGCGCGTCCTTCGCGGGACTGGCGTACGCGCAGCGCCTCCAGGGCAAAGCCGCCGGGATCCTCGAGCAGGCGCTCGTCGACGAGTTGGGCTCGGACTACCGCCGCCGCATCCACACGTCGTTCGCGCCGCGTCCCGACGTGCCGCTGACGCGTCGGCAAGTGGTGGCACCGCCGCAACGACTGCACCGCCGCTATCGCAGCGCCCGTGACCTCAGCTACGGCGACGCCGGCAGGCGCAACAACCTCGACATCTGGAAGCGCGCCGACCTGCCGAACGACGCCAAGGCGCCCGTGCTCGTGCAGTTCCACGGCAGCGGGTGGACGGTCGCGTCCAAGGAGCACCAAGCCGAGCCGCTCATGGCGCATCTCGCCGAGCGCGGCTGGGTGTGCGTCACCGCCAACTACCGGCTGTCGCCCCGCGCCACCTGGCCCGACCACATCGTCGACGTCAAACGCGCGCTGGCCTGGACGAAGGCCAACATCGCGGCGCATGGTGGTGACCCCGACTTCATCGTGATCACCGGCGGCTCTGCCGGCGGCCACCTGGCGTCGCTCGCCGCGCTCACGCCGAACCTTGCCGACTTCCAGCCAGGTTTCGAAGACGCCGACACGTCGGTTGCGGCGTGCGTGCCGTTCTACGGCGTGTACGACTTCGTGAACCGCCACGGCACGAGCCGCGTCGACATGGAGGACTTCGTCTCGCGCCTCGTCTTCAAGTCCAAGCTCGCCGATGATCGCGCGCGCTGGGAGCAGGCGTCGACGATCAGCCACGTGCGCCCCGATGCGCCACCCTTTTTCGTGATTCACGGCACGACCGATTCGATCGTGCCCGTCGGCCAAGCGCGCACCTTCGTCGACGAGCTGCGGAAGGAATCGACGCAGCCCGTTGTCTACGCCGAGCTACCCGGAGCGCAGCACGCCTTCGACGTGTTCCCGTCGGTGCGCGTGAACGCGTGCGTCCACGCCGTCGAACGGTTCCTCGCCGTCGTGCGCAGCGAGCACAACGCTCACCACTGAAGAACGGTTTCGAGCACTTCGACACCGATGCCGAGCGCGCTCAGGTGACCGCCGCCGCGCATGATGCGCAACTCGGCGTGCGGCAGTAGCGGCACGATGTGCTCGGCGTGTGACATCGGCACGATGTTGTCCTCGTCGCCTTGCCACCACGTGACACGCGCCGTCACGTCGCGCACGTTGAATCCCCACGGTCGCGTGAACAGGATCGCGTCGTACACGATGGCGCGCATGCTGTGGCCGCCGTTGTGGCCGAGGTCGTCGAGGAACATCTCTTTGTGTTCCGGCGTGGCGAGCACAACCTTGTCTCCGGGCGGTGAGAAGCGCGCCCAGAGGTCGAGCACGTGACCGCCGACGGGGCGCGCTGCGCGTACGAAGGCCGTCAACGCCGCGCCCGACGGTTCCGCGAACAGCGGCAGCAGGCGCCGGAAGCGCGTCGCCAGGCTGACGGCGCCACCGCCGATGCCTTCTTCGCCTTCGGTCGGCACGACGCCGCCGAGGATCCCGAGCGTCGGGACGCGCTGGTCGCCGAACGCGTGCGCCGCCGCGAGGGCGAACGGCGCGCCACCCGACAACGCCACGATGGTGCAGCGGTCGACGCCGAGGTGTTCGAGCGCGACCTCGAGGTCGAGGGCGTACTCGTCGAGGCGGTGGTACAGGTGCGGGGTCGACAGGCCGACGCCCGGCCGGTCCATGCCGATGATGCGCACGCCGTGCTCGTCGGCGTAGCGGCGGGCGGGTTCGGGGACCTGGCGGCGCGCGCCCGGTGTGCCGTGGAACCACAGGACTGTCTGTTCGGCCTGCGGCACGCCGAACTCGGCGACGCCGAAGACGCGCCCGTCGCGCACCGGCACGCGCCCTTCGTAACGAGGTGGAGTGATCGTCATGTCGGCTCGGTGTGTATCACTTCTTGACTGGTTGTTTCCGACTCAGTCCCGACTGGTTCGTGTAATTCCGGATCATCATCGCCGCGCCGGACTGACCGAAACCGAGCTTCTCGTAGAACGCGACGAGGTCGGCGTCACACGACAAGTCGATGGCGTACATCCCGTCGAGCAACGCAACGATGCGCGTGACCAACTCGCTACCGATGGCGCGGTGCCGGTACTCGGGCAACACTTCGAGGAGTGGGATGAAGGCAAATAACTCACCGTCTGAGATCGCGTTGACGAAGCCGACGGCGCGCGACGACCCGTCGACGGCGATCACCGCCGCGTAGCTGCGCTGCAGGATGGCGCGCAGTTGGGGCGCGCTCGGTGGGTTGGGCCAACCTTCGAAGAAGCCCTCGAAGGCATCGTCCGACAACCCGTCGACGGAAGTCGTGAAGGTAACGGTGTCGTTCGCCATTGCCTCAGGTGTCCTTGTTAACGAGGTGGAGTGATCGTCATGTTGACGACAGGTTGGCAAATGTTCACCGCAAGATTGTTGCCATCGGACCGCAATGCTGAGCGAACCGCAGTGCAACATCGACCCGTGACGATGTCCGCCCATGGCAGCGCCCGACGTTCCCGCCGCCAAACGGGCCGGACTCGCGGTCGACATCGACCGCCTCGCCGTCGACGGTGACGACTGGTTGACTCCTGCGCAGCGCTACGCCCTCAAGACCTACGGCGTGTGCGCGCAGCAGCAGGAACACGTGTTCATGGTGCGGATCCGCATCGCCGGCGGCGTCCTGCCGACGGAGCAGGCGCGCGGCGTGGCCCGCCTGGCGCGCCGTTTCGGCCCCGACTGGCTGCACATCACCACGCGCCAGAACCTCGAGTTGCACTGGGTGCGAGACCGCGACGTCCCGTCGCTGCTCGAGCACCTGGCGCAGATCGGCATGACGACGCGCTCGGCGTGCGGGCACACGATGCGCAACGTGATCTGTTCGGAAGACGCCGGGGTGGGGCTCGACGAACCGTTCGACTGCTTGCCCGACGCCCGTCTCGTCAGCGACGCGTTCGTGGCGCGCTCGGCGGAGCTGAACGTCGCGCTCCCGAGCCGCGTCAACATCAGCTTTGGCGGTTCGCCGTGGTGCCGCGAGCACGCGCGCATGAACGACGCGTCGTTCGTGTCCGTCCTGCGCGATGGGGAACCCGGCTACGAGCTCTGGGCCGGCGGCAGCCTCGGCAAGTCGCCGTCGCTCGCAATCCGCGTCGCCGAGTTCGTACCGCGGCCCGACACCCTCCGGGCGGCGGAAGCGATCTTCGACGTGTTCATCGCCCACGGTGATTTCGACAACCCGTCCAAGGCACGGCTCAAGTTCGCGGTGGCAGCGCTGGGCGAGGACGGGTTCCGCGCCGAGTGGCAATCGGCGTTCGCGGCGGCGGAGCAACGGCCGCACCCGGACCCGCCCGTCGTCGAGGTCCTCGACGACGCCGACCACGCCGCCATCCTCGCCCGCCGCCCGCCCGGCGGCTGGTCGCAAGGCGTTCGTCCGCAGCGCACGCCTGGCTTGGCGCTGCTGACGATCGACGTGCCGCTGGGCGACACGAACGCCTCGGAGCTCGACCTCATCGCCGATCTTGCCGACCGCTACGGTGACGGCCACGTCGTGTTGAGTCGCGACCAGGACATCGTGCTGCGCAACGTGCCGGTCGAGCACGTCAGCGCCGTGCGCGCCGCGCTGTTGGACCGCGGTTTGTTCTTCGCACACGAAGCGCGCGTCCCCCGCGTGCGCGCGTGCACGGGCTCGGCGGTCTGCGCGCTCGGGATCACTGACGCTCCCGGCGCCGGCCGCGAGCTCGCGACGTCGCTCGCGCTCGGGCGCAACGCCAGCCTGCGCGTCCACGTGTCGGGCTGCCCCAACTCGTGCGCGCAGCATCAGGCCGCCGACATCGGGCTCGCAGGAGCGAAAGTGCGCGTGCGCGGCGCCACTGACGACGGCTACCACCTTTTCCTCGGCGCCGACATCGTCAACGGCGTCGCCGGTGAGGCCGTTGGGCGCGTCGCCGAGAGCGACGTTCCGGCGGCGGTGACCGCGGTGGTCGGGCTGTGGGAGGCGTTGCGTCATCCGGGCGAATCGCTCGCGCAGACCGTCAGGCGCATCGGCATCCCCGCCGTCGGCCAGCTGCTCGAAGCCGCGATGGACGACCGGTTCGCCACCGGCGTCGAACCCGAGACCGAACTCGTCAACACCTAAGGAGACACCGTGCCCGTATCCATCGCCGAAGCCAGCGACGACCTCGTCGTGCAAGCCGCAACCAAAGCGCAGCAAGTGAAGTCGAGCTTCCTGCGCTACGTGTGGCTGTCTGCGCTCGCGGGCGCCTTCGTCGGCATCGCGGTCGTGCTGTTGATCAGCGTGTCCGCACCGTTGGTCGCCACCAATTCACCGGCCGCGAAGCTCGTGCAAGCGGCGGTGTTCGGCATCGCGCTCACGCTCGTCGTATTCGCCGGCGCGGAGTTATTCACCGGCAACGCCATGGTGATGCTGCAGGGCGTCGTGGCGCGCCGCACGCGCATCAGCGAGTTGGTCGCGGTATGGGTGGCTTCGCTTGTCGGAAACTTCGTCGGCTCCGTCGGACTCGCCGCGGTCGTGCACGGCGGGGGGACGTTGTCGGGCGGCCCCGGCGCGGCGCTTGTCGCTGCGGCGACCAAGGCGAAGGACGCGGCCGCGGGGCCGCAGCTGTTCTGGCGGGCACTGCTGTGCAACATGCTCGTGTGCCTGGCGCTGTGGATGGCGGCGCGCACGAAGTCCGACGGCGCCAAGCTCGTCGTGCTGTGGTGGGCCCTGCTGGCGTTCATCGGATCGGGCTTCGAGCACTCAATCGCGAACATGACGCTGTTTAGCCTCGGCATCTTCGAGCACTCGGCGACGTGGTCGATGCTGTTGCGCAATCTCGCGTGGACCGTGCCCGGCAACATCGTTGGCGGTGGCGTCGTGATCGGCGCGGGCTATGCCTGGCTTGGGAGCGTGCGCGAGCGTTCGGCGCTGGCCGACGAAGTCGCGGCGATGGCTGCGCTCGAGCCGGAAGCCGCGGTGGCGTAGGCATACGCTCGGTGCGTGGGTGCCAACCCGTGGCTCGACCGGCGGATCCTGAACTACGCGCATCAAGGTGGCGCGCGGGAAGCCCCGTCCAGCACGTTGTTCGCGCTGCGTCAAGCAGTGGCCGAGGGCGCGGACGCGTTGGAACTCGACGTACACGCAACCGCGGATGGTGTCGTCGTGGTGTGCCACGACGCGACCGTCGACCGCACGACCGCATCGACGGGCGCAATCGCCGACATGACTTATGGCGAGTTGCGTCAACTCGACAACGCCTACTGGTGGGTTCCGGGTGAGGTCGTCGCGACGGATCGCGCCGCCGATGAGTACGTCCACCGAGGCAAAGCGCCGGAGGACGCGGCGTTTGGCATCGCGTCATTGCGCGACGTCCTCATCGAATGTCCGGACGTGTTCTTGAATCTCGACATCAAGCAGACCGCGCCCGCGGTCGCGCCGTACGAGCACCTCGTCGCCGAGTTGTTACGTGAGTTCGGCCGCGCCGACGACGTGATCGTGGCGTCGTTCGACGATCGCGCCACCGACGCATTCGGCGCGCTGGCTCCGGAGATCAGCACGTCGTGCGGCACCGTCATGACCGCCGCGATCTGGCAGGCGGTGCAGGACGACAAGCCACTGCCCGAAACGCGCCATCACGCGCTGCAAGTGCCGGCGGCGCTCGGTGAGACCACAGTCGTCGACGCGCGGTTCGTCGGGCGCGCACACGAACACGGACTCGCCGTGCACGTGTGGACGATCGACGAGCCCGACGAGATGGAACGACTCGTCGACCTCGGCGTCGACGGGGTCATGACGGATCGGCCGTCAGTGCTCGAAGCGATCCTTCAGCGACGCGGCGTCGCCTACGCCCGGTCCTGACAGAGTCGGTGAAATGAGTTCGGTGTCGTTACGACGCCGCTGTGACTGGTTGAGCGGCTGCGAGGGGCAACTCGACCTGCTTCGCCGGACGGGTCGGAAGCACCAACAACGACGTCCCGACGCCGCCGATCACGATCATCCACCAGATGCGGTCGAAGCGATCGAGTGAGCCGCTGTGCCCGAGCAACGCAATGGTGAGCGCCACGCCGAATGTGCCCCCGAACTGGCGCACCGCTTGCAGCGCGGCGCCGCCGACGCCGGTGCGTCCCGGTGGCAAAGCCTGTGCGACGAGGCTCGACAGTTGCGGGAACACGCACGCCACACCGACGCCGCTGAAGGCCATCGACGGCAGGTAGTCGCTGAAGTAGTGCGCGTGCGGTCCGAGCATGGTGAGGCGGAACACACCGGCGGCCGCGTAGAGCAGCCCTCCGACGAAGAGAATCGGTCGCTGCCCGATGCGCCCGGCGAGCTTGCCCATGCGCGGCGCGAGCAGCGCGACGAGCGCGGGTCCGGGTGCCACGCCGAGTCCAGCGCGCAACACCGACCAGTGCCACACGTGGGTGAGGAACAGGATCGAACTGAAGAACATCGCGGAGAACGCGGTACCGAAGACCAGCATCGTCAGGTTGCCCCACGAGAAGTTGCGCGCCCGGAACAACTCGAGGTCGAGGGCCGGCGCCGACGTGCGCGACTGATGCAGCACGAACAGCGCCAGCGTCACAACGCCGGCGGCGATGAACGCCACCGTCCGGCCGCCGAGCCATCCGTGGTCCGCAGTGATGATGAGCCCGTAGGACAGCAGTGAGGCCGCCGCCGCGATGAGCCCGACGCCGACGAACGACGGCACTTGCGTGTCCGGTGACGACGATTCGCGTACGTGGCGGACTCCGGCGACGATCGTGTAAATGCCGACGGGCAGATTCAGGAAGAACGCGGAGCGCCACCCGAAGCTCTGCACGAGGGCGGCACCGAGCGTCGGGCCGAGCGCACCCGCGGCCGCTCCGGCGGCGCCCCAAATGGCGACGGCGCGCGGCAACTGGTCGTGCGCGAACGCGTGCATCACCAATGCCAGCGACGACGGGATCAGCGCGGCTGCACCCGCGGCCTGCAGGACGCGGAACACGATCAGCAGTTCGACGCTCGGCGCCAGACCGCACGCCATCGACGCGCCGGTGAACAGCGCCGACCCGATGAGGAACACGCGGCGGTGTCCGACGCGGTCGGCGAGTTTGCCGGCGGGAATCAGCAGCGCGGCGAACACGATCGTGTACGCGTTCAGCACCCACGACAACTCCGCCGCGCTGGCGTGCGAGAACGACGCGGAGATGTCGGGGAACGCGACGTACAACACCGTCGTATCGAGGAAGGTGGCCAGCGTTGCCAGCGACGCGATGGCGAGCGTGCGGCGTGAGTGTGGGAACACGGCGTCAGTCCTGCGAGGTCAGGCGGGTCTGGAACGACTCGGCGACCACGGTACCGTCGGGTTGCGCGATGCGTCCGTGTTCGACGGCGAGTCCACCGGTGCTGTTCTCGATAGCGAACTCGGCGACGAGCCACTCGTCGTCGTCCAACCACAGCCCCGCACGATGGAAGTGGGTGGTGAGGTCGATGCTGACGCCGCCCGTCGGGGGAGCGAGTCGCACGAATGCGGGCGGTGGGAACCAGTCGCTCGCCATCGCCAACCAGGTCGGGTCGATGGCGCGCGTTTCGAGCGGACGGATGTAGCCGCTGATCCGCGCCCGCGGTCCGTCGGTGAACGGCACCGAGCGCGGGTCGATGCGGCCGTCGGCCTGGTCGAAGTGGCCGACCTCGCTGTCGATGCGGATGCAGTCCTCAAGCGGCAACACGTCGACGGGTGTTGCGTCGAGCCATTCCACACCGCGGCGTTCGGCGAGCAGCGTGACGCGACTGGTCACGACGATCTTGTCGTCCTGCACGAGGTCGGCGGTGGCGGTCGTGAGTGAGCGACCGCTGCGAACGACGTTGACGACCACCGTCGCCGGACCGGGTCGACCGGTACGCAGGAAGCTCGTCGTCACCGTGCGCGCCGTGCGGTCCGCTCCCGCAACCGCCTCGGCACCGCGGACCGTCAACGCACTCATGTAACCGCCGTGAATACCGACCAGCGACGACCAGCCGTCGTCGAGGTGGACGGCGAACTCACCCGGTCGATCGACGTCGGCGACGAGCGTGGTGGTGCGGTCGAAGTCGGTGAGGGCGGCGCTCAGTTGTGTCATGCAACTTAGGATGACACCTTGAGTTGCGTCACGCAACTCAGCTACCATCGACCCATGCGCAAAGCGTCGTTCGCCGACATGAACTGCTCCATCGCGCAGTCACTCGAGATCATCGGCGAGTGGTGGACGCTGCTCATCCTGCGCGACTGCTTCCTCGGCATCCGACGCTTCGACGACTTCGTCGAGCGCCTCGGCATCGCCCGCAACGTCCTGACGAATCGCCTCGACACGCTCGTCGACGCCGGCGTGCTTGAGCGCCATCCCTACGACGAGGGCCGCGGCCGCTTCGACTACGTGCTCACCGACAAGGGCCGCGCCCTGTGGCCGGTGATATCGGCGCTGCGGCAATGGGGCGACGAGTGGATTCTCGGCGAGGGCAACGAACCGATGCTGCTCGAGCACAAGGCGTGCGGTCACGCGACGACCGTCGTGCCGACGTGCGACCACTGCGGCGAAGCACTCGACGCCCGCGCCGTGCGCGCCGTCCCCGGCCCCGGCGCCGACTAACGCTTCCTCCGACCGGCGCGTCGACTTTGAAGCACTCAACCGCGCGCCACCGGCGCCGTTCCGACTCGACCGACCGCGCGTTTCAGTGCTCCGAAGTGAACGCGCGCGTCACGCCGCGGATCGACGACGACGCGCGCCGGCGATGCGCGATGCTCGTCGGCATGACGTCGACCGAACCGGACCTGCCCGACATCGGCACCGCCGTCGCCCCCATTCTGGCGCAAGTCGCGCCCGAGCACGTTCCGCTGTTCGTCGCGCTGTTAGAGCGGAGCGCGGCGCGGCGGTACGAACGTTGGGCTGCGGAGGTCGACAACGCGGCCGCACGCACGGCGCTGCTCGCATGTGCCGCTCGCGAGAACGAGATCGGCGCGAAGGTCGAAGCGCTGTTTCCCGACGCGGCCGCGGTGCAAGCCGAGCTCGTCGACACCTTGCCGGACATCGATGCCTTCGGAGACGCGCTGTTCGGCGGCCGCCCCCTCGTCGACCAGTTCACCATCCAAGCCCGCGGCGAACGCCTGGGCATCGCCACGTGGAAGTCCCTCGCCCGTCAGGCAGACGGCGACGCGGCGAACGCCTATCTCGCATGTGCTGACCTGGAGGAGGCCAGCGCCGTGGTTCTCGAAGGGTTGATCGCGTCGCTCTAGACGAAGTTCCCGCGCGGAGCTTTGCCGGTGGCACTAGCTCGTGGCGGCACGGCCAATCCGTCTCATCGCGACGAGCCCCATCATGGGCGGCATCGCCGCGTCTCGTTTTCGAGAGGCTCCGCCCGGCTAACAGTCAACGACGTCGCGCGCCGCTCGGCCGGTGATGCGCCACCCGAAGTGTGCTGCGTTGCTACCTCGCCGGGGGTAGCCCACAGTCAGTCTCAGTGAGTTGGTTGGTTGGTTGGTGGGCGAGGCGGGACTTGAACCCGCACATCCTTACGGACACAGGAACCTGAATCCTGCGCGTCTGCCAATTCCGCCACTCGCCCGAGTGGAGCAGTCAGGGTAGCGGACGCGTCAGACGGCGACGGAGCCGCGTGGCGCCGACCGGAAGCGCTCGCGCAGGGCGCGGCGCGCCCGTCCCGACCAGCCCAGCGCGCGCTTTGGCGCCGGGCAGTTCGCGCTGGCGTACGACGCGCCACGCGAACTGAACGTCGCGTCGACGGTGTGGCCGTCGACGAGGATCGGCTGGCGCACGCCGTTGAACTGTTGCTCCTGGTGGAGATGGCTGGAATCGGCGTGGCCTGAGTGGCCGACGGCACCGACCAGCGTGGTTGGCGTGACCCGCGCCCCGGTGGCGACGGAAACCGCGGAGAGGTGGGCGTACAGCGTCGACCACCCGTCGCCGTGGTCGATGGTCACCATCAGCCCGTAACCGGAGTTCTGCGCGACGGTGGCAACGCCCGCGACCCCGGCGAGCACGGGCTGGCCGTAGTCGGCCTCGCTCGATCCCGGCAGGTTCCAGTCGATGGCGAACGTGGGGTGGCCGGCGTAGGTCCGGGCGAACCACACCTGCCCGCACGTGAACGGCGACGCGAACGCCGGCCGT
>JBEEFR010000042.1:0-2500 GCA_041166285.1 Actinomycetota bacterium | reverse complement strand
GAGTCGGACCAACGCCAAGCCCGGCAACGTGCTCCTGGCGTTGGCGGCCGGCGCCGCACTGTCGCGCTTCTTGGGCCAAACCGTAGGCCAGACCGAGTTCTTACGCTGGAACATCGAAGCGGCGCAGCGGCTGCTGTGGCTCGAGCGCTACGTGTCGACGCGCACGGGCGTCGACCAGGGACCCGCCCCTGCGCGCATCGCTAAAGCGGTGCGCTTCGATCACGTCTCGTTCGCCTACCCGGGCACCGACACCCTCGTACTCGACGACGTCGACCTGACGTTGCCGGCGGGTTCGGTGGTCGCCATCGTGGGCGAGAACGGCGCCGGCAAGTCAACGCTCACGAAGTTGCTGGCACGGCTCTACGACCCGACGAGCGGGCGCATCCTGGTCGACGACACGGATCTCGCCACCATCGACCCGACGTCGTGGCGCGAGCGGCTCGCCGGCGCGTTCCAAGACTTCTTCAAGTTCGAGTTCCTGGCGACGAATTCCGTCGGCCTGGGCGACCTGCCGCGCATCGAAGAGCGTCCGGCGGTGACCACGGCTGTCGAGCGCGGCGGCGCCGTCGACGTCATCGAGAAGCTGCCCGAAGGGCTCGAGACCCAACTCGGCCCGTCATGGCGCAACGGGCGCGACCTCAGCTTCGGGCAGTGGCAAAAGCTGGCGGTGGCGCGCGGTTTCATGCGGGACCGACCGCTGCTGTGCATCCTCGACGAGCCCACCGCGGCGCTCGACGCCGAAACCGAGCACATGCTGTTCGAGAAGTTCGCCGCGGCCTCACGGACCGCGGCCGACGACGGGCGCATAACCGTGCTCGTGTCCCATCGCTTCTCGACGGTGAAGATGGCCGACCTGATCATCGTGCTCGACGGCGCCCGCGTCGCGGAGTTCGGCGATCACGATTCGTTGATGGCCGAACGCGGCCTTTACGCCGAGCTTTACGGCATCCAGGCGGCCGGCTACCGCTGAGCAGTCGGTGGTGGTGTGCCAAACGTCACACACAAGGCGCGCAAGGTCTGGTGCCAAACTCCGTTGACCTTGGGGGCAAAGGGGGCTCACGTGAAAATCCGGTTCTTAATCGCCGCGTCCAGCGCGCTGGCACTGCTGACGACTGGGGCATTCGTTTCCGCGGCGCACGGCACCGACCTGCCCGTCGACGCTGACGTCGGCGGCGGCGCCGCCGGGGTCGTCGCGACGCTGGGTCTGCAGTCCTACGACCTCAGCCCGCTGCTGCAGAACAACGACACGGCGGAACTCGTCGTGTCCACGCCGCGCGTGGTCATGGGCAAGAACGGCGGCAACGCGTCCGCGGGCGCACTCACCAAGGTCGTCGCCGGCCTGTCGGTGCGCGCCGTGTCCGAGACCGTCAAGGGCAACCGCCGCGGCACCCCATACGCCGAAGCCAGCTCGACGTTGGCCGACATCCGCGGCACGACCGGCGCCTTGGCCGGCGTCGCCATCAGCGCGCTGACGACGCACTGCCGCTGGGACACGAACGGCGCCCACGGCGAGACGACGCTGGTCGACGTCAACGGCAACAAGACCCAGCCTGCGGTCGCCGAGACGCACGAGCTCGGTGACGCCGGCTACATCGTGTTCAACGAGCAGTACAGGGACCAGATCTACCTGAAGGACGCCAACGGCTACTACATCCCCGACGGCAACGGCTGGTACCTGTTCAGGGAAACGCTGTACGTCGTCGGTGCACGCATCCACCTCAACGAGCCGTTGGTGCTCGTCGACGGGTCGACGACGCAGGACATCCAGCTCGGCTTCACCAGCTGCGACCCGCTGAAGCTCCCGCCGCTGAGCGGACTGTCGCTCTCACAGACGAGCGACTAGCAGAATCGGGGTTGTGTCCGACGACGGTGAGGTGAAGCTGCCGACCTCCGGCGCCCTGACGTTCCTCTTTACCGACATCGAAGGATCGACCCGCAAAGCCCACGAACTGGGCGACGACTGGTTCGCAGTACTGGAAACGCACCACGCGTTGTTGCGTCCGGTCTTCGCGGCGCACGGCGGCGTCGAAGTGTCCACGGCGGGCGACTCGTTCTTCGTCGTGTTCGCAGATGCCGCGCAGGCGGTGGCGGCGACGATCGCCATGCAGCGTGCCATGGTCGATCACGACTGGTCGCCGCAACCGCCGGTGAAGGTGCGCATGGGCCTGCACACCGGCTTCGCACGGTTCCGCAGCGACGACAACGACTACGCCGGCCTGACCGTCCACGCGGCGTCGCGCGTCGAGTCGGCGGCGGCCGGTGCACAAGTGCTCATCACGCAGGCAACCCTTGACGAAGCGCAGTCCGCGTGGCCCGACGGCGTCGAGACGATCGACCTCGGGTTCCACCGGCTGAAGGACCTGCCGGCAGAGATGCGGCTGTACCAACTCGCAGCCGCCGGCCTCGAGCGCGAGTTCCCGCCAGTGCGCGGCATCGACGTGGTGCGCAACAACGTCCCGGTGCCTCCGTCGAGCTTCGTAGGGCGCACCGAAGTTCTCAC
>JBEEFR010000041.1:0-4392 GCA_041166285.1 Actinomycetota bacterium | reverse complement strand
ATCGACCACGGCTCGGCGGAGCCGTCCCACGGCTGGTGGTTGATCGTGAAGCTATGCACGACGCCGCGACCGGTGACGACTGACGGCGCGAGGTCACGCGACGTGCAGCGCGGGCACTGCGGCAGCGGCGGGTGGAGGTAGTAACCGCACTCGTTGCAGCGCAGGAAGCGCAGCTTGCCGTCCGCGCCGGACGTCCAGAAGAAGGTGTTTTCGTCGTCGAGTCGCGGCAGAACGCGAAACGGCTGCGTCAACGACCGCTACGCGCTGCGATGCGCTCGGCGAGCGTCATCGCCGTGACGATGCCGCCGTCCTTCTTGAACGCGCCGGTGCCGTAGGACTTCGGCGTCGTGTCGACGTCGGTTGCCTGCGCCCGTAACGCACCAACCGTGCACTGCTCGCGCGGGATGTGCGTGAAGGCGTCGAACTTGAAGTGGTTCATCGCGTTGAGGTGCGTGATCTTGTTGATCTCGTCGTCAGGCAGCCCGTCGAGATACTTCATCGCCATCTCCGGCGCGTTCGGCCACGTCGAGTCGGAGTGCGGGTAGTCGCACTCCCACATGATCGAGTCCATGTTGAGGTGATGACGCACCTCGATGCCGACGGCGTCGTCGATGAAGCAGGTGAGGATGTTCTCGTTGAACACCTGGCTCGGGAGCTTCCCGCCGAAGTCCTGGTTCGTCCACTGGTGATGGTGGTTGTAGACGTAATCGAGGCGCTCGAGGAAGTACGGAATCCACCCGATGCCGCCCTCGCTGAGCGCGACCTTGAGGTTCGGGAACTTCCGGAACATCGGCGACCACACGAGGTCGGCCGCACACTGCACGATGTTCATCGGTTGGAGCGTGATCATCGTGTCCATCGGCGCGTCCATCGACGTGATCGACATCTGCGACGACGAGCCGATGTGCAGGCACAGCACCGACTCCGTCTCTTGCATCGCCGCGAGGAACGGGTCCCAGTGATCGGAGTGGTAACTCGGCAGGTTGTTGATCTTCGAAGGGTTCTCGCTGAACGTGAACGCGTGGCAGCCCTTCTCGGCGACGCGCAGCACCTCGTCGGCCATCAACTGCGGATCCCAGATCGGGGGGATGGCGAGGGGGATCATGCGACCCGGATACGTGCCGCACCACTCTTCGATGTGCCAGTCGTTGTAGGCACGCAGGAGTTCGAGGGCGATCTCCTTGTCTTCCATTGTGTAGAAGAGCGTGCCGGCGAAGCCCACGAGCGACGGGAAGTTGAGCGACCCGAGCACGCCGTTGACGTTCATGTCGCGGATGCGCTCGTGGATGTCGAAGCAGCCCTTGCGCATCTGGTCGAACGAGGTCGGGTCGAGTCCGTACTCCAACGGGTCACGGCCGGCGACGGCGTTGAGACCGACGTTCGGCATCGGTGCGCCCTCGAAGACCCACGACTCGAGACCGTCATCGAGCTTCTCGACGCGCGGTGCCTTCTCGGCGGCCTTCTTCGAGAGGCGTCCTTCGAACAGGTCGGGCGGCTCGACGACGTGGTCGTCGACGCTCACCAGGATCATGTCGTCGAGTTGCATCGAAAAAGTCCCCCTCGGGCTCAAAAATGACGGCGCTGTTAGATTAGCGAGTCGTGGAAATCGCCCGCCGACGGCCGTTTGGCGCCAATCCCACCGTCGGTGAACGCGGTGCCGAGACCCAGAACAAGATCCTCGCGGCCGGACTCGAAGTGTTCGCCGAAGTCGGTTTCGACGCGGCGCGTGTCGAGCTGATCACCGAGCGCGCCGGGTGTTCCCGCCCCGCGTTCTACCAGTACTTCTCTTCCAAGGACGACGTGTTCTGGAAGCTCGCGGCACGGCTGGGTCAGGACATGGTCGAGCTCGCCGAGCGAATTCCGAAGATCACCCTCGACGCCAACGGGCTCACCGCGTTGGAGAAGTGGATCGACGACTTCGCGTCGATGCACGAGCGCTACTCGCCGGTGTTCGCCTCGTTCCAAGCCGCCTCGCGGGAACACCCGATCACGAGCCGCGATTCGGTGTCGATCAGCGAGCAGATGGCGACGGCGCTGTTGCGCGCCTTCGGCCTCGACGCCGCCAAGCGCGAGAACGTGATGTTGGGCGAGGGCGTGGTCGCGGTCGTGATCCGGTGCTCGTTCTATTGGGAGAACCTGGACACCGTCGCGTCGCGCCGCGCATTCGTGCACGCCGTCGCGCTGTTCGTTCACCGGCTGTTCGCTGGGCCGATCGACAACGTCAACGTCGACCGAAGCGTGAAAGCGGCGAAGGTCGTCGTGCCACCGGCGCCGCGCGTCGAGCACGCGCGCGACCCGCGGCCGCGTGGTGAAAAGACTCGTCGCAAGCTGCTCGACGCCGGCGCGAAGGTCTTGCCGTCGCACGGCTACCAGGCGGCGCGCGTCGACGACATCGCCGAAGTTGCGGGGGTGTCGCACGGGTCGTTCTACCGGTACTTCCAGAACAAGGACGACTTCTTCCGCGTGCTCGCCGAAGACGCGTCGCTGCGCATGCTCGACATGCTCGATCGTTTCCCGGCGGGTGGAGATCGCAACGCGTTGCGTCAGTGGGCCGAGGAGTGGTTTACGACGTACGAAGGCAACGGCGGCGTCATCAGCGTGTGGCAGGAGATGCAGGCCGCCGAACCGACGCTTGCCGACTTCTCGCTCGACGTCGCCGTCGCCGTGATCGGGCGGCTCGGGCGCATCCTCGAGTCGCGGGGCTTCGGTGACCCGTCGATCGACGCGCTGGCCTTCCTCGCCCTCACGGAGCGGATGCCGTACGGCGTGTTCACGCTGCGGTTCTCCGAGCGCGACGAGGCCATCGACGCCATGGTGACGATGATTCGCAAAGGATTCTTGGGGCTGGCGCGCTAATGGACTTCGAATTCACCTCTGATCAACTCGAGCTGCGCGACAACGCGCGCGCCGTCCTCGCGGGAGCGTGCCCGCCGTCGCTGGTGCGCAGCGTGTTCGAAGGCAACGACGACGGCGGCGTCGAGAAGCTGTGGTCGACGTTGGTCGAATTGGGCTGGCCGGCGATCGGCGTGCCCGAGGCCGACGGCGGACTCGGACTCACGTTCGTCGAGACCGGCCTCGTCGTCGAGGAGTTGGCGCGGGTGGTCGCGCCCTCGCCGTTCCTCGCGACGGTGACGCAGTTCGCGCCCCTCGTGCGCGAGTGCGGCGGCAACGGTTCGTCCTGGCTGGCCAGGATCGCGGCGGGTGAACTTCGCGGCACGCTCGCGCAAGGCGAGATCGCAGAGAAGAAGGACGGATCGTCGTACCGCGTGTTCGGGCGCGCCACGCACGTCCTCGACGCAGCGACGGCCGACGAGATCGTCGTCGTGGCGCGCGGCGGCGTGTTCGTCGTTCCCGCGGCCGCGGCACAAATCGAGCCGATGTCGGTCATCGACCCGACGATGCCGATGGCGACGGTGACGTTTTCGGACGTGCACGTCGACGGCGACCGCGTGCTGGCCGAACCCGACGATGCACGCGGACGAGCGGGCGTCGAACGCGCGATGGGCGAGGCGATCACCGCGATGGCGCTGTCGTGCGTGGCCACGTGCCGCGTGATCTTCGAGACGACGCTCGAGTACGCCAAGGTCCGCGAACAATTCGGCAAGCCGATCGGTTCGTTTCAAGCGCTCAAGCACCGCTTCGCGCGGATGTACCTCGAAGTCGAAAAGGCGTCGGCCTTGGCGTACTTCGCGGCGCTCACGATCGCCGAGGACGACCCGCGGCGCGCCACCGCGCCGTCGATGGCGAAGGCCGCGGCGAGCCAGTGCCAGCGCCTCGTCGTCACCGACGGCTTGCAGCTGCACGGCGGCATCGGCTTCACGTGGGAGAACGACCTGCATTTCTGGCTCAAGCGCGCGAAGACGTGCGACTTCATGTTCGGCGGCGGCGCGGCGCACCGCGCCTACCTCGCCGACGCGCTCGGCCTCAACCCCAGCGCAAAGGTGCTCCAGTTCCCATGAGGCTCCGCTTTGACGATTCCGCAGAGGCGTTCCGTCTCGAGTTCCGCGAGTGGTTGGCCGCCAACCGGCCGACCTCCGCCGACATGGCGGCGGAGCCGTCGCTGTCGACCGGACACGCGCCGCAGTGGGCGCGTGACTGGACGCGCAAGATGTTCGACGAGGGGTGGCTCGTGCCCGGCTGGCCGCCCGAGCGCGGCGGTCGCGACGCCGGGCCTGTCGAGACGATCATCTACATGGAGGAGCTGTACAAGGCGCGCGTGCCGCGCACCACGAACGTGCAGGGGCTCGGCATCGTCGCGCCCTCGATCCTCGACTACGGGAGCGAGGATCAGATCAACGAGTACGCCTTGCCGATCCTGCGCGGCGAGAAGACGGCGTGCCTCGGGATGAGCGAACCCGACGCCGGCAGCGACCTCGCGGGGTTGAAGTGCCG
>JBEEFR010000040.1:0-6410 GCA_041166285.1 Actinomycetota bacterium | reverse complement strand
GCCGTTCTTCGCCACCTCGACGATGGCATCGAGGCTTTCCCACTCGTTCGCACCGGCGCGGCCGCCCAGCGACGCCACGAAGATGTCGGCTTGGCGCCACAGCACGCCTTTCGGCATGCCTGTCGTGCCGCCGGTGTACAGGATGTAGAGGTCGTCGGGGCTCGGCTCGACTGGCGGAGCGTCCGCCGAAGACGACGCCAACGCGTCCTCGTACCAAACCGCACCGTCGAGCAGCGGCGCGCCCGATCCGTCGTCCACCTGCAACAGCACGGTGAGGTTCGGCAACTCGGAACGAACCTCGGCGACGCGATCGGCGAACGCGCTGTGGAAGATGACGGCGCGCGCCTGCGAATCGTTGAGCAGGTAGCGCAGCTCCTCGGCGACGTAGCGATAGTTCACGTTGAACGGCACGACCCGCGCCTTGTACGACCCGAGCATCGCCTCGAGGTACTCGTTGCCGTTGTAGAGGTAGACGCCGAGGTGGTCCTGGCCCGACTCGTGGCCGGCGAGCGCCGAGCGTTCCGTGTGCGCGCCCAGGCCGGCGTTGACGAGGTAGTTGGCGAGGCGGTTCGTCCGTTCCGCCACTTGGCCGTACGTGAGGCGCCGGTCGCGCCACACGATGCACTCGCGGTCGGGCACCGCGGCGGCGATGGCGTCGTGAACTTGGGCGAGGTTGAACTCCACGGAAAAAGTCTCGCATTTCCTGTCCTCTGGCGACCGAGTCGTTCGTAGACAAGACAGAACGACCACCACGAAGGAGACTGTTGCCATGCCTCAGTACATGTTGTCCGTCATGCACGACGAGGAGTACGTCCTCGACTTCAACACGCCCGACATGCAGCGCATCGGCCCGAAGGTCGGCGCGTTGAACGAAGAACTCACCGAGACGGGCAAATGGGTCTTCGGTGCAGGGCTCATGCCGCGCAACACGACCGTCGTCGCCCGCCCGGACGAGACGATCACCGACGGCCCCTACGCCGAGGTCAAGGAGCACATGGGCGGCTTCTGGATCATCAACGTGGCCGACGACGCCGAAGCTCGCGACTGGGCGCGCCGCGCATCGGTCGCGTGTGAGGCGCCCGTCGAGATGCGCCCGCTCCAGGACGAGGGGTAGTCGTCAGTCGCGGAAGGGCGGCGGGCCGAGCAACTTCGTGACGCCCGTCGCCTCCGCGACCTTTCCAATGCGCTCGAAGTCGACGGCGCCTTCGGACTCGCCGGCCGGCTCACTGGCGCCGTAATAGAACGCCTCGGCGCTGCCGGGCGTTTGCAGCGAGAGCACCCGTGCCGTCTCCGAGACCACTTTGAACGCGTGCGGCGTGCCCCGCGGCGTCATCCACACGCCGCCCGTGCGCACCGTCTGCTTGTTGCCGCCGATGTTGACCAGGCACTCGCCCTCGAGCAGCACGATCAACTCGTCATGATCCGGGTGTGAGTGCCACGGCGTGACCTTGCCGGCGGTCATCTCGTCTTCGAAAACCATGAACGCGCCGTCGCTCTCAGCGTCGGTCACCTTCCAGGTCTGCACGCCACCTCCGTAGAACCACCGGCGTTCGCCTTCGCCTGCCTGTCGGATCACCGGGGTAGCTGCCATTGTTTGCCTCCTGCGCATCGTGGTACTTGAGTACCATGATGAGGGTACGGTACCATCATGGTTGTGTCAACCGGGTACGAGCTCCACGGCCGGACGTCGCAAAAGCAACGCACGCGTGACGCGCTGTTGACCGCGGCCCGCCAGCTGATCGCTGACGGCGAAACGCCGACGGTCGAAGCCACCGCCGATGCCGCGGCGATCTCGCGTACGACGGCCTACCGCTACTTCCCCAACCAGCGTGCGTTGCTGGCCGCCGCGTACCCGATGACGGAGCTGACGTCGCTCTTGCCGGAGGACGCGCCCAGTGACGCGCAGGAACGCATCGCGCTCGCCGTCGACCGTTACCTCAAGGACCTGTTCGCATCCGAGGCGCAGCAGCGCACGATGCTGCGCTTGTCACTCCAGGACGACGCGTCGCGCCACGAGTTGCCGTTGCGGAAGGGTCGCGCCATTGCCTGGTTCACCGACGCGCTCGAACCGGCGCGACCCCAACTCGGCGACGACGGCATTCGCCGGCTCGTGCTTTCGATCCGCAGCGCGATCGGGCCCGAAGCACTCGTGTGGCTCGTCGACGTCGCCGGCTTGTCGCGTCGTCAGGCCGCAGCGCAGATGCGATGGACGGCGGAGATGTTGTGCGCGGCGGCGCTTAGCCGGCCTTCACCGGTGTGAACTTCACCGGCAGCTGCTTGACGCCGGTGACGAGCGGCATACCCGCCGCGTTGAGCAGAACGGGATCGGCCGTCGCTTCGATGTCGGGCACGCGCTCGAACAGCCGACGGACCATCACGTTGACCTCGCGCCGCGCCAGGTGGGCTCCGAGACAGAAATGCGGACCGGGTCCGCCGAAGCCGAGGTGCGGGTTGGGGTTGCGGCGCACGTCGAACACGTCGGGGCTGTCGAACACGTCCTCGTCGCGCGACGCCGAGCCGTAGAACAACGCCACCTTCTCGCCCTGCTTGAACTCGTGGCCGCTGGCGAGCGCGTAATCGCGCGTGAGCGTGCGCCGCATGTACACGACGGGCCCCGCGTACCGCACGATCTCCTCGACGCCCATTGGCGTCACCTCTTCGAGGTTGTCCTGCCAGATCTTGCGCTGGTCGGGATTCTGCGTGAGGTAGTGCATGCCATGGCTCAGCGCCGTGCGCGTGGTGTCGTTGCCGGCGACGGCCAACAGGATGAAGAACGAGCCGAGTTCGCTGGGCGACAGGATGTCGTCTTCGAGTTCGGCGTTGATGAGCTGCGTGGTGAGGTCGTCGCCCGGGTTGGTGCGCTTGTACTCGGCAACCTCGTTCATCAGTTGCACGAGCGTCATGCCGGCGCCGATCACCTGGGTGAACATCTCGCCCTGTTCGGCGCCTTCGAAGAACTCGGGGTCGCCGGCGCCGAGGATCTTGTTCGTCGAGTCGAGCACGGTGCCGTACTCGCTGCGCGGGATCCCCATCATGTCCATGATGATGAGCAGCGGGAACGGCTGCGAGATCGCCTGCACGAAGTCGACTTCGCCTTCGCCGGCCATGTCGTCGATGACTTCGTCGGCGACGCGCACGACGTTGTCCATCACGCCTTGCAGCTGCTTCGGCGTGAATCGCCGTGCGACGATCCCGCGCAGACGGGCGTGGCGCGGGTCGTCCATCACGATGAAAGACCCGAAGAACTCGGCGGCCTCGGCGGGCATGTCGGTGACCGACGTCGAACCGAGCCCAGAGCAGAACACCTCCGGCGTGCGGCTGATTTCGAGCACGTCGGCGTGTTTCGTGATGGCGTAGAAGCCCGGCCCGAGCGGAACGTCGCCGAACATCGGTTCCTCGAAGAACGCCACCGGCCGCTCGCGCCGCAGCGCCGCGAAGCCCGCTTGGCGTTGCTCGAGCGACTGCGTCCAGAACGCGGGGTCGGTCAGATTGATGTCGTCGACGCTTTGCACACTCACGTCGCGCATCTTGTCACCTGACGACGGCAGCTGAAGTGTGCGTACTCTCGCCGCATGCGGGTTCTCGGCTGCAACGTCGACGATGCGCTCGTCGAGAAGTGGAAGATGTGGCTGGCGCCGGCGCGCCAACCCTTCTTCGTCAGCAAGGGCGGGATTCGCTCGCGCGACATGAGCGAAGAGCTGTGGGACACGTACCACCTGTGGCGCATCGATAAGTCGCTACGCGTGTTGTGGCTCGGCGAGGACGAGTTCTTCGCGTTGTCGCGCGCCGAGCGCGCTCGGCTCGTTCGCCAACAGGTCGTCGCCGAACGCGGCGCCGTGCCGACGGTGCGCGGCTGGGCTGACCTCGTCGACGCGCGGGCGCAGGCAGACGGTCATCGGTTCGTGTGGTGGCCTTCGCTCGTCACGAAGGCGGCGGTCGTACGCCACGTCGCGAGCGGTCGTCTTGTGAGCCGGCATCGCGAGGTGAAGGCGTCTACCTGGCGGCGCCTCCCGTCGGCGCGCGCGATCGCCGGCACCTTCGCTGCTGGCAGCGGACCGAACTGCTTCACGACCGTGATGGCCGCCGCCGGCGTCGAGGAAGTCGCGGAGAACTTCAACCGGCGGGAACCATTCGACGACTTTCTCACGACGATGTGCCGCCGCGGCGGCGGCGACCAACAGCCCGGCACCGTCCTCGTGTGGCGCCTCCCCGACGGTCGTTGCCAGCACGCCGCCATCACCATCGGCGACGGCTGGGCCATGGAGAAGCCGTCGCGCGAGTGGTCCTCGCCGCGCACCGTCGTGCCGGTCGCCGAATTGCTGCGGAACAACCGCCATCCCGGCGAGCGCCTCGAGCGGCACCGCTTGCGTTAGGGGTTCCGCGTTGCGCCTTTTGGCGCACTTTGGAGCCGAAATCTGCGCCAAAAGGCGCAGTCCGAGCGCGTTAGTGGCCGCGGCGTAGCCATTCGTCGAGGTCGGGGGCCTCGGCGCCGATCGTCGTGGTGTCGCCGTGGCCGGTGTGGACGATCGTCTCCGGCGGCAGCGTGAGGAGTCGCGCCCGGATCGACTCGACGATCGTCGGAAAGTCGGAGTGGCTGCGGCCGGTCGCGCCCGGTCCGCCGCAGAACAGCGTGTCGCCGGAGAACACGTGACCGTCGAAGGCGAAGCAGCACCCGCCGGGTGAGTGACCGGGCGTATGGATGACGCGCAACTCCCCCAGCGCGTCGCCGTGCGTCAACGCGCCGTCAGGGTCGCGGTCGGGATACACGTCGTGCCACAGCATGATGTCGTCGGGGTGCAGCAGGATCGGCGCGTCGACGGCGGCCTGCAACGCCACGGCGGCGTTGATGTGATCGTTGTGACCGTGCGTCAACGCGATGGCAGTGACGCGCCTGCCGTGCACGGCCGAGATGATCGGTGCGGCGTCATGCGCGGCGTCGATCACGACGACCTCGCGGTCGTCGCCCACGAGCCAGATGTTGTTCGTGACTTCCCACTCGCCGCCGTCGAGCCGGAAAACGCCGTCGGTCGTGACGAGTTCGATCGTTCGTTTCATGAGCGCAGGACGACGACGCTGCGCAACACTTCGCCGCGCTCCATCTTGTGGAACGCCTCTTCGACGCCGTCGAGGTCGATGCGCTCGCTCACGAAGTCGGCGAGCGGCAAACGGCCTTGCAAGTAGAGGTCGATCAGCAACGGAAAGTCGCGCGACGGCAGACAGTCGCCGTACCACGACGGTTTCAGCGCGCCGCCGCGACCGAAGAACTCGATCATCGGGATGTCGGGAAAGCGCATGTCCGGTGTCGGCACGCCGACCTGCACGACGGTGCCAGCAAGGTCGCGGGCGAAGAACGCCTGCTCCAGCACCTTCGGATTGCCGACGGCTTCGACGCACACGTCGGCGCCGAAGCCACCCGTTGCGGCGCGCACCGCTTCGACCGCGTCGCCTTTGCCGGCGTTGACGGTGTGCGTCGCGCCGAACTGGCGGGCCCACTCGAGCTTCTTGTCGTCGAGGTCGACGGCCACGATCGTCGTCGCGCCCGCGAGCTTCGCCCCCGCGATCGCGGCGTCACCGACGCCCCCGCAGCCGAAGACGGCGACCGTGTCGCCGCGCTGCACGTTGCCCGTCAACATCGAGGCGCCCAGCCCGGCCATCACGCCACACCCGAGCAGACCGGCGACGGCGGGATCGGCCTCGCGCGACACCGGCGTGCACTGACCGGCGGCGACGAGCGTCTTGTCGGCGAACGCGCCGATGCCCAGCGCTGGAGACAAGGGCGTTCCGTCCGACAGCGTCATCTTCTGCGTCGCGTTGTGCGTGGCGAAGCACAGGTGCGGCTTGCCCTTCTTGCACGCCCGGCACTCGCCGCACACGGCGCGCCAGTTGAGGATGACGAAGTCGCCCGGCGCGACGTCGGTGACGTCGTCACCTACTGCGGCGACGACGCCCGCCGCTTCGTGACCGAGCAGGAACGGGAACTCGTCGTTGATGCCGCCTTCGCGGTAGTGGAGGTCGGTGTGGCAAACGCCGCACGCCTGCACGTCGACGAGCGCCTCGCCCGGCCCCGGATCGGGGACCACGATCGTCTCAACAGACACCGGCGCGCCCTTGGACCGCGCCACGACACCACGCACTTCATAACCCATGCGCGGATCCTTGCAGAATGGGGCATGGACTCTTCCGACTCCGGCTTCGTCACTCGCCCCGACTACCGCGTCGATCTGTTGGCGCGCCGCAACCGTTTCGAGGCGACCGCCGGCGACGCCGTGCTGGCGTCGAGCGAGCACTGCCTCGTGGTGGACGAGCAGGACCACGGCCTCGTCGTGTACTTCCCGCGCGCGGACGTGCACGTGGAGCAGCTGGCGCCACACGAGCTGGTGACGCGCTGCCCGTTCAAGGGACTGGCGACG
>JBEEFR010000039.1:0-2947 GCA_041166285.1 Actinomycetota bacterium | reverse complement strand
GCCCGGTGCAGA
Organism: Actinomycetota bacterium; assembly: GCA_041166285.1. Taxonomy (GTDB): domain Bacteria; phylum Actinomycetota; class Acidimicrobiia; order Acidimicrobiales; family JACCXE01; genus JACCXE01. The sequence continues at coordinate 2,935 of JBEEFR010000039.1, read as the reverse complement.
ACGGTGCGCAGTGCCTGTACGGCCTTGACTACAAGACGGCGATGTGGCGGGAGTCCGAGGACAATCCCTTCCACACCGAGGTCGGCTACTGGCTGTGGGACGCGGCAACCGGCGAGATCATGCGCGGCTTCGTCGTCCCGCGCGGCATCACGATCCTGGCCGGAGGCACATGCGACGCCGACGCCAAGCAGTTCTCCATGGGCGCAAAGCTCAACGCGACCAACGGCTACTCCATCGGCGAGAACATTTACCTCGGCCAGAAGGCGTCGACCAAGAGCTACGAGGTCACGGTTTCGATCAACGACGACGGTTCCTGGAGCTACCAGGAGTCGACAATCCTCGAGATGGCCGCCATGGACAACACTGAGTTCGCCCACACCGACACCAACACGCTCAAGCGCGTCGGTTAGCAGCGCTACGCGAGGGTCTTCGCCGTCGGTGAGACGGGGACGGCATCGCGCTCGGGCGCGGTGCGCAACACGCGGTCGCCAATGTCAGTGGTAACACCGAACCAGTAGTGCTCGTTGCGGAAGTGATGGTTGCGGTGGTTGCGCCAGATCACGCGGTAGTACCAACGCTTCGGGCGGTACTTCGAGTGGATGAGGAAGTGCGTCCACTCGTAGGTCAGGAACATGAGATAGCCGAAGGCCAGCGCCGTGACCGCTGCCGGCTTGCCCCAACCGAGCGCAGCGGTGATCGCGGCCGCGATCGGGAGACCGACTGCGAAGGCGCGCGTCGGGATGAGAACGAGGTCGACGTCGCGCGGGGCGGCGTGATGGGCGCGGTGTTTGACGGCGACGTAGAAGTCGCGACGCGAGTGCAACCAGTAGACGTGCATCGTCCACTCCGTGAAGGGCTCGAGCACGAGGATGACGACGGGACCGAGCAGGTCGAGCCACGTCCAACGGCCCATGGACACGCGCACGAGGGAGGCGACGACGAAGAACACCGCGATGACGCGCGTCGACGCGTAATGCGTGATGAGGCGGGCGTGGACGACGAGACTCTGCGAGTCGGGGTAGTCCGTGGCCCGGTCAGACAAGCCCGAACAACTCCGCGCCGTTGCGCCAGAAGAAGCGGTCGCGCGCATCGTCGTCGAAGCTCGACATCGCCTCGCCGAAGTTCTCGAACGGCCGCTTGCCGCCTTCGGGATGCGGATAATCCGTCGAGAACATGAACAGGTCGGCGCCCTCTTGCTCGACGAGCCACTGCGTGTCCTCGAACGGGAACGGCGTGAACCGCACTTGGCGGCGGATGTAGTCGGCGGGCAGCAGCGGCAGGTCGCGGAACATCGGCTCGAACTTGGAGAACGAGCGGTGCGCGTGGTTGAGGTTGCGCAGCATGCCGGGCACCCAGCTGGCGCCGAGCTCGATCGCGGCGCCGCGCAACTGTGGGTGCCGCTCGAAGACACCGTCGATAGCGAGGCACGCCAGGAACCTCTCCGGCGAGTGGTGCAGTACGGGGAAGTCCTTCGCCCGCATGTTCTCGCCACCGCCCAGCCAGTCGGTCGGGCGCGGGTGACCGTTGTTGTGGAACGGCTTCGGCAGCAGACGCCCGCCGCCGACGTGCAGAACGAACGGCACACCGGCCTCTGCGAGGCGCGCCCACACGGGCTCCACCGAGACGTGCGCGGGCGAGAAATCGCCGGGTGCGTCGGACGGGACCCAAATCGCCTTCACGCCCGCTTCGAGGGCGGCGTCGAGTTCGATCAACGCGCGCTCGGGGTCGCGCAACGACAAGAAACCGACAGGCAGCAACCGCGGGTCGTCGGCGCAGAACGCACTGATGGCGCGGTTGAGCGCGCGCACGCCGCCGTAGTGGACGTCGTTGTCCTGCGTGAAGTTGAAGTGCCCGAGCGCGAACGTCGGGAAGACGAGTTGGGCGGTGATGCCCAATGCGTCGAGGACCTTCGAGCGCACTTCGACGTCGAGCGCGCCCGGCGCTTGCCAACCTTTCGGGCCCTTGATGACGTCGGCGTCGATGTCGAGCGACTTATGCGACGCCCACAGGTCGGGCAGCGAGTCCATCAGCTTCTTGGCGCCCGCGCCGGCGCCGTCGAGGCCGAGCGGGTGCAGCCGGTCGCGCACGGCGGGATCGGCGAACGACAGGAGCCAGTCCCCTGTCTCCATTACGTGGCTGTCGGCGTCGAAGACGAGCGTCATTCCGGAAGCTTGCCACCACGGGCACTTCGCATGCGGCGCAGCACCAACGCACCGCCGGTCGCCAGCGCAGCCACGCCGACAACACCGGCGGCGAGGGGCGCAGCGTTGCTGCCGCCGCTGTCGCTGTGCGCGGCGGCCACTGCGGCCGCCGTCGTTGATGTCGTCGTGGTGGGCGCCTCGGTGGTCGACGTCGACGTGGACGTGGTGGTCGACGACGACGATGTCGTCGTCGTCCGCTGAGGGCGAGCCGTGGTCGTCGTGGGCGCCGCGGTTGTGGCCGTCGCGTCACCCGTCACCGTGATCGTCGGTTGCCACGACTCCGAGTGCGCCTGCGTGTCGACGATCGTGACGGTGAAGACGTAGTCGCCAGGCGCGGCCTTGACCGATGCTGCGAACCAGAACTCGAAACCGTTCACGCTGTCGTCGGAGGCGTCGGGATTGCGCGTCCACTTGGTGTCGGTCGGCTGCATCTGGTCGTCGCTGGGCGTCGTGCCAGAGCATTGGAACGCGGACAAGTTGTCGCACGCCCATATGTAGAAGCCCGCCGGAGTGTGAACCTCCACCGTGCTGATGCTCGTGTTCGGCATCGGTGGATGCACGTACATCTGTGTGGAGTTTCCGTTGTCCGGTGTATGCGCGACCGAAGTGGGCGTGACGATGGGGTCCTCGGCGTGGGCCGCGCCGAACGCGACAAAGGCGACTGCTGTGGCGGCGAGGACCACAGCTAGTCGCCGCATCGGTTAGCCGAGCTTGCCGAAGAGGAACTGCGCGAC
>JBEEFR010000038.1:0-10209 GCA_041166285.1 Actinomycetota bacterium | reverse complement strand
CTCGAGGAGCAGTTCTATCTGTTGTGGCCCCCGGTGCTGAAGCGAGCGCTTCGCTGGGACCCGGCGGCGCGGCGCATCGCCGCGATTCTGTTCAGCGTCGTCGTGTTGCTCGGCGTGGTCCGTGCCTACCTCACGCTGATCCACTTCGGTCACGGTCTGTACCAACCGGCGTGGCGCTTCGACGGCCTCCTGCTCGGCAGCGTGTTGGCGATCTTCCTCGACCGCATCGACTCCGGCGCGCTGCGTCGTCGCTTGCAGTCGCCGACGCTGGCGATCGCCGCGTTCGTCGTCCTCGGGCTCATCACGCTGTGGCTACCGACGCATGGCCGACTCGAAGGCTTCGGCGGCTTGTCACTGTTCTATGTGGTCGCCGCGGTCGTCGTCGCGTTCGCCGGCCTGGCCGATCAACACGTCGGCCTCAACCGGTTGCTGTCGTTTCCCCCGCTCGCCGGTCTCGGAAGAATTTCCTACGGCGTGTACTTGTTCCACATCCCGACGATGGCGCTCATCCACACGACGCGCATCAGTCACCTTGAGAACTGGCAAGAGGTCGTCATCCACCAGACGGCGTCGATCGCCATCGCCGCGGCGTCGTACCTGTTGATCGAGCGACGCATCCTGGCGTTGAAAGCGCGCTTCCAGCCGCTCGACAGGACCGAGCCGGCCGCGGCGCAGCCCGCCCGATAGCTACCCGCAGAGCACGGCGTCTAAGCGCCGCGAGGACGCGGGTACACGCCCGTTATGGCGAACCCGACGGACCCAGTCGAAGACGCGCTGACCGGTAGCGACCTGGAAGCACAAGGCGGCCAAGCGTTGCCTCCGCGGGAGGCGATGACGACCATCAACGTCGCCGGTGTGGACAACTTCGCGGCACCGATCAACGAGGCGACGGCGGCCAACGTCAACAGCAGTGACTCCTACGCGATCGCCGATGCCGACCAGGTCGTCATCCTCAATCAGACGAGCGTCGACGTCGATCCGACGACCACCGACGCATTGCTCAATCACGGACACGGGAAGGGTTAATCCATGAGCGCGGAACCGAATCTCAGCAAAGAAGACCTCCAGGCCCAAGAGGGCGCGGCGATTCCCGACAAGGAAGCTATGTCCTTGCTTGACGTCAACGTCGACCTCGACCTTTCGCTCGACTTGGCTGCGCCGATCGACGCGGCCGTCGCCGCCAACGCGAACGCCGGAGCGCCGATTGACGCGGCCGCCGGCGCCAACGTGCTGTCGCCCGACGCCATCGCGTCGGCACAGGCGACGCAGAGTTCAGGAATCGTCCAGGACCTGCACGGTGTCGCCGACGCGACCGCCAACCAAAGCGCGAGCATCGACCAGGGCGGCACCGTCTAACCCGAAAGGACTTTCGTTATGGCTACCGAAAACCCCAAGGACGCGCTGTCCCCTGAAGACCTCGAAGCGCAGGACGGCTCCAGCATTCCCGACAAGGAAGCAATGTCGATCCTCGAGCCCGACCTGAACCTGCTCAACCTCAACGTCAACGTCGACCTCACCGCCGGAGTCGCTGCGCCGGTTGACGCGGCAGTCGCCGCCAACGCCAACGTCGCCGCGCCGATCGACGCCGGCGTCGCCGCGAACATCGCGTCGCCTGACGGCACCGCGGTCGCGCAGGCCGATCAGAGCTCACTCATCGTCCAACATCTCGACGGCGTCGCCGACGCAGTCGCCAACCAAGACTCGGGCATCACCCAGTAGCACAGCGTCTCTAACCGTCAGTGACAGCCACGACGCCTACTCCCACCGCGGTCGAACGTCCGCTTGAACACGCCGACGGCCTCGAGCTGATCGGCGAGTTCAAGCATTCCGGGTTCAAGGAGCCGCCGTCGATCGTGCGCACGGCGTCGGGCCAGACGGTCCAGTTGACGGAGCTGCTCTTCGTCGTGCTGAGCGCCATCGACGGTCGGCGTGACCTCGAGCAGATCGCCAGCGAGGTGACGCAGCGGATCGGTAAGACCGCGACCGCCGACAACATCAAGTACCTCGCCGAAGAGAAGCTGCGCCCGCTCGGGCTGCTGAAGCAGCCGGACGGCTCGAACCCGCCGCTGACGAAGTCGGATCCGCTGCTGTCGATCCGCGGCCGGTTCACGCTGTTCAGCGAGCGCATGACGAAGGCGCTCACGTCGCCCTTTCGCGTGCTTTTCTTCCCGCCGATCGTGGTGGCGGTCATCGTCGCGTTCGCGGCCTCGATCTGGTGGCTGTTCTTCGACGAAGGGCTGGGCCGCGCGACGCGCCAACTGCTCTACAGCCCGTCGATGCTCGTGCTCATGTTCGCCCTCACCGCGTTGTCGGCGGGGTTTCACGAGTTCGGGCACGCCGCCGCGTGCCGCTACGGCGGCGCGAAGCCCGGCGTCATCGGCGCTGGTATCTACCTGGTGTGGCCGGCGTTCTACACCGACGTAACCGACTCGTATCGGCTCGGCCGCGGCGGGCGTCTCCGCACCGACCTGGGTGGCCTCTACTTCAACATGCTGTTCGCGCTGGCGACGATGGGCGTCTGGGCGCTCACGCACTACGCGCCGCTGCTGATTCTCGTGCCGGTGCAGATCGTCGAGATGACGCACCAGCTGATGCCGTTCATCCGCCTCGACGGCTACTACATCCTCTCCGACCTCACTGGCGTCCCCGACCTGTTCGCCCGCATCAAGCCGACGCTGATGTCGCTGCTGCCGCGGCGCGAGGCGAGCGAGAAGGTGCTCGCGCTCAAGCCGTGGGTCCGCGTCGTGGTCACGGTGTGGGTGCTCGCCGTCATCCCGATCATCGGGTTCTCGATCACCCTCGCGGTCATCGGACTCCCGCGCATTCTCGGCACCGCCGGCAGCTCGATCGCCAAGCAGTGGACCGGCACGACTCGCGCGTTCAGCGACGCGCGTTACATGGCCGCGACGGCTGGAGTGCTGGCCACGTTTGCCGTCGCGCTCCCCGCGGCGTCCGTCAGCTACATGTTCTTGCGCACGAGCCGCCGCTTCGCACGCGGACTGTGGCGCCTGACGAACGATCGCCAGATCGCGCGCGCTGCCCTCATCCCCGTATACGCGTTGCTCATCGGCGGCCTGGCGTGGCTGTGGTGGCCCAACGGCGAGTACAAGCCACTGCACAAGGGTGAGAAGTGGACGGTGCAGGACACGATGTCGCGGGCGAGCCACGTCGCCACGGGGCGCCCGGGCTTGACGAAGCAGCGCGCCGCGGTGCTGAACAACACGCCGACGACCACGGCCGTGCCGACGACGTCGACGACGGTGCGCGGCGCCAGCGACAACAACGACACGCGCCAGACGACCACGACCGAAAAGCGCAACACGTCCGACACGACGGACACGACTGACACCACCGCTCGCGACACAACGGAGACGACATCACCATGAAACGCACCTTGATTCGTGGCCTCGCCACGGTGTTGCTCGCACTCGCCGTCGGGATCGGCGGGGCCCCATCAGCCCGCGCCGACGAGAAGACAAACGAAGCGACCGCGATCAACACGCAGGACGGTTCGTCGGTGTTCCGTTTCGCGTTGTCAGTCCGCGACGTCGCGAACGGTGTGGTCGACCAAACGAACACAGCCACGGCCGAAGCGAGCTGCGTGGACTGCACCACCATCGCCATCGCGTTCCAGGTGATCTTCGTTTCCGGCGACGACCCGAACTACGTCGCGCCGGAGAACCGGGCGACGGCAGTGAACGTCCAGTGTTCCGAGTGCCTCACGTACGCGAAGGCCACCCAGATCGTCGTGGACATGAACGGCATGGAGCTGAGTGACCGCGGCAAGCGACGGCTCAAGGATCTCGAGAAGCGCATGCACGAAGTCGAGCGCAACGCCAACAGCATGACCGACGCCCAGTTGCTGGCCGAGGCGCAGTACGCCCAAAACGAACTGCTCGACATCTTCAACACGGAACTGGTGCCGATCGACCAGTCGACGACGGGCGGATCGACGACGACGACTTCGACCACGAGTAACTCGACTACCAGCTCCTCGTCGTCGACGACGTCCAGCACCACCACCACGCGACCGTCCGACACGACGACTACGGCCGCTGCCTGATGCGTCTTCGGCTTACCGCCCTGTTGCTGTTTGCCGTGCTGTTGGCGGGCTGCGGCAAGTCGAGCGAACTTCAACAGACGCAAGCGAACATGGCCAAGCAGAAGTCGGGCACGATCGACTTGCGGCTGGCGGCGAGCGCCGGTTCGGGTGACACGGCGACGGGTCCTTCGGGCTTCCGCCTCGCTGGCCCGTTCTCGTTCGAGGGCAAGCACGACCTCGCGGTGTTCAACCTGACCTACACGCAGCTCCTCGGCTCGAATTCCAAGGTGACGAAGGTGAGTTCGACGGGTTCGGCCGCGTTCGTCGATACCGGCGCCAAGACCTACCGCGTCGCCCAAAAGGATTTGGGGCCGTTGCGGCTCGACGACAGTCCGTCCGGCGGCTTCGACGACCTCGGCATCGCGGGCTGGGTCGAGAACCCCAAGACGACCAAAGGTTCCTCGACCGACCGCATTACTGGCGAGGTCGACGCCCCGGACCTGCTGTCCGACCTCGCCCGCGTCGCCGGCCCGCTCGGCGGCGACAACCAGCTCGCCGCGCTCAACGGGGACTCCGCCAAGCGTCTGCAAAAGCTCGTGAAGGCGAGCTCGATCGAAGTCGTCACCGGGGCCAAGGATCACCAGCTGCAGTCGCTGCACGCGGTGATCGACTTCGGGACGCGCGCTCCGAACGAACTTCGCCACACCCTCGGCAAGTACGCGCAAGCGCGCATTGACGTGCGGTTGTCGATGCGAAAGCTGACTGCGCCGCTGCGCGTCGCCGCACCCGACAGGTACGTGAAGCTCTAGCGCTCACTCTGCTCGGTCACAGAGCGGGCACTCGATTGCGGTGCCGATGCGCTGACGGCGACCTTCCGGCGACATCACCCAGGGGCGCTGCTGGAAGGGCGGCTTGTGCCGCACGTGCTGGTTGTGCCGACACGACAACTCCGCAACCCAGTCGCCGGCGTCGTCTTGATGAAAGCCTTCGATCACGCGCACCACCACGCAGCGAGTGTCGCGCGTGAAATCACCGGCGTTTGCGTGACCCTTCGGAATGGGCAAGACGAACTGAAGCCGCGGGCCCGAGCAGTTGAGGAGATCCCATGCGAGCGATGGTCTATCGAGGCCCGTACAAGATCCGCGTCGAGAACAAAGACGTGCCCGCAATCGAACACCCGAACGACGCCATCGTGCGCGTCACGCTCGGCGCGATCTGCGGGTCGGACCTGCACCTGTACCACGGGATGATGCCCGACACGCGCGTCGGGATGACGTTCGGACACGAGTTCATCGGCGTGGTCGAAGAGGTCGGCCCGTCGGTGGAGAACCTCAAGCGCGGCGACCGGGTGATGGTGCCATTCAACGTCTTCTGCGGCAGCTGCTTCTTCTGCGCCCGCGGGCTGTATTCGAACTGCCACAACGTCAACCCCAACGCGACGGCCGTGGGCGGCATCTACGGCTACTCGCACACGTGCGGCGGCTACGACGGCGGCCAGGCGGAATTCGTACGCGTGCCCTTCGCCGACGTCGGCCCGACGATCATCCCCGACTGGATGAGCGACGAGGACGCGGTGATGCTCACCGATGCCTGCCCCACTGGCTACTTCGGCGCCCAACTCGGCGACATCGTCGAGGGCGACACCGTCATCGTCTTCGGTGCCGGCCCGGTCGGGTTGTTCGCAGCAAAGTCATCGTGGTTGATGGGTGCCGGTCGTGTCATCGTGATCGACCATCTCGAGTATCGCCTCGAAAAGGCGCGCACGTTCGCACACGCGGAGACGTTCAACTTTGCCGAGTACGACGACATCATCGTCGAGATGAAGAAGACGACCGGCGGTCTCGGTGCCGACGTCGTCATCGACGCCGTGGGGGCTGAAGCCGACGGAAACATGCTCATGCACGTCACCGCGACCAAGCTGAAGTTGCAGGGCGGCTCGCCAGTCGCGCTCAACTGGGCGATCGACTCGGTGCGCAAGGGCGGCACCGTTTCGGTGGTCGGGGCGTACGGCCCGATGTTCAGCGCCGTGAAGTTCGGCGACGCCATGAACAAGGGCTTGACGCTGCGCATGAACCAGTGCCCGGTGAAACGCCAGTGGCCGCGGCTGTTCGAACACGTGCGCAACGGCTACCTCAAGCCGAGCGAGCTCGTCACGCACCGCATCCCGCTCGAAGAGATTTCCGAGGGGTACCACATCTTCTCGGCGAAACTCGACAACTGCATCAAGCCGCTGATCGTGGCGAGCGCAGCATGACCTACACCGCCGAGAAGCCCGACCTCACTCCGCCGTCCGACGAGTTGCGCGAGCGCATCCCCGGTTGGGGCGTCGACCTCGATCCGAGCGACCGCCCGTCTTTCCCGCGCGAGCAATCCGAAGCGACGGGCGCGCACTGGGAGTTCCCCGAACGCCAACCCGAGACGTGGCCGCGCGAACGCTCGATCGAGCACATGACACTGCCGCCCGTGTTCGGCACGTCGTGCCCGCCGCGCGCACTGTCGGGCGTGATCCGAAAGTTCGCGTACCGGCGTTACAGCGAAGGCCGAGCGGCGCACTGGCTGCTGCTGCTGTACGCGGACCGCGTCGACGCAATCGAGCACCACGTGCAGTCCCTGTTCACGACGCGGCCTGACAACCCGATCACGCAGACCGGCATGAAGGGCGAAGTCAGCGGCCACGGGTTCCGGTCGCGGTTCGGCAAGAAGCGCGTCGACACGCACCACCAGTGGATGGATCCGCTCATCGTCGTCGGCCCGTGGATCGCCAGCGTGTGGCTGGTGGTGCAAGCGGCGCGGCGCGTCACTGCGTTATTTCGATGACCACCTTCACGTCGCCGGGGTGATGCTCGAGTGCTTGCTCCCACTGTGCGAGCGGCACCCGACGAGTGATCAATCGGCGTAGCCACTCCACGTCGGCGCGCGACAAGGCGTCGACCGCGGCGCGGTAGTGGCGCAAGTTGGCGTTCACCGTTCCGAAGACAACGTCGTTGTCGAGCACGAGACCGCGGTTCAGCGCGCCAGCGTCGACCTCAATGGCGCGCCTGCCGCCGCTTAGGCCGGCGAGGCACACGATGCCGTTGGGCGCGTTGTGTCCGATCACGTCGAGGACGACGGAGCCGATGCCGGTGCACTCGACGACGATGTCGGCACGCGGACACACCTCGGTCAGTTCGCCGGTGTGGTACTCGGCGCCAAGGTCCGCCACGAGCTGCGGTTTCGGGCCGTCCGTGACGATGTCGTAGACGTGCGTCGTGAAGCCGCGCTGGCACGCGAGAAGCGCAGCGAGCAGGCCAACCGGACCGGCGCCGACAACGAGCACCGTCTTCGGTTCCCAATGGGCGCGACTACCGATCCGCTCGATCTGTTCCCACGCTTTGGCGACAATGCTGGTCGGCTCGACGAGCACCGCGAGATCGCCGAGCCCCTGCGGGACCGGCACCAAGCGATCGCGCTCGATGGCGAAGCGCTCGACGGCGAAACCGTCGAGTCGCGTGATGCCGTGCTCGGTGTACCCGCCGTTCTGGCACATGTCCCACTCGCCCGCCGCGCAGCTGGCACACGGCACCGGGTCGGGGCGCCGGACGACGGGCACCACGAGTTCGCCGTCACCCGTCGACACGACGCGGCCGACGGCCTCGTGCCCGATGATGAATCGGTCGCGCCCAGCCGGAGCCGTCCCGAAGTCGGCGTTGACGATCTCGTGGTCCGTCCCGCAGACGCCCACCATCAGCGTCTCGACGACGACTTCGCCGGCGGCGGGCTCAGGGTCTGCGACGTCTTCGACGCGCGCCGAACCGGCAACGCCGGCTTGAACCGTCAGGGCGCGAACTGTCATGCACGGGACTACCCGCAAAGCGCCATGAAACGCGCCGCGTCACCGACCCGCGGCAGGTTGTTGAACAGCACGTACGGGTTGGGTCGACCCGCCACCTGATCGCGCAGCCGCGTCAATTCTTCGTCGGTGTGCACGTGCCGGGAACCGGTCGTGCCGTGAAGGCGGTAGTAGGTCTCCTCGGGCGTGACGGTTTCGGCCCGCATCGGATCGACGACGTGCACGAGGCGATGTTCGCGACACAACTCCTCGACGGTCGCCGTAGCCCACTCGCCGCGCGGCTCCCACAACAAACGCGCGTCGGGACGCTCGACCGTCGACAGGAACACATGCATGCGCTCGACGTTCTCTGGCGTCGGCTTGAAGCTCGCGGGACACTGCAACAACACCGCGCTGGCGCGCAGGATTCGCACACACTCGAGCGTCCGCTCCCACGCGTCGAGGACGGCGCGCGTCGTACGAAATGAGCCGACTTGGCCGCGCAACTCCGGCGCCAGCGGCCGCTTCATACGGCGGTAGGTCGGACTGTGCGACTCGTGCGTCACGAGCTGCCACGCCTTGATCGTGAACTCGAACCGCGAAGGGCTCTGCGCCCGCCAGCGCGTCAACACGGCGTCGCTGGGCGGCTCGTAAAAGGTGTGCTGGACCTCCACGACCGGGAACCGCCGCACGTACTCCGCCATCGAGATCGTCCAGCCACACAATCCCACGCGCACCACCCGAGGGTAGAACGTCGGTGCTCTGCTGACGGCGGCGCGACCTGCCTAGATTGCGGGCCATGGGGAGGAACGACGCACTGCCTGCGGGCGATGTCGCGTTTTGTTTCACCGACATGGAGGCGTCCACACCGCTGCTGACAACGCTGGGGCCCGACCGTTTCGGCCGCGTCGTCGAACAGATGCGTACGGCAATCGCGGTGTGCGTCGATCGGCACGACGGGCGGCTGGTGAGCACTGAGGGCGATGGCATGTTTCTCGTGTTCTCCGACGCGGCGAATGCGCTCGCGGCACTCGTCGACGCGCAGGTCGCGTTAGCCGCCGAAGATTGGGTCGCTGGTGTCGAGGTGCGGGTCCGGATGGGCGTCCACGTCGGATCGGCCGTCGTGACCCCGGACCGGAACTACGTCGGACTCGCCGTCAACCAGGCGTCGCGCGTGAGCGCTGCGGCGCACGGCGGACAGATTGTTGCTTCGGCGTCGGCCGTCGACGCCGTCGCGGGGCGCCTGCCCGAGCTGGCAGACGTTCTCGAGTTCGGACGGTTCCACGTGCGCGACTTCGCCGAGCCGGTCGCGCTGTTTCAAGTCGTACACCCCGACCTGCGCGCGGACTTTGCGCCGCTGCGAGTGCCCGCAGCCGTTGTGCACAACCTCCGTCGCGCTGCCACACCGTTGCTCGGTCGCGATGACGATGTCGTCGCCATCGCGAAGGCGGTGCTGTCCGAACCGCTGGTGACGCTCATCGGCGTCGGCGGTGTCGGAAAGTCGCGGCTCGCGGCCGCGGCGGCCGAGAACTGCACGCGCGAATTCGACGGTGGCGCGTTCGTCGTCGAGCTGGCGGGCGTGAGCGACGCCGACCGAGTCGACGCTGCGGTCGCGGCTGCGCTCGGCGTCAAGGCGACCCCGCAGCAGTCGCTGGCGGACGCCGTCCAGGCCCGACTCGAACAGGCGAAAACGCTGTTGCTGCTCGACAATTGCGAACACCTCCTCGAGGCGGTCGCGCCGTTGGTCGACCGCCTCGTGACACGGACCGAGAGCAGCGTCCTGGCCACGAGCCGCGAACCGCTCGACGTACGAGGTGAACAGCTGTGGCGCGTCGAGCCGTTGCCCGTGCCGACCCAGGACGCCGACGCCGGTGAACTGGCGGCGAACCCCGCCCTTCGACTGTTCATGCAACGCGCCAAACGCGCCGACCGCTCGCTCGACGACTCTGACCCCGAGGTTCGGAGCGCCGCGGCGCGCGTTTGCCGTTTGGTCGACGGCCTGCCCCTTGCGATCGAGCTCGCGGCCGGACTTGCCGGTCGCCGTACCCCGACCGAACTCGCCGACTCGCTCGTCGACGCCTTGCCCGAACTCGTCGGCGGCTACCGCACCGACGACGCGCGTCAACGCGGGCTCGCAGCGACCCTCGACTGGTCGGCAGCGCTGCTCACCGACGCCCAACTCGAGGTGTTGGAACGGCTTGCAGTGTTTCGCGGGGGCTGGACACCGGAGGCCGCTGTCGCGATCTCTTCGCACGCCGACGCGCCGCAGATCGTCGACGAACTCGTCGAACGCAGCCTCGTCGAAGTTGACGGTGCCGGTCGCCCGCGCCTGCTCGAGCCCGTACGACAGTGGGCCGCG
>JBEEFR010000037.1:0-11917 GCA_041166285.1 Actinomycetota bacterium | reverse complement strand
TCGGCCAAGCGCATGGTCGAGCGTCGTCGCCCGCAGGTGTGGGACGTCCTCGAAGAGGTCATCAAGGAGCACCCGGTCCTGTTGAACCGGGCGCCCACGCTGCACCGCCTCGGCATTCAAGCCTTCGAGCCGGTGCTGGTCGAAGGCAAGGCCATCCAGCTTCACCCGCTCGTCTGCCGCGCGTTCAACGCGGACTTCGACGGCGACCAGATGGCCGTGCACTTGCCTCTCTCGGCAGAAGCACAAGCCGAAGCGCGCGTGTTGATGTTGTCGTCGAACAACTTGCTTTCACCGGCGTCCGGTCGCCCGATGGTCGACCCCACCCAAGACATGGTGTTCGGCGCGTATTACCTCACGCTCGTCGACAACGAGTCGCCCACCGACGCGGAGTCCGTGCGTCACTTCCGCAACGTGTGGGAAGTCGAGTGCGCGTACGAAGCCGGCGACGTCAAGCTGCACGAGCCGATCGTGTTGCGCGACGCGCGCCTGCAGGCCACCGAGGGCGATGGCGCGGACGTGCACCCCACGTACGTCACGACCACGCCGGGTCGCGTGTTCTTCAACGAGGCGTTGCCGGAGGACTTCCCCTACGTCAACCACCTCGTCGGCAAGCAAGCGCCGCACGGGCAGGCGTACGACCGAGTCGAAGCGATCATGAAGATGGTCGAGCGCCTCGCGGACACCTATACGAACGCCGTCGTCGCCCGGACACTCGACAAGATCAAGGACCTCGGGTTCCGGTTCGCGTCGCGATCGGGTCTCACGATGTCGATCGACGACGTCAAGACGCCGCCGGAGAAGCCGGCGATTCTCGACAAGCACGAGAAGGAAGCGGAGAAGACCGAGACGCAGTTCAAGCGCGGCATCATCACCGACGACGAGCGTCGCCAGAAGGATGTCGAAATCTGGACGTCGGCGAACTCCGAGATCAAGCGGGCGATGGAAGCGCAGTTGGCCAAGCTGCCGTTCAACCCGATCAACATGATGGTCGACTCGGGTGCTCGCGGTAACCCGCAGCAGATCGCGCAGATCGCCGGCATGAAGGGCCTCGTGTCCAACCCGCGCGGCGAGATGATTCCCCGCCCGATCAAGTCCTCGTTCCGTGAGGGCCTGTCGGTGCTCGAGTACTTCATCTCGACCCACGGCGCCCGCAAGGGTCTCGCCGACACCGCGCTGCGCACCGCTGACTCCGGCTATCTCACGCGTCGTCTCGTCGACGTCGCCCAGGAACTGATCATTCGCCAGGAAGACTGCGGCACCACGCGCGGCATCTGGATCGAGGACATCACGCCCGACGCCGCCGGCAAGCAGCGTCACCTCAACACGCGGCTGTACGGCCGCGTGTTGGCGGAGCCCGCCGGTGGGATCAAGGAAGGCACCGAGTTGACCGAGGAATTGGTCAACCAGCTGCGCGACAACCCCGAGGTCGACCGCGTCCGCACCCGCTCGGTGCTCACGTGTGACGCCGAGTACGGCGTGTGCGGCCTTTGCTACGGCCGCTCGCTGGCGACCGGTCGTCCGATCGAACTCGGTGAAGCCGTCGGTGTCATCGCCGCTCAGTCCATCGGTGAGCCCGGCACGCAGCTGACCATGCGTACGTTCCACCAGGGTGGTGTCGCGTCGGAAGGCGTCGACATCACGGCCGGTCTGCCCCGCGTCGTCGAGCTGTTCGAGGCCCGCGTCCCCAAGGGTGCGGCGATCCTCACCAAGACGTCGGGCGTCGTCCGCATCACCGACGAGGACAACTCGCGTCGCGTCGCCGTCGTCGGCGATGACGGCGAAGAAGAGGCCTACACCGTGTCGCTGCGTGCGCACCTCGAGGTCCGTGAGGGCCAAGAGGTCACCGCCGGTGACGCGCTCGTCGAAGGTCCGAAGGACCCGAAGCAGCTGCTCGAGATCAAGGGCATCCGCATCACCCAGCAGTACCTCGTCGACGAGGTGCAGAAGGTGTACCGGGCGCAGGGCGTGTCGATTCACGACAAGCACATCGAGCTGATCGTGCGTCAGATGCTCAAGCGGGTGTCGGTCGCGGAGCCGGGAGACTCGCAGTTCCTTCCCGGCGAGCGCGTCGACGCGCGCAAGTACGGCGAGGTCAACCGCGAGCTGGTGCAAGCCGGCAAGCGCCCGGCCGAAGGCCGTCCCGAGCTGATGGGCATCACGAAGGCGTCGCTGGCGACCGACTCGTGGTTGTCGGCGGCCTCGTTCCAGGAGACGACTCGTGTCCTGACCGAAGCGGCCATCGAAGGCAAGAGCGACAAGCTCCACGGCCTGAAGGAGAACATCATCATCGGCAAGCTCATCCCCGCTGGTACCGGTATGACCGTGTACCGCGACGTGGGCATCGATGCTCCCGAGGCCGAGCCGATGCTCGGTTGGTCGTCGGACTACGGCGACGATGCCGACTTGGCAGCGTGGCTCGCCGATCGCGATCCCACGACTGCGGGCGAGACGGTCTTCGACTGGAATCAGCCGGCGGCTACCAACGGCGCATCCGAAGAGGTCGGCGAAGAACCCGCCCTCTAGGTCCTACCGAACCAAGCGTTAACAAGCCCCCGACTGGATTATCTGGTCGGGGGTTTGTGCTTGGTTGCCGCGGTCGTCGACGGCGGTGACCCACCACGTGATCGGTTGGCCTTCGGGCGCCAGCTGCGCTTTGTAGCCGTCGGCCGACTGCGCGATGTCAGTGGCGTGCTCGGTCGCGTCGCGCCAGTGCAGCACGAGGCTCGTCAGCTGTCCCTGCTCGACGACGTGCACGTCGACTTCGCACCCTTGCGCGGTCGCGTCGAGGTCGGGCGCGTGCTCGAGACTCCAGGCGAGGTCGCGCGACATCGCGCCGCCCGACGACGTCGTCACCGTGAGCGTCGCGGCGACGTCGCCCTCCGGCGCCGAGTCGAGAGCCGTGACCGTGAGCACGGCGGCGTCGTGGGCCGGGATGCGTCCGGTGCGCGGCGCGACCGCGGCCCACTCGGCGGAGGTCGCGGCGCGGTAGCTGACGGCGCGGTCGGTCGGATTGCGCAGGTGCACGCGCGCCACGTTGCCTTCGACTTCGGGGGCGTCCAACGCGAGGACATTGCTCACGGGCATTTTCGTGAGCGCGTTGACGTCGTCGTTGCCGTTGTCGCGAGTGGCGATTACGACCACGGAGGCGACGAGCGCGGCGGCGACCACCGCCGCCAGCGCGACCGGCCAACGGCGCTGCCGCGGCGCGTCCATTTCGAACAGCGGCGGCGGATCCGCTGCCGGGCGCCGGCGGCGGCTGGCGTGACCGACCTCGCGGACCTCGTCGGGCACCTCGGCCGTCCCGCCGCTGAAGAAGGAGCGCACGGGCGACATCGCCCGCAGGCGGTCGCCGCACAGCGTGCAGTCCTGCGCGTGCGCATAGACCGCCGGCGCAACCGCGAGGAGGTCGGCGACGGTTTCGGCGTGGGCGTCGTCGAGGATCTGACCCAAGCCTTCGCAGTCGCCCGGTCCGCTGAACGCCAGGAGCGCCGGGTCGAGCGCCCGTTCCCATTCCTCGGCGATCTCGTTGCATTTGTCGGCGGCCGCGGTCGGGCGCATGCCGAGGCCGTCGCCCAGCGCCGCGAGGTCACCGCCGGTGCGGGCCCGCACGTCGAGCGCCGCGCGTTCTTCGGGCGGGCGCGTCGACGCCAACGTCGCCGCCAGCGCCGGCAGGTCGAGAACCTTGGTCTGCAAGTTGGCGACGTCGATGGGTTCTTCGTCGGCGGCGCGGGTTACCGCCTGTTGGCGGGCGTGCGCCAGGACGAGCGCGCGGGCACGCCCGGCGCGTCGAAGCGCACTCGTCGCTACGTCGGTGGCGGCGTCGGGCTCACCGAGCATCGCCAGCGCGTGACCAAAGGCCAATTCGGCCGGGTCGCCCGCCATCGCCGCAACCTAGCGGTGGCGGCCTACCAATGCCGCAGACGACGCCAGGGCTGCCAGTCGGACCGCCACGTCGTAAACGCGTCCGCGGCCGGCACGCCGTCCCCGGCCCAGCGGGAATCGGTGCCGTAGAAGCGGTGGCCGCCCTTGACCCACTCCTGGAACTGGCCGTTCACGACGTCCCATAGGTCCCGATGCAACTCTTCGTACGACCCGAACGGGTCGTCGTTGCAGGCGTCGCAGCCGCAGGCCGGATACGCGGAGCTCGGCGCGTTTCCGAACTGTGCCAGCAGGCCGGGAAACGACGTCCAGCCGATGACCACCGGTGCCCCGCCGCCGGCCGGCACGATCCGCACCGAACGTTCCGTGGGCCGTACGGCCTCGACGTAGGTGATCTCTACGTCGTGGTCGACCGACTCGATCTCGTACGACGCGAGGAAGGCGTCGAACACGGCGTCGGCGAAGGTGTGCAGAACCCGGAACCGCTCCGGATTTGTGACCCGGCTGTAGGCGTCTTCAGGCGGATCGCTCACGCGACGACGGTACGGCCGCACCACGCCCGTTTGCAGGGGTTTTCCGCGTCCTTTATCATTGCCCGCTGGCTTTGCGCGCCTCTCCGCCGCACAGCCTTCCCGAGTGTCAACCCAAGAGGTTTGTGTGCCCACCATCGCGCAGCTGGTCCGTAAGGGCCGGGAATCGAACAAGTCCAAGACGAAGTCGCCGGCCCTGAAGGGGTCGCCGCAGCGTCGCGGCGTGTGCACGAAGGTGTCCACCACCACGCCGAAGAAGCCGAACTCGGCGCTGCGCAAGATCGCCCGCGTGCGTCTTACCAGCGGCGTCGAGATCACGGCGTACATCCCCGGCGAGGGCCACAACCTGCAGGAGCACTCCATCGTGCTCGTGCGCGGCGGTCGCGTCCGCGACCTGCCGGGTGTGCGTTACAAGGTCATCCGCGGCGCGCTCGACGCGTCGGGCGTCAAAGACCGTAAGCAGGCGCGTAGCCGCTACGGCGTCAAGCGAGAGAAGTAACCAATGCCGCGCAAGGGCCCGCCCTCCGTCCGCGAACTCACCCCGGACCCGATCTATCGATCGACGCTGGTCACCCAGCTCGTGAACAAGGTGCTGTCGCGCGGCAAGCGTTCGCTCGCCGAGCGCATCGTGTACGACGCACTGAAGCAGATCGAAGAGAAGACCGGCACCGAGCCGATCGCCACGCTCAAGCGTGCGCTCGAGAACACCAAGCCGCAGCTCGAGGTCAAGAGCCGCCGCGTCGGTGGCGCCACGTACCAGGTGCCGATGGAAGTCCGTCGCGAGCGTCAGACGACGCTGGCGATCCGCTGGCTCGTCGGCTTCGCGCGTGCCCGGCGCGAGCGCACGATGACCGAGCGCCTCGCGCTCGAACTGATGGACGCCGCCAACGGCGTCGGCGCGTCGGTGAAGCGTCGTGAAGATCTCCAGAAGATGGCGGAGTCGAACCGCGCCTACGCCCACTACCGCTGGTAAAGGGTCCGCCAAGAAACACCGGAGCGGGCCACGGGAAACCGGTGGCCCGCTTTTCATGTCCCCCCAACCGATTACTGAGAACGAATTCCAATGCCTACGCGTGAACATCCACTAGCGAAGACCCGCAACATCGGGATCATGGCCCACATCGACGCGGGCAAGACCACGACGACCGAGCGGATCCTCTATTACACCGGCAAGAACTACAAGATCGGTGAGGTCCACGAAGGCGCCGCGACCATGGACTGGATGGTCCAGGAGCAGGAGCGCGGCATCACCATCACGTCGGCCGCGACCACGTGCATTTGGAACGACACGCTCATCAACATCATCGACACGCCGGGCCACGTCGACTTCACGATCGAAGTCGAGCGCTCGCTGCGCGTTCTCGACGGCGCCGTCGCAGTGTTCGACTCCGTCGCCGGCGTCGAGCCGCAGACCGAGACGGTGTGGCGTCAGGCCAACAAGTACGGCGTGCCCCGCATGTGCTTCGTCAACAAGATGGACCGCATCGGCGCCGACTTCTATCGGACCGTCGAGATGATCAAGGACCGCCTCGACGCGGTGCCCGCAGTCATCCAGCTGCCGATCGGCGCGGAGAGCAACTACAAGGGTCACGTCGATCTGCTCGAGATGAAGGCCGTCGTGTGGGACGAGTCGTCCGACAAGGGCGAGAAGTTCGACGTGGTCGACATCCCCGCCGAGATGGTCGACGACGCCGAGGCCTACCGCCACGACCTCGTCGACGTGTTGTCGAACTTCGACGACGTGCTCACCGAGAAGTACCTCAACGAGGAAGAGATTTCGGTCGACGACATCAAGCGCGCGCTGCGTACCGCGACGCTGGCCAACCAGGCCGTGCCGGTGCTGTGCGGAACCGCGTTCAAGAACAAGGGCGTGCAGTCGATGCTCGACGCCGTCGTCGACTACCTGCCGTCGCCGCTCGACATCCCGCCGGCGAAGGGCCTCAACTTCAAGGGCGACCAGGAGCTCGAGCGCGAGGCCGACGACAAGGCGCCGTTCAGCGCGCTGGCGTTCAAGATCATGACCGACCCCCACATGGGCAAGCTCACGTACATCCGCGTGTACTCGGGCACGCTCAACAAGGGCGACTCCGTCCTCAACTCCACGAAGGACAAGAAGGAGCGCGTCGGCCGCATCCTCCAGATGCACGCCAACCACCGCGAAGACCGCGACGCCGCGTTCGCCGGCGACATCGTCGCCGTCGTCGGCATGAAGCAGACGACGACCGGCAACACGCTGTGTGACGAGAAGCAGATCGTCGTGCTCGAATCGCTCGACTTCCCGGCGCCCGTCATCCACGTTGCCGTCGAGCCCAAGACCAAGGTCGACCAGGACAAGATGGGCAAGGCGCTGCAGGCGCTGTCGGAAGAAGACCCGACGTTCCAAGTCCACGGTGACGAAGAGACCGGCCAGACGATCATCGGCGGCATGGGCGAGTTGCACCTCGAGGTGCTCGTCGACCGCATGCTGCGCGAGTTCAAGGTCGAGGCCAACGTCGGCAAGCCCCAGGTCGCGTACCGCGAGACCATCACCGAGACCGTCGAGAAAGAAGACGTGCGCTACGTCCGCCAGACCGGTGGTCGCGGCCAGTACGGCCACGTCGTCATCACCCTCGAGCCCACGGGCCCCGGCGGCGGTTACGAGTTCGTCGACAAGATCACGGGCGGCGTCATCCCGCGTGAGTACATCCCGTCGGTCGACGCCGGCATCCAGGAGGCGCTCAACTCGGGCGTCCTCGCCGGATACCCGACCGTCGACGTGCGCGCCATCCTGACCTTCGGCTCGTACCACGACGTCGACTCGTCGGAAATGGCGTTCAAGATCGCCGGATCGATGGCGTTCAAGCAGGCGGCCAAGAAGGCCAAGCCCGTCCTGCTCGAGCCGATTTTCGCCGTCGAAGTCGTCACGCCCGACGAATACATGGGTGACGTCATCGGCGACCTCAACTCACGGCGTGGCCGCGTCGAGGGCACCGAGCAGCGCGGCAACAGCGTCGTGGTCAAAGCTCAGGTGCCCCTGGCACAGATGTTCGGGTACGTTACGGACCTTCGGTCGAAGACCCAGGGGCGTGCGAGCTCGACGATGCAGTTCCACTCGTACCAGCAAGTCCCGCAAAGCATCGCTACGGAAATCGTGGCCCGCGTACGCGGCGAGTAGCGTTCTGTGCCCATTTGATGGGCCGGATTTAGAAGCACCAACCAACAACAACAAAGAGGAATCGCCACAATGGCTAAGGAAAAGTTCGAGCGCAATAAGCCCCACCTCAACATCGGCACCATGGGTCACGTCGACCATGGCAAGACGACGCTGACGGCGGCGATTTCGAAGACCCTGTCGGAGCGCCTGCCCGAAGGCAACAAGCAGACGTGGGACTTCGATCAGATCGACAAGGCGCCCGAAGAGAAGGCCCGCGGCATCACGATCAACATCGCGCACATCGAGTACCAGACGGCCAACCGTCACTACGCGCACGTCGACATGCCCGGCCACGCCGACTACATCAAGAACATGATCACGGGCGCCGCCCAGGTCGACGGCGCCATCCTCGTGGTGTCGGCCGCTGACGGCCCGATGGCCCAGACGCGTGAGCACGTGCTGCTCGCTCGCCAGGTCGGCGTGCCCTACATCATCGTGGCGCTCAACAAGGCCGACATGGTCGACGACGAAGAACTTCTCGACCTCGTGGAGCTCGAAGTGCGTGAGCTGCTGAGCGAGTACGAGTTCCCGGGCGACGACACGCCGGTCATCCGCGTTTCGGGCCTCAAGGCGCTCGAAGGCGACACGGCCTCGCAGGACCAGGTCATGGAACTCATGGACGCGGTCGACAGCTACATCCCCGAGCCCCAGCGCGACCTCGACAAGCCGTTCCTCATGCCGATCGAGGACGTGTTCACGATCACCGGTCGTGGCACCGTCGTCACCGGCAAGGTCGAGCAGGGTGCGGTCCACACCGGCGACGAAGTGGAGATCGTCGGTCTGCGCGACACGCAGAAGACGACCTGCACCGGCGTCGAGATGTTCCGCAAGATCCTCGACGAGGGCCACGCCGGCGACAACATCGGCGCACTGCTGCGCGGTACGAAGAAGGAAGAAGTCGAGCGCGGCCAGGTGCTGTGCAAGCCCGGTTCGATCACGCCCCACACCGAGTTCGAGGCGCAGATCTACGTGCTCTCGAAGGAAGAGGGCGGCCGTCACTCGCCGTTCTTCAACAACTACCGCCCGCAGTTCTTCTTCCGCACGACCGACGTGACCGGCTCGATCCAGCTGCCCGAGGGCACCGAAATGGTCATGCCTGGTGACAACGTCACCATCAAGGCCGAGCTCGGCAAGCCGATCGCCATGGAAGAGGGTCTGCGTCTCGCCATTCGTGAAGGTGGCCGCACCGTTGCTTCCGGCCGCGTGACGAAGATCATCAAGTAGCGATCGATGGCGCAAAAGATTCGCATCCGACTGAAGGCGTATGACCACGAGGTCATCGACCAGTCGACCAAGAAGATCGTCGAGACGGTTCTGCGCACGCAGGCCGTCGTGCGCGGTCCGGTGCCGCTCCCCACGGAGAAGCACCGCTTCACGGTGATTCGCTCGCCGCACAAGTACAAGGACAGCCGCGAGCACTTCGAGATGCGGATCCACAAGCGCCTGCTCGACATCGTCGAGCACTCGCCCAAGACGGTCGACTCGCTCCAGCGATTGGAGCTGCCGGCCGGCGTCGAGGTCGAGATCAAGATCCAGACGGCCTAAGTCGTTACGAAGTCCGAAAGAGCCCCGGCGCAAACGCCGGGGCTCTTTCGCGTCTACGTTCCGCGTCAGTGTTGGTGGGTGTCGATACCGGGGGCACGTTCACTGATCTGGTGAGCGCCGACGGTGTGGCGGTGAAGGTGCCGTCGACGCCCGACGATCCTGGGCGCGCCATCCGCGACGCCGTCGAGCGCGTCGGGGACGTGTCGCGGCTGCATCACGGGACGACAGTCGCGACGAACGCGTTGCTCGAGCGGCGCGGCGCGGTCGTCGCCTTGGTGACGACCGAAGGCCACGAGGACGTGCTCGAGATCGCGCGGCAGGACCGCCCGTCGCTCTACGACGTGTTTGCCGATCGGCCTGAGCCGCTGGTGCCGCGGCACCTCAGGTTCGGTGTCGCCGGTCGGCTGGATGCAACGGGCCGGGAGATCGCGCCGCTGGGCGACGTTCCGAACTTGGGCCACGTCGAGGCGGTCGCGGTGTGTTTGTTGCATGCGGATCTCAACGACGCGCACGAGCGCGCCGTGGCGGACCAGCTGCGAGCGCGCGGCCTCGACGTGACGTTGTCGTCGGCCGTGTCGCCTGAGTTCCGCGAGTACGAGCGAGCGGTCACGACGACGCTCAACGCCTACCTGCGTCCGGTGTGCCGCGACTACCTCGCCGGCTTGGCTGTGTTGGCCAATGAGGTCTTCGTGCTGTCATCTGCGGGCGGACTGATGCCCGTGCGCGACGCCGCAGAACTGCCTGCGGCCTTGTTGCTTTCAGGACCGGCGGGCGGAGTGCGCGCCGCGGCGGCGATCGCGGCCGCCAACGGAATGCCCGACTGCGTGACCTTCGACATGGGTGGCACGTCGACCGACGTGTGCCTCGTGCGCGGTGGTGTGCCCGAGCCCGCCCCGGCACGGGTTGTCGCGGGATTGCCCGTGCGCCTGCCGTCGCTCGATGTGCACACGATCGGCGCCGGCGGCGGTTCGATCGCCGCCATCGACGCGGGCGGCGCGCTCACGGTAGGGCCGCGGTCCGCGGGCGCCGTTCCCGGGCCCGCCTGTTACGGGCGCGGCGGAACGGAGCCGACGGTGACGGACGCCGACTTGTTGCTAGGGCGCATCCCGGCCGACGCGCCATTCCCCGGTGTCGGCGTGCTCGATCGCGCCGCGGCGCAAAACGCGTGCGAACGGGCTGGCGTCGAACCCGAAGGCATCGTCGCAGTGGCCGACGCGCACATGACCGGCGCGATCCGGCGAGTGACCGTCGAGCGCGGCGTCGATCCACGCGGGCTGGCTCTCGTCGCGTTCGGCGGCGCCGGACCATTGCACGCGTGCGCGCTGGCCGACGCGCTCGGCATGGCGGCGGTCATCATTCCGCCGCGCGCCGGAGTGCTGTCAGCGGCCGGCGTCCTCGCCGCGCCCGTCGCCCGTGAGTTGGTGCGCACCTGGCCGACGCCGAGTTCGACGGAGGGCATGCGCGCCTTCCACGAGGAGATAGTTGCCGAGGCGCGCCAGCTCGTCGGTGCGGACGCGTTCATCGAGCTCGCGGTCGACTGCCGTTACGTCGGGCAGTCGCACGAGCTCACGGTTTCCGGGGGCGAGGGTTTCGACGATGTGCATCGGCGCGTGAACGGCCACGTCCGGCCCGATCACGCCGAGGAGGTCGTGGCCCTTCGCGTCCGCGCTTCGCTCGCGTCGCCGGTTGACGTGCTCGACCTGCCGCCGGTTCGGTCGCGCGGCGCCGGAGCCGGCCCAATGGTGATCGCCGAGGTCGACTGCACCATCTGGGTGCCGGACGGATGGCGCGCCGCGATGGGCGAAGCCGGCGCGCTGGTGTTGCGGAGGGCGACGTGATGGACCCGGCGAGCCTCGCGGTGCTCCTCGCCCGCCTGGCCGGCGTCGCCGAGGAAGGGCTCGCCGTGCTGCGGCGCTCGGCGTCGAGCCCGAACATCAACGAACGCGTCGACTGCTCCACCGCGCTGTTCACTGCAGACGGCGAGTTGCTGGCCCAGTCCGAGTCGATCCCGGTGCACCTCGGCTCGATGCCGGCATCGGTGCGCGCGGTGACCGACGCCGTTGGCGCGCTCGCACCGGGCGACCAGGCCGTCGTCAACGACCCCTACGCCGGCGGCACGCACCTCAACGACGTGACCGTCGTCGCCCCCGTGCACGTCGACGACGCGCTGGTCGGTTGGGTCGCCAACCGCGCCCATCACGCCGATGTCGGCGGGACGGTGCCCGGATCGATCCCCGCGGACGCGACACATATCGACGAGGAAGGCATCCGCCTCTCGCCGACGCAGCTGACCGACGAGGTCCGCTCTCGCTTCATCGCGGCGTCGCGCACGCCCGACGAACGCGCCGGCGATTTCGACGCGCAGGCGGGCGCCAACCACGTCATGGCGCAGCGCCTCGCCGAGATCGTCGCCGAGGATTGGCCGCTCGACGAGGTGCTCGCATACGGCGAACGGCGGATGCGCGCCGCGGTCGCCGAGTTGCCTGACGGCACGTGGACGTTTGACGACGTGCTCGACTCGACGGGCGCGGGCGACGCGCAGCGTGCGCCGGCGACGATCCGCGTCGCCGTCACCGTCGCCGGCGAGGAGGTGACGTTCGACTTCACCGGTTCCGACGCGCAGTCAGCGGGCAACGTCAACGCCGTCGAGGCTGTGACCGGGAGCGCGGTGGCGTTCGCCCTGCGCTCCGCGACCGATCCGACGATTCCTGCGAACGGCGGCGCCATGCGACCCGTCCGCGTGATCGCACCCGCGGGCACCATCGTCGCC
>JBEEFR010000036.1:0-9851 GCA_041166285.1 Actinomycetota bacterium | reverse complement strand
AGACCGTCGAAGGCGACGGCTGCGTCGGCAAGGACTATCCCGGGTTGTTCGGCTATCCCGTCTCGCCGACGAACTGGAAGCAGCGCATCGCGAACCCGGTGCTGTCGTGGGGCAACCACCTGTGGCCGTGGGACGACTACAACCAAACTGACGACGGCACGCTCGTGTGGTGGGATCCCAACGCATCGGGCCCGGCGGAGAATGGCGTCCAGGGCAACGGCCTCTACCGCTACATGAACGGTGGCAAGCGCTACATGTTCGGCGAGTACCCGAAGGGCCAGCAGCCGTGGTTCGACGCGAACAACACGCAGACGATCTTCTCCGAAGTGCCTCCGCCCGATCGGGCCCCGAACTATCCGTACGCCTGCTACTACCTCTGCAACGTGAACGGGCCGGGTGATGGAAAGCATTGACCATGGTCGGCTGGCGCACTCCGACCGCCGCGACGCACTGCTCGACTCTGCCGCGGCGCTGATCGCCGTCGGGGGAGCCGACGCCGTAACAATGGACGGCGTCGCCGAGCGCGCCGGCGTGAGCCGTCCGCTCGTCTACAAACACTTCGCCAACCGCGCCGAGTTGTTGCAGGCCTTGTACGCACGCGAGTCCAAGGCGTTGCACCGCCACCTGTCGTCTGCGGTCGCGGGAGCGTCGACGCTCGAGGACATGTTCCGCGCGCTCGTGCGTGGGTCGCTCGAAGCGCAGGCGTCGCGTGGCGCGACGTTCGCCACCTTGCGCGCTGCTGGGTCGCGCACCGACGAGCGCCGCCAGGAACAACGTCGGCGCGACGCGACGACGTTGCGGTTCTTCGTGCGCGAGGTGATCGCGCGCTTCGGGCTCGGTGAGAAGGA
Organism: Actinomycetota bacterium; assembly: GCA_041166285.1. Classification (GTDB taxonomy): domain Bacteria; phylum Actinomycetota; class Acidimicrobiia; order Acidimicrobiales; family JACCXE01; genus JACCXE01. The sequence continues at coordinate 9,003 of JBEEFR010000036.1, read as the reverse complement.
AGCGCGTGCCGGGGTGTCGATCATGCTGGCGGCGATCGACAGTGTGCTGTTGGCGTGGCGCGCGCGTCCGACGCGCGAGCACGCGGCGTTGTTGGAGGACACCTACGTCACGCTGGCGATGGGTGGGCTAGCGGCTCTTTCGCACGACACCTCGTAGTCTCCGCTCCCATGGATCTCCAGGGAGCATCAGCGATCGTCACCGGCGGCGCGTCCGGACTCGGCGAGGCGACGGTTCGGCGACTGCATCAGGCAGGCGCGGCCGTCACCATTCTCGACCGCAACGCCGAGGCGGGCGCGGCGTTGGCGCAGGAACTCGGCGGCGACGCGAACTTCGCGGCCGCGGACGTCACCAAGTACGAGGAGTGCGCAGCTGGCGTCGCGCAGGCGGCGGCTGCGGGAACGCTACGCGTCTGCGTGAACTGCGCGGGGCTCGGCATCGGCGTGCGCACGATCGCGAAGGACAACACGCCACACGACCCGGGTTCGTTCAACTTCGTGATCGGCATCAACCTGATCGGCACGTTCAACGTAATGACGTTGGCGGCGTCCGCGATCGCCCAGACCGAACCGACACCTGGTGGCGACCGCGGCGTCATCGTGAACACCGCGTCGGTGGCAGCCTTTGACGGCCAGATCGGTCAGCTGGCGTACGCGGCGTCGAAGGGCGGCGTCGTCGGGATGACGTTGCCCGCGGCCCGCGACCTGTCGGCCGTGGGCATCCGCGTCAACACGATCGCGCCAGGGTTGATGGACACGCCGCTGCTGGCGATGCTGCCCGAGGCGCAACGCCAGTCGCTCGGCGCCAGCGTGCTGTATCCCAAGCGCCTCGGCGTGCCCGACGAGTACGCGGCGCTCGTGATGGCCATCGTCGACAACGGCTACCTCAACGGCGAGACCATCCGGCTCGACGGCGGCATCCGCATGCAGCCGAAATAGGGCCGTCTCCTCCGCCCCTCCTCCGAACTGGTCCTCCCCACAAGCGTCACACGGTCGTGGGGAGGACCAGTTCGCTATATAGGCGGCGGCCCCCGAGCGCGGCGGATCGCTCCGTCGTACCATCCGGCTGTGGAGGACCTTTCGATGATGCTCGATCGGCGGATCGTCGTCGGGTTGACCTACTGCGCCGAGGACGGCTCGGTCGACAAGAAGGTCCGGTTCGCCGGCGTCGTGTGCGAGGTCGACCCCCTTGTCGTCATCGACGCCGACGACGGGTTCGCGTTCACGCTGCCGGCGGAGAACGACGCCTACGACGTCGCCGACGAAGACGGCGCCGAGTTCGTCGCCACGTGGACCATCCACCCGCCCGACGACGAGTGAGCGTTTAGAGCCGGGACCAGTCTTTCCAGACGGGGTCGTAGCCCCCGGCGCGCAGCGCGGTGGCGACTTCGGCGGGGGAGCGCGTGTCGCTGATTTCGAACTGGGGCTCCGCGTCGGACTCGGACGCATACCCGCCGGGTTCGGTGTGCGACCCCGCGGACAGAGTGGTGACGCCGAGGGGCACCAGCGCGTCGCGCAACTGCGCGGGTTCACGCGTCGACAACGTGATCCCGGCGTCGGGCAGGAACAGTCGCAGCGCGCAGATGAGCTGCGTGAACGAGCGGTCGTCGACGGGGTCGACGGGTTCGTAGCCACCGGCCGCCGGTCGCAAACGCGGCACGGCGACTGAAACCTCGGCGCGCCACCAGCGGTGCATGAGTTCGCGCGCGTGCGCCGCCACCGCCAACGCCTCGGCGCGCCAGTCGGGATGCAGCCCCAGTAACGCGCCGATGCCGAGCTTCCGGGCGCCCGCCGCGGCGGCGCGGTCGGGCGCGGCGAGCCGCCACTCGTAGTTGCGCTTCTTGCCGAGGAGGTGGACCGCCGCGTAGGTGTCGCGGTCGTAGGCCTCTTGGTAGACGACGACGCCGTCGGCGCCCGCGTTCACGAGACGCACGTAGGTGGGCTCGTCCCACACCTGCACCTCGACCGACACGCTCGCCATGGTCTCGGCCGCCGCGGCCACGCACTCCACGAGGTAGTCCTTGCTGACGATGCGGGCGTGCTCGCCGGCGACGAGCAGCACGTGGCGGAATCCGCGTGCCGCGAGCTCCTGTACTTCTGAGCGCACCTCGTCGACCGTGAGCGTGCGGCGCGCCACTTCGTTGCCCGCCGAGAAGCCGCAGTACGTGCACACCGACACGCACTCGTTCGACAAATACAGCGGCGCGAACAGCGTGCGGGCGCGTCCGAAGCGCTGCAGCGTGGCGTCCCGCGCGGCGACGGCGAGCTCTTCGATCCGCGCACTCGCGGCCGGCGAAAGCAGCGCCGCGAAATCGTGGAGGTCGCGACGGCGTCCGCGCGACAACGCCCGCGTGACGTCGGCGTCGGTTGCGGCATCGACAAACGCGCGCGCCGGGCGCAGGTCCGCCGCGAGCAACGCCGCCGCCGCGCTGTCAGATGGCACTTCGCGTGGCCGCGACAGCAGCTCGACGGGACCAGTTCGCACGGGGGAGGTCACGAGTCGAGGAAGCCGGTGAGCGGTGACGACGCGGCGGCAACCGCGCGCGCCGGCGCGAGTCCTGCCAGGTAGCCAGTCCGGCCGGCGACGACGGCGTCGCGGAACGCGGCCGCCATCAACGCCGGATCGGCGGCGGTTCCGATAGCGGTGTTCACCAGGACGGCGTCGGCGCCGATCTCCATGGCCTCAGCGGCGTGCGACGGCGCGCCCAGACCTGCATCGACGACGACCGGCACGCGCGCCTGCTCGATGATGATCTCCAACGCGCCCCGGGTGCGCAGACCCTGATTCGACCCGATCCACGAACCGAGCGGCATCACGGTCGCGCAGCCGACCTCCTCGAGACGCTTGCACAACACGGGGTCGGCGTTGACGTACGGCAGCACGGTGAAACCCTCGGCGACCAGCTTCTCCGCGGCGTCCAGCGTCTCCACGCCGTCGGGCAACAGGTAGCGCGGCTCCGGCGTCAACTCGAGCTTGATCCAGTCGGGGTACCCCGCGGCGCGCGCCAGACGGGCGATGCGCACGGCTTCGTCGGCGTTCATCGCGCCCGACGTGTTCGTCAGCAGCAACACCGACGACGGGATGGCGTCGACGATGTCGTCGTCGGCGGTCGGGTCGGCACGCCGCATCGCCACGGTCACCATCTCGCTGCCGGAAGCCTCGATGGCGGCGCGCAGCGCGGCGTTCGACGGGAACTTGCCCGTCCCCAGGAACAGGCGCGACCCAAACGACCGGCCGGCAATCACAAGATCGTCCATCGCGGGACCTAACTTACTGGCGTGCCCACGAGGGTCCTCATCGGATTAGCGCTGGCGACCGGCGTCATCATCGTGCTGGCGTTCGTCATCCAAGTGCTGCTTGCTAGCCGCTAGTTCGGCGTCTTCTAGGCTCGCTGCCGTGGCTGAACAGTTCGACATAGTCGTCATCGGTGGAGGACCGGCCGGCTACGCCGCAGCGTTGTACGGCGCGAGCGCCGGTCTGAACATCGCCGTCGTCGAAAAGGAAAAGGTCGGCGGCACGTGCCTGCACCGCGGCTGCATCCCGGCGAAGGAGTACCTGGAGACCGCCACGGTTTTCCGCACGGTGAGCCACGCCAAGGACTTCGGCGTCGTGTCGGACCAGCCGACGGTCGAGTTCGCGACGAGCCAGCAGCGCAAGCAGAAGGTCGTCGACCAGCTGTGGAAGGGCCTGTCGGGCCTGATGAAGCAGCGCAAGATCACCACCTACATCGGCACCGGTCGGCTCGACGCCGACGGTGTCGTGCGCGTCAGTGGTGGTGACGCCGACGGCACAGAGTTGCAGGGAACGAGCGTGCTGCTCGCAGCCGGTTCCGTGCCGCGCACGCTTCCCGGCTTCGACATCGACGGCAAGTTCGTGCTCACCTCCGACGAGGTGCTGATGCTCGACACGTTGCCGACGAGTGCGGTTGTCGTCGGCGGCGGCGCCATCGGCTGCGAGTTCGCCAGCGCGCTCAGCGACCTCGGTGTGCAAGTGACGATCCTCGAGTTCCTGCCGCAGATCCTCACCGGTGTCGACAAGGACGCCGCGGACATCGTCGCCCGCAGCTTCAAAAAGCGCGGCATCGACGTGCGTACCGGCGTCGAGGTGAAGGGTCACCAGCCGACATCGGACGGCAAGCAGACCACGGTCACCTTCGGCGAGGGTGAAACCGTTACCGCCGACGTCGTCGTGATGTCGGTCGGTCGGCGTCCGCTGGTCGACGGCCTCCTCGGCGAAGGGTCACCTGTGGCCGTCGACGAGCGGGGCTTCGTGAAGGTCGACCCGTGGATGCGCACCAACGTCCCCAACGTTTACGCCCTCGGCGACCTCATCGCCGTCGACGGGCTGCGCGTGCACCCGCAACTGGCCCACGTCGGTTTCGCGGAGGGGATGCTCGCCATCAAGGTCATCCTCGGTGAGTCGGCGATGCCCGTCGACTACACGAAGGTGCCGATGTGCATCTACACATATCCCGAAGTCGCGTACGCCGGGCTCACTGAGCAGGCGGCGCGCGACGCCGGGCACGACGTTGCGGTGTCGAAGCATCGCTACGTCGGCAACGGCCGCGCCCTCATCATCGGCGAACCCGACGGCATCGTGAAGGTCATCGCCGCCAAGGACGCCAACGGCAAGGCGGGCACGATTCTCGGTGTCCACATGGCGGGCCCGTGGGTGACCGAGCAGTTGGGCCAGGCGTATCTGTCCGTCAACTGGGAAGCGACCGTCGACGAAGTGAGCGCGTTCATCCAACCGCACCCGAGCCTTTCGGAGTTGTTCGGGGAGACGGTGATTGCTCTGACCGGAAGAGGACTCCATGGCTGAGATCACGATGCCCCAACTCGGTGAGACCGTCACCGAGGGCACCATCACCCGCTGGGCGAAGAAGGTGGGCGACACGATCACAGAGGACGAGATCCTCTTCGAGGTGTCGACCGACAAGGTCGACTCGGAGGTCCCGTCGCCGGTCAGCGGCGTCATCACCGAGATCAAGGTGAACGAGGGTGAGACGGTTCCCGTCGGCGCCGTGCTCGCCGTCGTCGGTGACGGCGCGGCGGGTGCTGCGCCTGCGCCGGCCGCCGAGCCACAAGCAACACCGGCGCCCGCGCCAGCGGAGGAACCCGCGACCGTCGACGCGCCCGCCTCCGAAGCGCCGACGTCGGAGCCGGAAGCGGCGCCCGCGCCCGTTCCGAGCGGATCGACCGACGCTCAGCCGCAGCAAACCCCCTCAGAACCGTCGGCGGCGCCGGCACCGGCCGCCGCGTCGTCGAACGGTCCGTCGGCGGTGCTGTCGCCGGTCGTGCGCAAGCTGCTCGCCGAGAACAACCTCGACGCGTCGTCGATTACTGGGACGGGGGCCGGCGGTCGGATCACCCGCAACGACGTGCTGGCGGCGCTCGACAAGAACGCCGCGGCAGCGCCGCAATCACAACCGGCGGCGCCGACACCACCGAGTGCACCGGCCGCGCCTGCGGCACCCGCGGCACCTGCCCCCGCGCCCGCGCCGGCACCGCAGCCGGTCGTGCGCGCCGGCGAACGCGACACGGCGATCCCGTTCTCCAACATTCGCCGTCGCACCGCCGAGCACATGATCCGCTCGCTGCAGACCTCGGCGCACACGTTGGTCGCGACCGAAGTCGACTACGAGAACGTCGAGATCGTGCGCGCGGCGAACAAGGAAGCGTTCCGCGCGCAGGAGGGCATCGGGCTCACCTACATCCCGTTCATCGCCCGAGCGGTGGTCGACGCGCTGCGCGAGTTCCCGCACGTCAACGCGTCGGTCGGTAACGACGAGTTGATCCAGCACAACTACGTGAATCTCGGCATCGCCGTCGACCTCAACTTCGAAGGCCTCATCGTCCCGGTCATCCACGACGCCGACGGAAAGCGCCTGCGCGCGCTGGCGCGTGAAACCGCGGACCTCGCCAACCGCGCCCGCGGCAAGAAGCTCGGCGCCGACGACATCTCCGGTGGCACGTTCACGATCACGAACGCCGGCGGTTACGGCACGCTCATCACGCGGCCGATCATCAATCAGCCGCAAGTGGCGATCCTGTCGACCGACGGCGTGAAGCCGCAGCCCGTGGCCGTGCCGCTCGACGGCGGCGGCTACGGCATCGCCGTGCACCACGTCGGCAACCTGTGCTTGTCGTGGGATCACCGGGCCTTCGACGGCGCCTACGCCGCCGCCTTCCTCGCCAAGATCCGCGACATCCTCGAGACCCGGGACTGGGCGCCCGAACTCGCATGAGGGCCCGCTGGCTCGGGCGGGTTCCGTACGAGGAATCCCTCGCTCTCATGCGCGGGCTGTGGGAGCACGACAACGGCGACGCACTGCTGCTCGTCGAACACCCGCCGACGTACACCCTCGGTGTGCGCACCGATCCCGCCAACATCCTCGTGGACCCCGCGTCGGTGGCCGCGGCGTGCGTGCGCGCCGACCGCGGGGGAGACGTCACGTTCCACGGTCCGGGCCAACTCGTCGGTTATCCGATCGTCGATGTCGCGATGGGTACCGACGCCATTCCCAACCACGTCCACGGCATCGAGCAGTTGCTGATCGACGTGCTCGACGGCTTCGGCATCGCCGCGGCGCGCTTCGCCGGTTACCCCGGCGTGTGGGTCGACGTCGAGCGCACCCCCCGCAAGATCGCGGCGATCGGCGTGCGCGTCAGCCGCGGCCGCAGCATGCACGGGTTCGCGCTCAACGTCTCGACCGACCTGTCGTGGTTCGACCACATCGTGCCCTGCGGCATCGCCGATTACGCCGTCACGTCAATGGCCGCCGAGGGCGTCGACGTACCCCTGCGCGACGTCGTCGACGCCGTCGTGGCGCGGGTGGGCGCAACCGATCGCGCCGACGTCGCGTGGCATCACAAGCTCGACGACCTGTCGCCGTTCTCCCGCGCGCACGCGCAGGGCGCGAGCGCGCCCGTGCGGTTGCTCGGACGGCTCAACGCCGCCGGCGTCGACACGTCGACGGCTTTGCCCGTTGACCAGCGCAAGCCGTCGTGGCTGCGGGTGAAGGCCGATTTCGGGCCCGAGTACGTGGCGTTGCGCAAGGCGTTGCGCGACCGATCGCTCGTCACGGTGTGCGAAGAGGCGGGGTGCCCGAACATCTACGAGTGCTGGAACGAGGGCACGGCCACGTTCATGATCAACGGGTCGCGTTGCACGCGCGCCTGCGGTTTCTGCCTCGTCGACACGCGCAAGCCGCAGCCCCTCGACGCGACGGAGCCGGCGCGCGTCGCCAACGCCGTCGTCGAACTCGGTCTCAAGCACGTCGTCATAACCTGCGTGGCTCGCGACGACCTGGCCGACGGCGGTGCCGGTGCGTTCGCCGCGACCGTCGCCGCCATTCGTGCGACGTCGCCGGGCACCAACGTCGAGCTGCTGATCTCCGACTGCAAAGGTGATGCCGCGTCGTTGCAGACGATCTTCGACGCCCGCCCCGACGTGTTGAACCACAACCTCGAAACGGTCGCGCGCCTGCAGCGCGCCGTTCGTCCCTCGGCCGGCTACGCCCGCAGCCTCGCGGTGTTGGCGCGCGCCAAGCGCGCCGGACTGATGACGAAGTCGGGCGTCATGGTCGGCCTCGGGGAAACCCACGACGAGGTGCTGGGCGCGCTCCGCGACCTGCGCGGCGTGGGCGTCGACGTCGTAACGGTCGGCCAGTACCTACGGCCGACGGCACACCACCTGCCGGTGGCGCGCTGGTGGACTCCCGCCGAGTTCGATGCGTTGCGCACCGATGCCCAAGCGATGGGTTTCGCGCACGTCGAGTGCTCGCCGCTGACGCGTTCGAGCTATCACGCCCGGTCTGCCGCTGATGCGGCGCTGACGGTGAGTCAGTAGGTTGGCCGCGGTGGGTTCGAGCACGGCGGCGTTTCAGTCTCGTCTGACGCGCGTCCGCTCGCGAATGACCGAACTCGGCGTCGACGCGCTCCTGCTGTCCGTCGGCGCTGACCTGCCGTGGCTGTGCGGGTACGAGGCGATGCCGCTCGAGCGCCTCACCATGCTCGTCGTTCCCGCCAAAGAAGACGCGACGCTGATCGTGCCGCGGCTCGAAGCGCCACGCGTCGAGGATCGGCCCGAGCTTTTCCGCCTGATCCCGTGGGACGAGACCGACGATCCCGTGTCGCTCGTCGCCGGCCTCGTCGGGAGTCGCATCACGCTGGCGATCGGCGACCACACGTGGTCGCGGTTCCTGCTGGCGTTGCAGGACGACTTGCCGGCGCGCCGCTGGCACCCGGCGTCGATGATCACGTCGTCGCTGCGCGCCGCCAAGGACGCTGCCGAACTGGATTGCCTCGCACGCGCCTCGGCCGCGGCGGACCGCGTCGCCAACGCCATTCACGCCGGCGAGATCACGTTCATCGGGCGCAGCGAGTCCGAGGTCGCCAACGACATCGGGCGACGCCTCATCGCCGAGGGCCACGACAAGGTGGCGTTCGTCATCGTCGCATCGGGACCGAACTCGGCGTCGCCCCACCACGAGCCGGGCAATCGTGTGATCGGCCCCGGCGAGGCGGTCGTGTGCGACTTCGGCGGCGTGCTCGACGGCTACTGCTCCGACATCACCCGCACGGTCGTGACCGGTGAGCCGTCGCCCGAGTTGCAGGAGATCTACGCGGTCATCACCGAGGCGCACGCCGCCGGCGTCACGGCGGCCGTCGTCGGCACGGCGTGCAGCGACGTCGACGGCGCGGCGCGCGACGTCATCGCCGACGCCGGATTCGGCGAGTTCTTCCCGCACCGAACCGGGCACGGCATCGGGCGCGACGTGCACGAGGATCCGTACATGGTCGACGGCAACAAGACGCCGCTCGAAGTCGGCAACGCCTTCTCGGTCGAGCCGGGGATCTACCTCCCGGGCCGTTTTGGCGCGCGGCTCGAGGACATCATCGTGGCGACCGAGGACGGGCCGCGGTCACTCAACACCGCCAACCACGACCTCGTCATCGTCGGTTGATCAAGCTCGACGCCGCGACGGTCCTGCTGCAGTGGGC
>JBEEFR010000035.1:0-11125 GCA_041166285.1 Actinomycetota bacterium | reverse complement strand
TGAGCACGACCGTGCGCGCCGCGTGACCCGCTTTCTTCATGCGCGCCGCCACGGCGTCGGCCTGCCTGACGACTTCCTTATGCAGCCGTGCGCGATCGCTGATGTCGTGCGCGAACGTCTCCTCGTGGCTGATCGACTTCACGCCCGCCTCGGCGATGACGTCGCGCTCGTCGACACCGTTCGCCAAGTCGAGCAAGTGCTGTCCCGACGCGGGGCCGAGCGCGTGCGTGAGCGCGTCCAGCGGCAGCGCCGCCAACTCGCCGACGGTCTTGACACCCAGCGAGGCCAGCTTGTCGGCGGTCTTCGCGCCGACGCCCCACAGCGCCCGGATCGGCAACGGGTGCAGGAACGCCAGTTCGGTGCCCGGTTCGATCACTTTGACGCCGACGCCGGGCTCGATGACGCCGGTCGGCAGCGGGCGCGGCTTCGCCGCCACCGACGCCAGCTTCGCGATGTGCTTCGAGGTGGCCACACCCACTGAGCAGCGAAGGTGGATCTCCTCCCACACGCGCCGGCGCAGCAGCTCGGCAAGTTCGCGCGGCGTGGTGGCCCGCCGCGTCGCGCCCGTGACGTCGAGGAACGCTTCGTCGAGTGAGATCGGCTCGACCAACGGCGTGAGGTCCTTCATGATGGCCCGGTACTGGCGGCTCACTTCCTCGTACCGGTCGAAGCGGCCCGGCAGCACGATCGCCTTCGGGCACAACCGCCGGGCGGTCACCATCGGCGTCGCCGACCGCACGCCGTACACGCGGGCCTCGTAGCTCGCAGCGGCGACGACACCGCGGCGACCGGTGCCGCCGACGACGACGGGCTTGCCCCGCAGCGTCGGGTCGTCCAGCACCTCGACCGCGGCGTAGAAGCAGTCCATGTCGACGTGCAGGATGGCGCGGGGCCACGAAGTCTCGGGCGCCGTCACGTCTTGAGCGACAGCAACTCCACAATCAGGCCAGACGCCCGATCGCCCTCAACCGAATAATCGAACGTCCGCGGGTTGCTCCACCTCTCCTGGAGCCACCCGACGAACGGTTGGCGCGTCGGGACCCATGTCGACTCGAGCGCATCGATGGCTTCGTCGAGGTCGAACCACCGCGCCTCGTTGACGATGCCGTCGGGGTCGGCGCAACTGATCTCGCCGGCGTGACCGTCGGCGAAGAACGTCTCGGCGATCAGCGAAAACCCCATCGAGTTGCTACGAGCGAACGTCGTCCACAACAGCGGACCCCACTGCTCGACCCGCAAACCGGTCTCTTCGGTGACCTCGCGGTGCAAGCCGACGAGCGGATCTTCGCCTTCTTCGACGACGCCGCCGGGCATCGACCAATCGACGCGTCCGTCGGCGCGGCGGTTCTCGACGAGCAGGACCTGCCCGTCGCGCTCAATAACCGCGCTTGCTACCCGCCAGGCTCGCACCCGTCCAAGATAAAGGATGGGCGAGACGCGTCCGCGCCCGCGCAACGCGCTCGCCCAAACCCCATCTCGTGACCAGGCGCACGGCCTCGACCACGATGGCCTTTGACATCTTCGACTCGCCGGCCAGACGGTCTTCGAACGTGATCGGGACCTCGGTGACGCGTGCGCCGCTGCGCACCGCCTTCCACGCGCCCTCGATCTGGAACCCGTAGCCACCGGCGAGCAGGTTGGCGTAGTCGATGCGCTCGAGCAGGCCTACGCGGTAGGCGCGGAACCCCGCGGTCGCATCGTGCACACCGAGGCCGAGCATCGCCGACGCGTAGGCGTTGCCACCGCGCGACAGCAGCCGGCGCGACAGCTTCCAGTTCGGAATCACGCCGCCGCTCACGTAACGCGAGCCGATGGCCAGATCCGCACCGTTGTCGACGGCCGAAAGCAGGCTCGGCAAATCTTCGGGTCGATGGCTGCCGTCGGCGTCCATCTCGACGAGCACGTCGTAGTGATTGCCGATGCCCCACGCGAAGCCGGCGCGGTACGCCGCGCCCAACCCGTCCTTGGACGTGCGCTCGAGCAGGAACAACCCGGGCATCCGCTTGGCGATCCAGCGAACCCGATCAGCGGTGCCGTCGGGACTGCCATCGTCGACCACCAGCATGTCGGCTTGCGGGGCGGCGTCGCGGATGCGATCGAGGATCGAGGTCACATTGTCGACCTCGTTGTACGTCGGCAACACGATGAGTACTCGGGGCGCGCCGATAGATTCGCCGTGTGTCCATGCGTCGGCCATCTGCGCTCCCTTCAATCCGAGCCCGCGTCGTGGCCTTCGCCGCGATCGTTTTTGCCGGAATCTCTGGATCTCTTATCGGTTGGGCGCTTGTTGATCTTCAGTACTCGGGAAAGTCAGATGTGCCCGAATCGATCGGTTTGTTCGTGGGCGGGATCACATTCGCCGTTGGGGTAGCGGTGGTTTCCGTGTTGGCGCTGCGCGCCATGGCCGAGTGGCGTGGCCAACTCGAACTCGAGGATTGACTAGTTAGTACGGTCAGTCTTCGGTGAAGCGGGAACCGGTTTCGCGGGAAACGCTGGAGGGGCTCTACCGCACGATCGCTGTGCGAACGCTGGTCGCGCTGGCGGCCTCGAACATCGTCGGCGCGGTCATCGTCTACACGTACGTGGCGTACGTGGTGCCGCTAGCCGATGCGAAAAGCAGCATCGGATCGAGCAGCGGTGTGTATTTGCTGTTCGCATACGTGGCGGTCACGGTGCCGGTCATCACGGTCACGGCACTGCGCTCGGCACGTCCCGTACTCGCGTGGGTCGAGGCGAACCGTCCGGCGACGCCGTCGGAGAAGGTGCTCGTGCTCGACCAGCCGTACATCCAGACGCGGTACACGTTCCGCGCGTGGCTGGGCGCGGCGGTCGTGTTCCTGGTGTTCAACGTCCTGCATCATCTGTCGGCCGCCGACTGCGTGCGCGTGGCGCTCAGCACCATCCTCGGCGGTCTGACCACCAGCGCGTTCTGCTTTCTCGTGGTGGAGCGCCTCCACCGCCCGGGTTTCGCGGCTGCACTCGCCGACGGCGAGCTCCCGGAACGCCACGGGATGCAGATCCGCTCCCGGCTTTTGCTGATCTGGGTGCTCGGCTCCGGGGTCCCGTTCGCCGGCATCATCCTGGCGCCGGCAGCTCGGCGCGGCGCCGGTGACAACACGCTGATCGTGCCCGTCGTCGTGCTCGCCGTCATCGGCCTGTTCGTCGGACTCGTGCTGACGTCGATCAGCGCTCGCTCCGTCACCGACCCGCTCGACGAACTCCGTGAAGGTCTCGAACGCGTCGCCGGCGGTGACCTCGACGCCCACATTCCCGTCGACGACGGCGGCGAGCTCGGCGCACTCGAGGCCGGTTACAACCGCATGCTGTCGGGCCTGCGGGAGCGCAACCGCCTCGCGGATCTTTTCGGTCGCCACGTCGGCGTCGAAGTGGCGCGGCGCGCCATCGAGAACGGCGTCGCTCTCGGCGGGCAGCTGCGCGAGATGAGCATCCTGTTCGTGGACATGATCGGCTCGACGAACTTGGCCGTGCGCCGTGAGCCCGACGAGGTCGTGGAACTGCTCAACGCCTTCTTCGGTGTGATCGTGACGGTGGTCGAGGACAACCACGGCGCCATCAACCGGTTCGACGGCGACGGCGCGCTGTGCACCTTCGGCGCGCTCGAGGACGACAGGCTGCACGCCAGCAACGCCCTCAAGGCGGCGCGCGAACTGAGCACCGCACTGCGCGTGCTCGCGGCGCGGCATCCCGAAATCCGTGCCGGGATCGGCGTGTCGAGCGGGATGGCCGTCGCCGGCAACATCGGGGCGCGCCAGCGGGTGGAGTACACCGTGATCGGTGACCCGGTGAACGAGGCGTCGCGGCTCACCGACCTGGCGAAGGGCTACGCCAGCTGCGTCCTCGCATCATCACGCGCCGTGTTCAGCGCTATTGGACCCGAACAAGATCGCTGGGACTACGTCGGCGCCATCGCGTTGCGCGGCCGCGACGAACTCACCGAGACGTACGAGCCGGTGCCTACGTCGGGGCGCCGCTAAGCGCGCCCGACGCAACTCATGGCGCGGAGCGAATCGCGGTGATGGCGCGCGCGACGTCTTCCTGATCGACGTCGCAGTGCGTCACGAACCGAGCCACGCCCGGCGCGATCGTGCCGGCGCGCACACCATGCGATTCGAGGTAGGCCAACAGCTCAGTGGTGTTGGCGTGCGTGAAGTTCACGATGTTGGTCTGCACGACCGTCGGGTCGCACGCATCGGGCCAACGATCGGCGACGGCTTCGGCGAGCTGGCGTGCGTGGGTGTGATCATCGGCGAGGCGCTCGACCATGTCGTTGAGCCCGACCAGTCCCGCCGCTGCCAGCACGCCTGCCTGCCGCATGCCGCCGCCAAGCCGCTGGCGCTCGATGCGCGCCTGCGCGATGACGTCGGCCGGCCCGGCTAGGAGCGACCCAACGGGCGCGGCCAGACCTTTCGACATGCACGACATCACCGTCGTGACCTGGGCGGCGTAGTCGGCGGCTTTGACGCCGGTCGCCACTTCGGCGTTGAAGAGCCGCGCGCCGTCCATGTGCACGGGCAGCGGGCCGGCAGCGTTACTGACGGCGCGAAGTTCGTCGAGCGCGTACGGCCGCCCGCCCGCGGGCAGATGCGTGTTCTCGACGCACACCAGTCCCGGCTCGACGTAGTGATGCGCGGCGGCAGCGCGCAGGTGGGTGATCGCCGCGGGGTCGAGCGCGCCGTTCGAGTCGTCGATCGTGAGGAACTGTGTCGCGGAGTTGATGCCGGCAGCGCCGCCCTCGTAGATCACCATGTGTTGGCGGGCGCCGGCGATCACCGCCGTGCCGGGAGTGCCGAGTACGCGCAACGCCAACTGGTTCGCCATCGTGCCGCTGGGCACGAAGAGCGCAGCGGGTTTGCCGACGCGAGCTGCGTAGGCATCCTGGAGCGCGTTAACCGTCGGGTCTTCGCCGTACACGTCGTCGCCGACGACCGCCTCCGCCATCGCTTTGCGCATGGCGGGCGTCGGTTGCGTGACGGTGTCACTGCGGAGGTCGACGATGCCTTCGGACATGGGAGGCGAGCGTAGCGAGCCGACCCTGGGTGGGCGGGTGGGCCGCGTACGGTAGTCGCCGTCATGCCGATCCCCTCTCCTGACGACCTGCGCCGCATCGCGATCGACGTCGCCACCGACGCTGCCGCCTTTGTCGCCGACGAACGCGCCAGCGGCCGCTGGTTCGCCACGACCGACACGAAGTCGACGCCGACCGACATGGTCACGGCGGTGGACAAGGCAAGCGAGGCGCGCATCGTCGCCGCGCTGCAGGCGCGCCGACCCGATGACGGCGTCGTCGCCGAAGAGGGCTCGGCGTCGGTGAGCGCGACGGGCGTCACGTGGGTGATCGACCCCATCGACGGCACGACGAACTTCGTCTACGGCTACCCCGCGACGGCCGTGTCGGTGGCGGCGGTGGACGACGACAACGGGTCGATCGCCGGCGCCGTCGTCGACATCGGTCGGGGCGAAGTGTTCAGCGCAGCGCGCGGCGCTGGCGCGTGGCGCGACGACCACGAGATGACCCTTCCCGGTGGTCCCGCCGACATCTCGCTTGCGCTCATCGGCACCGGGTTCTCGTATCACCGCGAGATGCGCGTGCAGCAGGCCGCGGTCATGGCGCGGCTGCTGCCCGTCGTGCGCGACATGCGCCGCGGCGGCTCGGCTGCGCTCGACCTGTGCTGGGCCGCGGCCGGGCGCACCGACGGCTACTACGAGCGCGGCACCGCCCCTTGGGACCGCGCGGCCGGCCTCTTGATCGCCCACGAGGCGGGCCTGCGCGGCGACGTCGACGGCGACCTCGTGTGGGTCGCCCACCCCCGCATCGCCGACGACCTGTTAGCCCTGATCACCTCGCCCTAATCAAGCGCCCGAAGCGAACTGGTCCTCCCCACGACCGCCGCACGGTCGTGGCGAGGACCAGTTCGAGGGTTTGTGTCGTCAGGCGGAGAAGAGGTCGGCGATCTCGAGCAGTGATGGGTCGACGGTCTTCAGTTCCTTCACGGCGTCGAGCAGCGGGACGCGCACGATGTCGCCGTCGCGCAGGGCGACCATCTTGCCGTAGTCGTTGTCGTGGACGGCGTCGACCGCGGCGACGCCGAAGCGGGTGGCGAGGACCCGGTCGAAGGCGTTAGGCGTGCCGCCGCGCTGGATGTGGCCGAGCACGGTGGCGCGCGTTTCGTAACCCGTCCGTTTCTCGATCTCCTGCGCGAGGACCGCGCCGATCCCGCCGAGACGGACGTGACCGAACGCGTCGAGCTCACCGTCGGCGAGCGCCAGCGAACCCTCGACGGGCGTCGCACCTTCCGCCACGACGACGACGGACGCGTAGTTGCCGAGGTTGTGGCGGGCGATGAGCGACTCGGCGAGCTTGTCCAGGTCGAACGGCCGCTCGGGCACGAGCACGGCGGCCGCGCCGCCGGCGATGCCCGCGTAGGCGGCGATCCACCCGGCGTGGCGTCCCATGACTTCGCACACGAGGACGCGGTGGTGGCTCTCGGCGGTGGTGTGCAACCGGTCGATGGCGTCGGTGGCGATCTGCACCGCCGTCTGGAACCCGAAGGTGTACACGGTCTCCGACAGGTCGTTGTCGATCGTCTTGGGCACCCCGACGACCGGTGAGCCTGCCTCCGTGAGTCGGTGCGCCATCCCCAGCGTGTCTTCGCCGCCGATGGCGATCAGGGCGTCGATGCCGTGGCGCTTGAGCGTCTCCTGACACTTTTCCGCGCCGCCTTCGATCGACGACGGGTTGGTGCGGCTCGACCCGATGATCGTGCCACCGCGGGGCAGGATGCCGCGACACACGGCGATCGACAGCGGCATCGACTGGTCCTCGACGAGCCCGCGCCAGCCGTCGAGGAATCCGACGATCTCGTCACCGAAGTGCTTCTCGCCTTTGCGCACCACGGCACGGATGACCGCGTTGAGTCCGGGGCAGTCTCCACCGCCGGTGAGCACGCCTAGTCGCACGTCATCCTCCTGTGGTTATTCGCCGACGCGCCGGGGCGCTTTGGGCTCGCTTTCCTTCGTAAGGGCGCGCACCTCGGCGAGAAAATCATCGGCGTCGTCAAACCCTTTGTAGACGCTGGCGAAACGCACGTAGGCGACTTGGTCGATCTGACGCAAGCCTTCGAGCACCGCGAGGCCGATCGACTCGGTGCTCACGTCGCCGCTGACCAGACGCGACTGTTCCTCGACCTCGAAGGCCAACGCCTCCATCTGGTCTTCGGAAATCGGGCGGTTCTTCGCTGCGGAACGGATCCCGGCGACGATGCGAGCGCGATCGAACGGCACGACCGCGCCCGAGCGCTTCACGACGACGAGCGGCACTTCCTCTACGCGTTCGAAGGTCGTGAACCGTCGCCCGCACGACAGGCACTCCCGGCGGCGACGGATCGCGCTGGAATCGTCGGCGCCGCGCGAGTCGATGACCTTGTCGTCATCGGCCGAACAGTGCGGACACTTCACACACCAAGGCTAGGCGCTCAGATCTGAATGGTCTCGCCGACCTGCAGCGGACGGCCGTGGCGCTTGGCCTCCATGGAGGCAACCAACGGGCGGATGTCTCCGGTGGGCTGGGCTCGGCGGGCGAGCGTCCACATCGTGTCGCCCGGCTGCACGATCACCCGCGAATGCGAGGCGAACGTGGCATCGATGCTCACCGGCTGCCCGGCGGCGGTGAGGGGGCCGCCACCGGACGCGCCGGCGAGCCGGTGCAACCCCATCCACCCGCAGGCGATGACGGCTGCGGCACAAAGCAGCACCGCGATACGGCGGCGGCGATAGACCGCCATTGACGGACGGCGGTGGACCGTCGGGCGGTAGTTGAGAGGGATCGTCGCTTGCACCGGGAGCTCCTTTCGTGCGTTCACAGGGACGTTGTACAGAGGGGGTGTAACACCCAAACGCGTGTTCGATCATGACCGAACACGCGTTCGCCGTCAAGCCCCCAGTCGAACGGGTGTTTGCACTAGCTCCTCCGCGTCAGTACGGTGCTGAGAACACACGTTCGGGAGGAACAAGATGTCGGAGCAGGTGCTTACGGGGAAGCGGCGGGAGATTCTCGAGGTCATCGAGAAGTCGTTGCGGGACCGCGGCTATCCCCCCTCGGTTCGTGAAATCGGCGAGGCCGTCGGCCTCACGTCGTCGTCATCGGTCCACGCGCACCTCAACACGCTGCAGAAGCAGGGCTTCCTGCGCCGCGACCCCACCAAGCCACGCGCCATCGAGGTGCGGTTCGACCCGAATTCCGATCAGCAGGTCGACAAGGCCCGCGTCCGTCACTTGCCGCTCGTCGGCGACGTGGCCGCCGGCACGGGCGTGCTCGCCGACGAGCGCGTCGAGGAACTCCTCCCGCTGCCCGAAGACTTCACCGGCACCGACGCCGCGTTCGTCCTGCGCGTGCGCGGTGACTCGATGATCGATGCCGCCATCCTCGACGGCGACTACGTGGTCGTGCGCAGCCAGCCCGAAGCGCGCAACGGCGACATCGTCGTGGCCGGAATCCCCGGCGGCGAGGCCACCGTGAAGACGTTCCGCAAGAAGGGTGCGACGGTCACCCTCGAGCCCGCCAATCCGCGCCTCAAGCCGATGGTGTTCAGCGGCGGCGAGGTCGTGATCTACGGCAAAGTCGTCAGCGTCTTGCGCAGGTTGTAACTCATCGCCAACGCGGCAAACGCCAGCGAAACAATCCCCGCCAAGCCCACGGCCACCGGAACGCTCTTGTCGTCGCGCGGCTTGGACTGCAACAAGATGGCCCCGCGCGGCGGACGCAACGTCGTAGTCGACCCGTTGTTCTCTGAATTGAACGTGAACGGCGACGAGGTCGGCGTCGTCGTGGTGGCACCGCCATTGGCGGTCATGCCCGACGATGACGGCTTCTTCGTCGTGGCCGGGTGGTTGCCGCCGCCGTTGTTCGTCCCGCCGTTGTTGGAGTCGTTCGGTACCGCGTCAAGAGCGCGCGCCGCGTTGAGGCGTCCGGCGCAGTTCGCGCCGCAGTCGATCGGGTCCGCAGTGGCCAGCAACGTGTCGACGACTTCCTGGCGCGACAGTCCGTGCGCGAACAGCAGCGCTGCCGCGCCGCTGACGTGGGGCGTCGACATCGACGTGCCCGAGAGGTAGGCGTAGCAACTCGGCGCGTTCGCCGGTGTGCACGTGTTGCCGGCGTAGGTCGACAGCACCATCGGGCAGTCCGTCCGCGACGAGTCGGTGCAGCGCGGGTCCGTGGGCGCGACCTCATCGCCGCCCGGGGCGACGATGCCCCACTTCGCGTTGCCGATCGCCGTCGAGTACGCCTCGACCGTGCCGTCGGGCGCGGTAGCGCCGACGACGATGGCGTCGAGCTTCGAATAGCCGCCTGAACTCCCGCCGAACAGCTGCGAGTTGTTGTTGCCCGACGCGATGATGGGCAGCGCGCCCTTCTGCCACGCCTCCTCGACGACGGGGCCCAGCGGGTTCGAGCTACCGGAGCCACACAGCAAGCACACGCCCGAGGTCTCCACGCCGACGCTGAGGTTCACGATCTGCGCGCCCTGCGACACGACCCACTCGATGCCGGCCTTGACGTCGTTGAGGTCAGCCGTCGGTTCACCGCCGTTCGGATCGGGCTCGAAGGCCCGCGCCACGATCAACTTCGCGCCCGGCGCCACGCCGGCGATGCCGGTCCCGTTGCCGGTCACTGCCGCCGCTATGCCGGCGACGTGGGTGCCGTGCCCGTTGATGTCGTTGCCCTCGCCGGGACCCGTGCGGCAGTTCTCCGGTTTTCCGGAGTGATCGGTGCACGTCGCCGACGCCACCACTTTGCCGACGAGGTCCTCGTGGTTGCGGTTGACGCCCGAATCGACGATGCCGATCTTGACGCCCTCGCCCGTCGAGACCGACCACGCCGCCGGCGCGTGCACCTGAATCAGGCCCCACTGGCGATTCCCCAGCGGGTCGTCCGCGGCCGCCGCGGGGCGGAGGCCGGCAATTCCGAGTACGAGAACGAGCGCGACAAGCAGTCGCAGGGGGAAGCGCATGACCGCTCCATGGTGCCACTTCTCCGCCGAAGACAAACATCGCCAACGAATCAGGAAGTGACGACCCCCACGATCGTTTGCCAAGCGGCATCGAGTTGCGCTTTCGTGACGAACTCGCCCTGCGTGTGTGCTAGCAGCGGGTCGCCGGGGCCGAAATTGGCGGCCGGGATCGACTGCTCGGCGAAGAACGCCACATCGGTCCACCCCAGCTTCGCCCGCGGGGCCCGGCCCGAGCGTTCGACGAGCGTTGCCAGCAAGGGATGGTTAAGCGACGGTGGTGCGGCCGCCGACACGTCGATCTCCACCCACGTGTCGCCGTTGGCTTCGTCGAAGGCGTCGCCCACGACGGAGCGCACCGCCGCCCGGGCGTCGTCGAGGCTGTGGTCGGGTGCGAAACGGTGGTTGATCGTGATGGTGCAGCGGTCGGGCACCACGTTGCGGGAGACACCGCCACTGACCAGCACCACCTGCATCGCCTCGCGATACTCACAGCCGTCGATGACGGGCTGGCGCCCCGGCCAGTCGCGCACGCGATCGATAGCTGCACCGCAGCGGTGGATGGCGTTCACGCCGGTCCAGGGGCGGGCGCTGTGCGCTCGCTGTCCGACGAAGGTCAGCTCCACCGAGAAGGCACCCTGGCACCCCGCCTCGATCCAGGCGTCGGTGGGCTCGCCGAGGATGGCGGCGTCACACGCGGTCAAGTCGGGACGCGACGCAAACAGCTCGAGCAGCCCGTTGTCCTCCCGCGCCACTTCCTCGCAGGCGTAGAAGACGAAGGTGAGGTCGCAGGTGGGTGCGATCTCGCCGCGACCGACGGCCTCGGCCAGCGCGATGAAGATGGCCAGGCCGCTTTTCATGTCGGAGGCGCCAAGGCCGAACAACTTGTCGCCATCGATGCGCGCCGTGGCGTTGTCGTTCACCGGCACGGTGTCGGTGTGGCCGGCGAGCACCAGCCGCTGCGCCCGCCCGAAGTTGGTGCGGGCCACCAGATTGGCACCGACCCGGTCGACGCTGAACCCGTCGAGCTTCTCGAAGAGCGCGGCGATGTGATCGGTGATCGCCGCTTCGTCGTGGCTCACCGACGGAATGTCGACTAGCTC
>JBEEFR010000034.1:0-5025 GCA_041166285.1 Actinomycetota bacterium | reverse complement strand
CGACTCCTCGTCGACGGCATCCCGCCTGTGACGTGCGCCGACGACGTGTTGCTCGCGCTCGGTCTCGAAACATCACCGCGCCTGTTCGAACTGCCGAAGCCCCGCCGGAGCCGGTTGTCGGCGCGGGCGCGCCAAGTGCTCGACGTCCTCGACTTCGTGCCGATGACCACCGATGCGCTGGTAAGTGAAGCGAGCCTCACGCGCGGCGAAGTGCTGGTCGCGCTGCAGGAGTTGGCGGCGGCGCGGCGCGCCGAAGGCGGAGGAGGGTGGTGGCACCGGATGCCGACGCGCTGAAACTGCCTCTTTCGACGGGCGACTTTGGTCGCTACGTTCGCTCCACCGCTTCCCCGTCGGTAGTCCGCGCATCTTCGATGCCGGTCTAAGGGAGATTGCCTGTGCGCCGCAGCTTCGCGGCGCTGGCGGTGCTGGTTGGCATCGCCGTCCTCGCCGGGTTCGCGCCCCCGGCCTCTGCCGCGCCCGTGACGTACGTCGCTCCGGTGAACGGCCCCGTCGTCGATCCGTTCCGACCACCGTCGACCCCGTACGGCTCCGGCAACCGTGGCCTCGAATACGCCACGACACCCGGTGACGTCGCGCGCGCATCGGCGCCGGGACGCGTCACTTTCGCCGGCCAGGTCGGCGGCGCGCTGCACGTCGTGATCCAGCACGCCGACGGCGTACGCACCAGCTACTCGTTCTTGCGTTCGATCGAAGTGCGCTCCGGCCAGGTCATGCGGCAGAACGATCCGGTCGGCACGACCAAGGACACGTTCCACTTCGGCGCGCGCATCGGTGACGCGTACGTCGACCCCGCGATCCTCATCGAGATTGGACCGGCGCGGGTCCATCTCATCCCCGACGGCGAGTTCAGCGAAGAGGGCGCGCATCACGACTCGCGGGCGTTGGGTCGCTTCGTCGCCGACCGTGCCCAAACCGTCGACCAGTCCAGCTACACCTGGGCGGGCGCCGGCGAACCTAAACGCGCCGGGGCGCCCGGGGCAGCCGGGGCGGCGGACTTCGCCGATTCCCTCGAGCACCTCGCGACACACGCGTTTCGGCTGGCGAGCGGTGCGAGTGGTCAGTCGCGCACGGCGTTGCTACGCCTCGGTCGTCAGCTGATGGCGTTCGCGCGCGACGTGCGCGACGGCGCCGTGGATCTGACGCACGCCGCGCTCGACGCGACGACCAGCGGCTTGGTCGGGTTGCTCGACCAGATCGTCAACATGGGCGAATGGGCCGGGCCCTTCGCCGCGCTCGCGGCGGCGCTCGCCGACATCATCGAAGCGTGGGCGCGGCCCTGCACACCCGAGGACGAGGCATCGCCGCCGATGCCGATGCCGCAAAACCGGATCGCAGTTTTCGTCGCCGGGCTCGGGTCGCACGCCCGGTATCAGCACGCTCCGGAGACGTTGTCGAGCGAGCTCGACGCGGCTGCGCTCGGGTACGCGCCCGAGAACATCATCGACTTCTCCTACCGCGGCGGGCGCCACCCCGAGCCCTACGAGGCCCGCGACACGACTCGCGACCTGCGCGACGACGCCCGCGATTTACGCGACCTCCTCGACGAAATCGCCAAGGAGCATCCCGGAGCGCAGGTTGACTTGATCGCGCACAGCCAAGGCGGGCTCATCGTCCGTGAGGCCCTGGCGCACGACTACGACGGCCCCGGCCACGAACTGCCGTCGATCGCCCACGTCGTCACGCTGGCGACCCCCCATCACGGTGCCGACGGCGCGACAACGGCGGCGTGGCTGCGGTGGTCGGCCGAGGGTCGAGCGATTCGCGCGCTGGCAAAGCGCCGGTTTTCATCGTTCGACCTCACCGGCCCCGGCGTCGCGCAGCTCTCGGAGACGTCGCAGTTCATCGACCGCATCAACCATCGGTCACTGCGAGAGGGCGTCGCGTACACGTCGATTGCTTCGGCGATGGACATGACCGTGCCCGCCGTGCGCACGCGTCTCGCCAACGCCGCGAACGTGATCGTCGACGCCACCCCGAGCAACCCGGTCACCGGGAGCCACAGCACGATCAAGCAGTCGCCCGCGGCGCGCCGCGAAGTGCGCTTGGCGATCGCGGATGCCCCTCCCACGTGTCACGCCGTTGCCGACACCGCAACCCGCGCGTTTACGGGCGCGGCGATCGCGACCCTCGAAGACCCCGCAAGCGCGGTCACCCCCTAACGCAAGGAGCTCCTCGTGCGATACCTCCGATTCCTTCTCGTCGCTCTCTTGGTCGTCGGCGCAGCGCTGGCGACCGCGGCGTTCGCGTTCTCGCGCGGCGCCGCTCCGTCGTCCGGAGCGGAGTCTGCGCGGATCCATCCACGCGTGAAAGAGCGATGGCGCGTCCCGATCGCCGCCGACTTCGTCGGCCTGCCGGCCTCCGATCAGCGCGGAGTCCTTGTGACGGCGGGGGAGTCGGAAGTCGTGGCGATCTCGCGTGACGGAAAACTCGAGTGGACGACTGCGGTCGAGGGCGCGCTCGCCAACGCGCCGCGCATCGACCGTGACCGCGTGTTCGTCGCCGGCAAACGCGTGGTCGTCGCCCTGCACCGCGACACGGGACAGGTCGCGTGGTCGGCGCCGACCACCGCCGACAAAGACGACAACCGCGCCAATCGGCCCGTCGTCGCGGCCGACACCGTCGTCTTTACGACGGCGAACGGACTCACGGTCGGCGTCGACCGGGTGACCGGTGCCGAGCGCTGGCGAATGGTGCTGCCGACGGCGAGCACCGCGGAGCCGGCAGTCGCGCAGACCGCAGCGGGCGCGCCGGTCGTGGTCGTCGTCGGCATTGCGCAGTGGTGGGGCCTCGATCCGACGACCGGAGCAATCCTGTGGAGCGGCGACCTCGGCGTCTACGGCACCTCGTCACCCGTCGTGTACCCCGACGGCCTCGATCTGGTGGCCGCCGTGGCTTCCGACGAGCACGTGTTCGCGGTCGACGCGCGGACGGGCGCGCCCCGGTGGGACGCGACGGCCGACCAGAGCGAACTGTTCCAAGTCCCCGTCGTGGCCGACGACGGCAACGAACTGCTCGTCCCGGACCACTGGGGCCGACTGACGGCGTACGACCCGTATGACGGCCGTCGTCTGTGGTCGGTGCGCGGCCGTAACACGAGCGCCGAGTTCGGTCAGCCCGTGCTGGTCGCCGACCGTCTCGTTGCGTTGCCGCTCGACGGTCATGGCCCCCGCCTCGCGTCGCCGCGCGGATCGTTCCGCCTGCGGCCGCCGGTCGACGGGTTCGGTGTCGGCGAGCTTCCTGGAGGGCGCGAACTCGTGGTCACCACCGCCGGAAAACCCACGAACTACGTGCTGCTTTACGACGTCGGGTAACATCGATCCCCGCTCGACACCGTGTCGGGCACATCAACTGCCGTACGCGCAGCTTCGGTCACCACGTGGTGGTGCGACGCGCACGGATCGTCAACCGAACAAGGAGCACAACAAACGTGGCTGTAGTCACCATGAAGCAACTGCTGGAGGCGGGAGTTCACTTCGGTCACCAGACCCGGCGCTGGAACCCGAAGATGAAGCGGTTCATCCTCGGCGAGCGCAACGGCATCTACCTGATCGACCTGAACCAGACGCTGGAGCGCACGGCGGTCGCCTACGAATTCGTCCGTGACCTCGTCGCGGAGAACGGCACGATCCTGTTCGTCGGCACGAAGAAGCAGACGCAGGATCCCGTCGCCCGCTACGCCGCGGAGTGCGGCATGCCCTACATCAACGAGCGTTGGCTCGGCGGCATGCTCACGAACTTCCAGACCATCCTCGCCCGCGTCAAGAAGATGCAGGAGTACGAGCGCATGCTCGAGGCCGGCGACTTCGAGAACATGCCGAAGAAGGAAGCGCTCATCCTGCGCCGCGAGCTCGTCAAGCTGCAGCGCAACCTCGGCGGCATCCGCGGCCTGAGCCGGCTTCCCGACGCCATCTTCGTGATCGACACGAAGAAGGAGCACCTCGCCGTCACCGAGGCGAACAAGCTGAAGCTGCCGGTCGTGGCCGTGGTCGACACGAACTGTGATCCCGACGTGATCCAGTACGTGATCCCGGGCAACGACGACGCCATCCGGTCGGGCAACCTGCTGTGCCGCGTCATCGCTGAGGCCGTCGAAGAAGGCCGTTTCATCGCTAGCCGCCGCGCCCGCGCCGCCGCTGACGCCGCCGGTGGTCCCGGTGTCGCCGAACGCAGCGAAGAAGAAGAGGCGCGTCGCGCCCAGCAACAGGCCGAAGCCCGTCGTCAGGCGGCGCTGCAGGCGCAAGAGCGCGAGGCGCGCCTTGCGTCCCAGACGCCCGCGGCCGCACCCGCCGCCGAGCCGGCGCCGACCGAATCCGAAGCAGACGTTTCCGCAGACAAAGGACCCGAACCCTCCTAACCATGGCTATCTCCGCAAAAGAAGTGCAGGCGCTGCGTCAGTCGACCGGTGCCGGAATGATGGACGCCAAGCGCGCCCTCGAAGAGACCACCGGCGACGCCGAAGCCGCGGCGTTGTGGCTGCGCGAGCGTGGCCTGGGTAAAGCCGCCGAGCGGTCCGACCGCGAGAACGCCGAGGGCGCAATCGCGTTGGCGCGCAACGGCAACGTCGCCGCGCTCGTGCAACTCAAGTGCGAGACCGACTTCGTCGCGAAGTCGCCCGACTTCGTGAACCTCGTCAACGACCTCGCGCAGGCTGTCGTCGACAAGGGCGAATCGGCGACCGCCGACATGAGCGACGCCATCGACGACCTGCGGCTCACGCTCAAGGAGAACATCGAGCTCGGCCAGGTCGTGCGCTTCGAGGTACCCGAGGGTCACGTGCTCGACACGTACCTGCACGTGCAGAACGGTCGCGGCGTCAACGGCATCCTGATCGAACTCGACGGCGGTACCGTCGAACTCGCGCACGACATCGCGCTCACCGCCGCGTTCAGTCGGCCCGGCGCGGTCACGCGCGACGAGGTCGACGCCGCGTTGATCGAAAACGAGCGCGCGCAGCTCGAGAAGGAAACGCTGGCCGAAGGCAAGCCGGAGGCGGCGATCCCGAAG
>JBEEFR010000033.1:0-6579 GCA_041166285.1 Actinomycetota bacterium | reverse complement strand
GAGGTAGCCGTACAGCCACGAGCGGAAACCGTCGCGCGACGTGATGTGGAGGCGCACGCGGATCGAACCGTCGTCGCGGCGCTCGGTCACGAACTCCTCGCCGAGGTCGTTGATGGCGCCGCGGGCCCATCCGGCGTCGACGTCGACGAGCACTTCCTCCAAGTCGTCTTGCGGGTACATGTTGAACTGGCGTCCGGGCAGCACGCCGGCAAGGTCAAAGCCCGCAGGCGTCGGTGTGGCGGTGCCGTCGTCGCCGACGGTCACCTCGCCGTTGTCGATGCGGTCGACGCGGAACAACCGCTCGTGCTGCTTGCCGGCGTCGTGGCCCGACACGTACCAGCGGCCGTTGCGAAAGGCCACACCCCAGACGTGGAGCTCGCGCCGCTCGCCGCGGTAGGAGAAGAACGCCGGCGCACGCCGGCGCCACGCGTCGAACAAGTCGATGAGGCCGTCGTCGGTCGGCAACGCCGCTAGCCGCGGGCCGTCGGTTGCGCCTTCGCCCAACTTGTACAGCGCGTCGCGTCCGGTGTCGCCGTCCATGTTGACGCCCGCCACCGCGAGGTTGAGCGCGACGCGTTCGTCGTCGGTGAGATCGAGCGGCGGCAGGTAGTAGGCGTTCGGGTCGATGCGGTAGGCGCTGCCGCCGTCGGACTGGGCGACAACTTCGAGCGGCACGCCTTCGGCGCGCAGCGTCTTCTTGTCGCGCTCGAACGCGGCGCGGCGCGACTCGCCTTTCTCGGGGTACCCGCCGACTTCGTCAGCGATCTCGTCGAGGGTGAGCGGCCGGGTGGTGGTCAGCAGCAACGCGACGATGTTCGTGAGTCGCTCGACCTTGTCCATTCGGCGACTCTAGGTGCCGGGCAAGCGCTGTTCGACGGTCAATATGTCGGCCCACAGGTCGCCGTGTTCTTCGATGCGGGCGAGCACGTCGGCGGCTTCGAAGCGCAGATCTTCGGCGAGATCCGCAGCCGCGACTTCGTCCCACGTGACCGGCGTCGACACCGTCGGCTGCGGTCTGGCGCGCAGCGAGTACACGCCGATGGTGGTCTTGAACGACGCGTTCTGCAGCCAGTCGATCAGCACCTTGTCTTTGCGCTTGTCGCGTTCTTGCGTCGTGACGATGAGTTCCGGGTGCCACTTCTCGAGCAGCTGCGAGATGGCGAGGGAGAAGGCGCGCGTGTCTTCGAAGTCGCACGGCGTGTGCAGCGGCACGTACACCTGGAGTCCCTTGCTGCCGCTTGTCTTCGGCCACGCTTGCAGCCCGAGATCGCCGAGGGCGTCGCGCAACCACAACCCGACTTGGCAGCACTCGATGACGTCGGTGCCTTCGCCGGGATCGAGGTCGAACACGACGTGATCGGGCTGGCGGATCGTGCCCTCCCGCGCGAGCCCGGGATGGATCTCGATCGCGGCGAGGTTCGCCGCCCACACCAGCGCCGCGGGCTCTTCGATGCGCGGGTAGTTGATGATCGTCGAGTCGTCGCGCTCGCCACCGCTCAGCGTCATCGTCGGCACCCAGTCCGGCGCGTGTGACGGCGCGTTCTTCTCGAAGAAGAACTTGCCGTCGACGCCATCGGGATAGCGCTTGAACGTGATCGGCCGTCCCGCGAGATGCGGCACCATCACCGGCGCGATGCGCGCGTAGTAGTCGATCACCTCGGCCTTGGTGAAGTGCGCGTCGGGATAGAGAACCTTGTCGAGGTTGGAGAGCGTGAGTCGCCGGCCGGCGACGTCGACGTCAACCTTTGTCGGCCTTGCCACGCTTCTCTCGCGCCGCCTGCACGCTCGCCTCGAGCGCGGCCATGAGGTCTTCAACCTTCGTCGGCGGTTCCGCCTCGGACTGCACCACGATCTCTTCGCCTTCGTCCTTCTGACGGATCAGTTCCATGACCTTCTCGCGATACGTGTCCTCGTACCGGTCGGGGTCGAACTTCTCGGTGAGCGACTCGATGAGCGCCTCGGCCATCTTGAGTTCGCGCTCGTTGAGTTCGGTCTCGAGGCCCGGAGTGTCGAGCGTCTCGAGCGGCACGACCTCGTCGCCGTACAGCAACGTCGAGATCACGAGCGCGCCTTTCGTGGCGCGAATCGCCGCGAGGTACTCCTTGGTGCGCATCACGAACTTGGCGATGCCGACTTTGCCGGTGCGCTCGAGCGATTGCGCCAGCAGCGCGTACGCCTTCTCGGCGCGTGTGTCGGGCACGAGGTAATAGGGATGGTCGAAGTAGACGGGGTCGATCTGGTCGAGGTCGACGAATTCGAGGATGTCGATGGTGTGCGTGGCCGCAGGGTCGAGGCTGTCGAGCTCTTGCGGGTCGATGACGACGTACTGCCCGGGCCGCACTTCGTAGCCCTTCACGATCTCGTCGAAGGGAATCTCGACACCTTCGTCCGCGCAGAAACGCTTCTGCTGGATGCGCGAGTTGTCCTTGGCGTGCAGCTGATTGAAGCGGACGTCCTTCGGCGAGACGGCCGTCATCATCTTCACCGGCACGTTGACCAAGCCGAAGCTGATCGCGCCGCTCCAGAGGCTGCGGGGAGGCATGCCCGTATTCTTGCCGAATGGCTGACTGGTCCCGTCCCGTCGTGCACTGGGCGATCACCGCGCGTGATCCCGATCGTCAGCGCGCGTTCTACGCGGCGCTGTTCAACTGGTCGATCGAGGACGCGCCGATCATGAACATCGCGCCCGGCATCGGCGGTCCCGAACCCGGACCAGGCGGCCACATCCAGGCGGGCGACGCGCCCGGTGTGTCGCTCTACGTCCAAGTGCGCGACATCAAGGAGTCGTTGGTGCGCTGCGTCGAACTCGGTGGTTCGAAAGAGTCGGACCCGTTCGACGTCCCAGGCGGACCCACGATCGCGTTCGTCAAGGACCCCGAAGGCAACGCATTGACCCTCGTCCAGCAGTAGCGCTTATTGCCCCGCGAGTTCGTCGAAGCCGGACGCGAGGGCTTGCACGGAATCCGTTGCGTCGCGGACGTTCGTGAGGGCGACGGCCGCGGATTGGTCCGACGAATTCGCCAGGTGTGCGACAGCGAGGATGAGGCCCTCGATCTGCTCGTCGATGGCGGCGAGTTCCTGGTTGCAGCTGTCGAGGCCATGCGCCAATTCTTCGTCGCTGATGCCCGGGTCGTTGTCGACCAGCAGCGCTTCGACGTGGCCTCGCCGCTCGAGAATGCGCGCTCGCTCCAGGTACGCCTGTGCAGCGGCGGCGATCGCCGCCTTGCCGGCCTTGATCGCTGGCTTGCTGTCGAGCGACTTCACCAACTCGCGCAGGTGCGCCATGCCCTCGTCTCCGACGGTGATCGCGGGGTCATCGGTCTCGTCGAGGTAGCGCAAGCCGCGCTGCAGCATCCACGCTCGCCGCACGAGCACGCCGGCGGGCACGATCGTCAGGCCCTCGAACAGTCCCCACACACTTGCCAAGTTTCCGACCGCGGACGGCGCAAGGCACGCGGCGGCGACGGCGGCCACGGAGGCGCCCCACACAGAAGCATTGCGCGCCAACTGAAGTTGATCTCGCACGTTGAGCCCGGCGGCGCGGGCGACGGCCGCCTCGACGGTGTCCTCGCGGCGCAGCCGCCGTCGCGCCGCGACCGGCCGGGAACGCTTACGAGCCATCAGCCGCCGATGTCGGTGTAGCGCTTCGTCTTAATGGTCGAGCGGTCTATGAGTTCGTCGAAGGCGAGTTGGACGGGATCGCTCACGATGCGGGCGTTGAACTCGTCGATCGACGTTTCGTCGCCCCAAAGGACGACGACGAGCCACTCGCCGTCCTCCGCCCGCGCCGTCGTGCGGCGGAAGTAGCCGGGCGAGTTGGGGAAGACCTCTGTCTGCACGGCTTTGTCCGCGGCGAGGAACGACTCGTCATCGACGTCGGCGAGCAGGCGAAACGTGGTGATCTCGAGGACCATGCCCGTTTCTACCAGCAGGCAGGACCTACTTGGGACAGCCGTGGACCCACGATCCGCTCCATCCGCCGAACGACGTTGGGGCGGTGGTGTAGCCGGCGAACGTGAGGTGACCGCTCGAACATCTGAACGTGGCGTCTCCGCCGCCGCCAGTGATTTCGAATACGCCAGTGCTCTCACCTGAGATCATGTCGCCGTCCCAGTGCCCGGTCCACGTGAGCGTTCCGTGGCTGAGGTCACCGAAGTAGACCCCCGACAGCGTTCCTTTGCCCGAGGAGTGGTAGCGCAAATGCTTGGGCAGCTGCGTGGTGTCGCACGAAGCCGTCATCGACTTTTCGAGCCACGTTCCAGAAAACGACCCCATGAGCGTCGCCAGCGCCGTGTACGGCACACCCCGACAAGCGCCACTTGGGAGGTCGCCCGCGCCGGTCAGGAAGAGCGACGGTGTGGCCTGCCATGCCCCGGCAACCCACGTCTCGGTCGTACCTTTTCTGGCGGAAGCTTTGGCGTCGGGCGTCACGACCATGAAAGCCGCGACCAACAGGATTACCGCACCGACCAAGCGTGACGTTTTCCGGTTTCGCATGACCCTTTTGTCGTTTGGGCATCCGGATTCCGTCGCGAAGGGTCAGCTCAAATGAACGGCGGGCCACAGACCGCCGGCCACAACAAGCCGTTTGTGCTGACCATCGGCGTCACACGCGTAAATGCCTGCGGTCGCACTCGGCCCGTTGGATTGGAACAACAACCCGTAGCGCTGCCCACCCCATGTCGGCATCGTGTCGTCATCCATGCCGGCGACGACCACGGCGTCAGCACTGCCGTCTATGTGCGCGACGTGAATGTCTGCTTCGTTGCCTTGACCGCGCTGGTACACGATGCGCAAGCCATCCGCCGACACGGTCGGGAACGATCCGACGAGTTGTCCAAGGGGCTTCGCGTGTCCACCATCCGGGTCCGCCAGATAGAGGTTCCCTTCGCAGTAGCTGGTGTAGGTCGTCGAGCAGAGAGGGTTGTTCGAATCGGTGTACACGATGTGTTCGCCGTCGGGCGTCCAGGTCGACCACGCACCATGGCCCAGGTCGCGCGGCCAGTCGCCGTGATCGGGCGCGACGGAGAACAGATCCAAACAACTCGCGCGCACACAACTGCCAACGTCGCCAGCGCTGCCACTCGTGAACACGATGAGGTCGCCCCGCGGCGACCACGCCGGCGAGCGGTCGTACACCCCGTTTTGCTTTTCTGCGATCACGCGTCGCGCCGAGCCATCGGCGTTGATGACGGTCAGGCGACCGTCGCTGGAGAACACGATCCGGCGGCCGTCGGGTGACCACTCGGGATCCAGATCGTCCGCGGGCCCAGACGTGATCTGCACCTGGCCGCGGGTCGCGAGGTCCATGACCCAAAGATCGCTGTCGCTCCCGCTCGGCGACAGCTTCTGGTACACCAGGCGGTCCGCCGAAGCCGAAGCTGACGGGGGCGTCCGCGCCCCGCCGGTGCTCGGGTTCGCGGCGTGGTTGCCCGATCGAGTCGTCGCCTTCGGCGCGCCGCTCGAAGGCCCGTCCGGAGGCGACACTGTGTCGGGCGTCGACACGGCCGTGTCCGGCGGGTGATCGGTCGGCCGCCGCGTGCGCACCCGTGAAGAACCGTTCGGTCCTCCGAGCAGCGCTGCCACGAGCAGGACCGCCATGACCAACGCCGCCGCCGTCAACAAAAACGCGGCGCGACCGCGACGTCGCCCAACAACAACGGGCTTGGCGTCGACCTCTCCGCCAAGCAAGGACGCAAGGAGGTCCTCCTTGAACTCTGCGGGGGCGGCGACCGGTCGCTCGAGTCCGCCTAGGAGATCAGCGACGGGATCGTCAGTCACGGGTCACCTCCACAAACTCGCGTTTGAACGCCACCCGGGCGCGGGCGAGAACCGACTCAGTGGCATGAATGGACTTGCCGATGAGCTGGGCGATCTCCGGCACACTCAACCCGTCGAGGTGACGCAGCACCAAGACCGCCCGGTGGTCGGGGGCGAGCGCAGCCAGGCTCTCACGTGCCGCCTCCCGCGAGGCCTCACCGTGCCACAGCGTGACCTCGTCGACCAGATCGCCCCGAAGAAGCGGCAGCCGAATTCGCCGCACCTTCTCCCGGCGGTAGTGATCGATCAGCTTGTTCCGGGCCACCCGCATCAGCCACGGCATCGACATCGCCTCCGCGGTTCCATTATCCGTAGCAACGATCACGGCCGCGAAGCACTCCTGCACGAGGTCCTCGACCTCGGCCACCGAGCTGCACCGGTTGGCGAGATAGGAGTAGAGGGGGTCGATGGCCGACCGGTAAAACGGTACGAACCCGGCGGGCGCCGCGGGTGCCGTAGCGGTCCTCGTTCCTTGTCTGACCACCCCCAGACCCCCAGCTAGGCGCTTCGATTCGACGAGCACGTCCGATTAATCGTTTCAGGTCCCGATTTCCGTCGCCGTTCCGCGTTCTTGTCACACCGTCCTGCGACAATCGGACCATGCCCCTTGGAGCCGCACCGCTGGATGACGTGGCCGATCGCCTCGCGGCGATCCTGGCCGGGCCGTCCGCGGTCGTGTCCGACACCCAGGACGGCGAGCTGGTCATCGACGGGGACCACGTGCCCCGCCAGCTGACCCCCGCGCCCCGTGCGCCGTGT
>JBEEFR010000032.1:0-7207 GCA_041166285.1 Actinomycetota bacterium | reverse complement strand
CCGGCGCCGTCGCAGTCGGCGACCACGACGTGGAACCCGTCGGCGGCGAGGCGACCGCAGATCGCGGCGCCCAGACCCGACGCGCCGCCGGTCACGATGGCAACCGCGCTCATCGCAGCGCTGCCAGTCCGCCGTCGGCGGGGATGACGGCGCCGGTCACGTACGCCGACTGGTCCGAAGCGAGGAAGAGCGCGATCCCCGCCACGTCTTCCGCGGTGCCGAGGCGATGCAGCGGAATGTTGCGATGCAGCATCTCGAGAAAGTCCTCGCGCGCCATGCCCATGTCTTCGGCGACCTTGCGAAAACGCGGCGTGTCGATCGAGCCGGGCGCGATCACGTTGGCGCGCACCACTGGTCCGTACTCCACGGCGATCTGTCGTGTCAGCGCCACGAGGCCCGCCTTCGCCGCGCCGTACGCGCAGTAGCCGGCGGAGCCGATGAGGCCGAGCACCGAAGCGGTGTTGATGATCGACCCGCGGCCGCCGTCGAGCATGCGCGGGATTGCGGCGCGGCACGCCCAGAACACGGCGTCGAGGTTCGTCGCCATCGTCACGTCCCACTCCTCGTCGCTGCACTCGAGCAGGTGACCGGACATCTGCACTGCGGCGTTGTTGTAGAGCACGTCGAGGCGGCCGAACCGCTCGACTGCCGCGTCGACCATCGACTCGTTGTCGCTGCGCCGTGACACGTCGGCTTCGACTGCCATCGCTTCGCCGCCGCGCTCCTCGACGAGCTTGACGGTTTCGTTGGCGCCGACGTCGTTGACGTCGGCAACGGCGACGCGCGCACCGGCGTCGGCGAACGCGAGCGCGGCAGCTCGGCCCTGACCTGACGCTCCCCCAGTGATCAACGCGACTCTGCCGTCGAGTGACGGAAGTGACATCAGCGTTAGAAGCTAGCGACTCCTAGTCGGCGATGCGCAGGGCCACGGCAGGACGGATCTTCGACGCCTGGTTCGCGGGATAGGCACTCGCGGCGAGCGACGCGACCAGCGCGATCGCCGACACGATCGCGATGTTGACGACCGGAATCTGAAACCCGATGCTCTGGCCACCGAACGTGCTCGAGTGCGTCAACAGGTTGTAGCTCGTGATGAGCGCCAGGACCGTTCCGAGCACGATGCCTTGCACCGCGAGGAACGACGCCTCCGTCAGGAACATCTGGCGCACGATCCGACTCGGAAAGCCCATGGCGCGCAGCATCCCGATCTGACGCCGACGCTCGCGCACGGCGCGAACCATCACCACGCCGAGCCCGGCGATGCCGATCACCAAGCCGAGGCCGAGGTAGCCCTGCATCAGGCTGAGGAAGCCGTTCTGCTGCGACAGCGCCTCGGAGATCTTGTCCTGGAACGTGTCGGCCTGGACGCCGTAGTCGAGCAACTTGCCCTCGATGCGTGCCGCCACGGTCGACGCGTCGGCACCCTTCGCCACCTCGACGAAGTGGCGGCTCGGCGTGAAGTCGGTCGTGAACGAGTGCAGGAACGCTTTGCCGACGTAGGGCCCGTTGAACGTGAAGTCACTTTCGATCTTGCCGGCGATCGTCAACTCCGCCGACTTGCCCGACAACGTGTCGAACACGTGGATCTTGTCGCCCGCTTTGAGGCCGCTGGCGGGTGGCCCGCCGCGCTGCAAGAAGATGTTCGGCACGATGATGAGCGACGGGTCGTGCATCACGGCTTGCCATACGGCGCGGTCGTCGTGGAACCGCGGGAGGCGTTCGTTCAGCGTCGGCACGCCGTGGGCCAGCAGCGCGTCGTCGTAGCCGCTCAACGTCCAGCGATCGCGGTCGGGATGCACGGGCGTGGTCCACTCGGGCGACGCCCGGTCGAGCGTGGCGACGCCGGTGACGTCGGGCTGCTGCGCCAACACCGATGCGGGTACCGGGTTCGCATAGTTGGAGTCGACGAGCACCTGATAGCCCGCGGCGTTTTCCTGCGCGAACTTCGGCGCCTGCGCACTGAAGAGATGGCTGAACACCGACAGGAACGTCAGCGTGAACACGACGATGGCGTACATCCCGAGCAGCATCGACGTGCGGAACACGCGGGCGAGCGGATACGCGAAGCCCAGCCGGGCGGCGAGCGTGCGCCTCGAGACGCCGAGTTTCGAAACCGCCCAGATGGCGACGTCGTCGTTCGTGGCGACGATGGCCGTCGCGCTGCCGACGAGGATGACGCCTTGCGTCACGAAGGCGAAGAACTCGGTGTTCGAAAGAGCGTCGGGGAACAAGGTGAATACGGCGATGCCCCAGACGAGCGCGACGCCGCAGCCGATCGCCACCGCCACGCGACGCGGCAGGAACCCGCGCAAGAGCGCGATCGACGACACGGACGCTATGGGCACGCCGGCGAGCACACCGAACCAGCCTTGGCGCGCCACGCCTGCCTGGAACATCACGAGTCCGACGACGATGCCGAGCGCCGACAACACGTAGGTACGGAGTCGCCGCGCCCGATCCGCGGGCGCCTCGGCGATGTCGCGGATCGCGCGAATCACGTTCAGGCGTCCAAGGCGAATGCTCGTGCCCCACACCGTCACGAGCGAAATGAACGCGCCGATCATGAACCCGAGGATCAGGCTCGACGGCTTGAGCGAGAACTGGAGGTGGATGGCGCGACCGAATCCGCTGTCGCGATTGAAGATCCCGCTCGCGAGCACGGCGACGAGCCGGCCGACACCGATGCCGGCGATGACGCCGAACAGCGACGACACCACCGAGTAGACCGCGCCTTCCATGCCGAAGGCGCGGACGAGTTGATTGCGCTTCAGCCCGATGGCGCGCAGCATGCCGAGCTCGCTTTTTCGCTCGTCGGCGAGCATCACGAAGATGTTGACGAGCAGCAGGATGCCGGCGATCACACTGAACGCGCCGATGCCGCTGAAGATCGTCCGGAACTGCTTCGACACGTCGTCCGCGTTGTCAAGGAGGTCCTGCTTCGCGGTGAACACTTCGACCCGAGGAGTCGCGGCGAGCCGCTGCTTGACCGCCGCGGTCACGGCGTCGGTGTGCTGGACGCCGTCGAACACGCCGCCGTCGTTCGACACGAGGACCGTCGAACTTGGCGGCTGTCCGGTCAACGCCGCGCCGAGCGCGCCCCCGGCGCCTGCCGGCGCGGCGAGTCCGGCGACGGTGCCGATGGGCACGAAGCACGAACCGCCGGCGATGCCCTTGTCGGCGATTACCTGGCGGACGATGAACTGACGCGAGTGCCCGTAGCCGAACACCTCGATCTTGTCGTTGGCGGCGACCTTGAGTTTGTGTGCGAGGGCCTTCGACACCACCGCTTCATCGCCGGTCGGCGTTGCGCCGGCGCGAGCCATGCCGGTCGCGCCGGCGTCGCCGCCGAACGCGCGCGCTTGATCGAAGTCCACCTCGTGGATCGCCGCGAACGGCTCGGCGCGCCGGTCCGGCCCGACGGACGCGATCGAAACACCGGCCGCCGTCATCTTGAGGTAGCCGTCGACGCCGGGAATCGCGGGCGTCTGCAATTTCGCCAGCACTTCGTCGGAACGGCCGAGGCCGACCGCGCGTACCGATTCGTCGATCGGTCCCAGATCGGTGCGCGCGTGGTCGCGCACGGACGCGCCGAGCGTGTCGCCGACGATGAACGCGGCGGTGATGATGGCGGTGCCGAGCAACGAACCGAGGACCACGAGCATGGCCTCGCCGCGCCGGCGGGTCACGTTGCGAACCGCGAGGCGCCGGATCGTCGGGTTGCGGATGGCGTCGACGATGCTGACGAGCAGCAGCGCGACGATGACGAACTGCACTACTGCGCCTGTGACCGCGTGCGGCTGACGCGCGTGCCCGGCGACGCGACTCCGTCACCCTTGCCGAGCAGCGCGGTGGCGTCGCCGTCGGCGACGATCGTGCCGTCGGCCATGCGCACGAGGCGCCGGGCGCAGGCGGCGATGCCGTCGTCGTGCGTGACGACGAGGATCGTCTGGCCGGCGTCGTTCACTTCTTGCAACAAGTCGAGCACCGCAGTCGCCATGGTCGAGTCAAGGTTGCCGGTCGGCTCGTCGGCCCACACGATCGCGGGCTCGGTCACGAGGGCGCGCGCCACCGCGACGCGCTGCTGCTCACCGCCTGACAGTTCGTTCGGCTTGTGCTTCGGTCGATGATCGAGCCCGACGCGCTGCAGCATCGTCATCGCGCGCTCGCGCGCCGTCCCGGCCTTCGACCCGCTCAGCAGCAGCGGGAGCTCGACGTTCTCGACGGCCGAGAGCACAGGGATGAGGTTGAAGCTCTGGAAGATGAAACCCATGCGGCCAGCTCGGTGCTCGGTGCGCGCCCCGTCGGCCATCTTGTGGATGTCGTCACCTTCGACGAACACCGAGCCCTCGTCGATGTCGTCGAGCCCCGACAAGCAGTTGAGCAGCGTCGTCTTGCCTGACCCGGACGGCCCCATCACCGCGACGAACTCGCCCGGTTCGATGCTGAGGTTGATGTCGTGCAGCGCCGTCACTTCGACGACGCCGGTTCGGTAGACCTTGGTGACGCCCCGCGCGTCCACGATTGGCATTCGCGGAGGCTATTTCAGGCGGCGCAGGGTCCCCCATTTGATCTGCCATGTGGCGGTCAGATCGTCGGGTTTGCGCGTCGCGGCGAACCCGTCGGCGCGCAGCTTGCGCAGGTGTGCCCACAGCGAGAACTGGGCGATGGGATACCGGTCCTTGGGCACGTCGGTGTAGACGTCGTTGACGAGTTCGTCGACGGTGGCCGTGCCGCGGCGCGCCAGTGCCGCGAGCACGAGTCGCTCGCGTTCGAGACGATGGGCGACGTACCAGCTGAGAATGGCGTCGGGATTCGTCAGCACCGGGCCGTGGGCGGGCGCGATCGCGTCGACGCGCAGGCGGCGGACCTTCTCGAGCGCGTCGAGGTACTGCTGCATGTCGCCGTCGAGCGGTGAGATCACGACGGTCGAACCGGCCATCACGTGATCACCGGAGAACAACACGTTCTCCTCGGCCAGGTGCCAGCACAGGTGGTTGCTGGCGTGACCCGGCGTGTGCACGGCGCGCAGCTGCACGCCGCTCTGTTTCACGACGAAGCCATCGCCGGCGTCGACATCGGTCGTGAACTCGTCCCGCGAGTCAAACCCGATGACGGTCGCTCCGGTGAGTTCCTTCAGCAGCTTCACTCCGGGTGAGTGGTCCGGGTGCGTGTGCGTGACGACGATCGTCTTGATGGCACCACGCCCCGCGCGGGCGATCGCCTTGATGTGCTTGTCGTCGTCGGGTCCGGGGTCGAGCACGACCAGCGCGAATCCCGGCCTGCCGATGAGGTATGTGTTCGTACCGGGGCCCGTGAACACGCCTGGGTTGTCGCACGTGATGCGGCGCACGAGCTTCGAGAGGCGCACGACCTTGCCGTGGACGACCGGCGCCGCGAGCGTCACTGCTTCAGGTCGCGCGGGTCGATCGGCTCCGCGCTCGCCGCGCTCTCGATGACGGCGTCGTAGCCCTCGTCTCCGGGTAGCAGGATGCGCAGCCCGTGGTCGTCGTTGACCACACGCGGCAGGACGGTGACGACTTCGTCGATCGCGGCGGCAGCCGCCAGCAGATCGGCCGCCTTGTCGAACCGGCTGATCGCTTCGAGGTTCTTGATCGTCGGGAAGATCAAGTCGAACTTGCCCGCCTTCTGTTGTTCGAGCGCGTCCGCGGGGTTGATCCACACCGTGGCGATGGTCTCGCGGTCGTCGTGCGCGGGGATCTGCCCCGGAGGCGCGGCGGCGACGAAGAAGCGCGTGTCGTAGCGACGCGTCGGCCCGACAGGCGTGATCCAGTGGGCGAAGTAATAGATGTCGCCCATCATCAAGCGCAGGTTCTCGGCGGCGCACACCTCGACGAGCGACGTGCCGTCGTTGTTGACCTTGTGCCGCCACTGCGCGAACCGCTCCGCAGTTGCGTCGTCGGCCATCGACACCACTTCGCCGTCGGCGTCGACGGCCAACAGCACGCCCGACTCTTCGAAGCATTCGCGCACCGCGGCCACCCAGAACGCCAACCCTCCGCGTTCGATGCCGAGCTGACGCGACGCGTCCTTGTCGTCTCGGTTGAGGCAGATCGCCTCGACCTCCGCACTGCTGTCGTGCGGGTCGACGGCACCGCCCGGGAACACGTACGCGCCGCCGACAAAGTCGGAGTTGAGGTTGCGCCGCAGCATGCAAACCTCCATGCCACGCTCGCCGTCGCGCACGAGCATCACGGTGGCGGCGTCCCGCGGGACCAGCGGCGCGTTGTCCGTCACCGCACCGAACTTACTAACTTGCACCGGATGGCCGATCGGAGTGTGAAGGGCGCGGTCCAAAGCGCAGCGCGCTTCGTGCCCCGCAGCGTGAAGGGCATGGTGGCGGTGCTCGTCGCCTTTTCGATGGGCGCGTCACTGTCGGGCGCGGTGCTCTACGCCTATTACGACAGCCGCAAGACCGACGCCGAGCGGCGGGCCGACAAGTTCGTGGCGAACTATCAGAAGCGGTTCTCGCTGGCGGAGAAGGCGATCAAGGCCGAAACCGAGAACGCCAAGTCGGAGATCCAGACCCAGATCGAGCCGCTCAAGCGGATCCAAGCCGAAGGCGACACCCTTCAAGCGCTCGTGAAGAAGGACGCGCCGTCGCTGTTCTTCGTGCGATCGTTGGACGAAGCCGGCAACCCAACCGTCGGCACCGGATTCGCGGTGGCGTCGGACAGTTCACAGACGTTCGTAATCACGAGCTACACGACCGTGCGCGCCGCCACGGTGCGCCCTGGACCCGCCGTCGAAGTCCGCCAGCGGGATCAGGTCGTCAAGTCCCAGCTGTGGACGTGGGACGAGTCGAAGGACATCGCGCTGATCATCGTGCAGAAGGGCGGCGTGCCCACGCTGTCGTTCGCATCGAAGGGCTCCGTCAAAACCGGCGAGCGCGTGTTCGCGCTGTCGGGCTTGGGCGCCCTTGGTGGCGCGGCGACGCAGGGCTTCGTCGCCGACGTTTCCAGCCCCGGCATCCAGCACGACGCGCCCGTCGGCACCGCGTTCCAGGGGGGCCCGCTCGTCGACAGCGACGGCAAGGTCGTCGGGATCAGCTCCCGCTCGTTCGCCCCGCTCGGCTACACGAGCGACGGGGTGTGGTGGGCCCCGCAGGTCCGCGACGCCTGCGACAAGGTCCTCAAGTGCCCCAACGACTCCGTCACCGGCGCCGCCAACAAGCGCTAACGCGTTAGGG
>JBEEFR010000031.1:0-10568 GCA_041166285.1 Actinomycetota bacterium | reverse complement strand
TTGACGAGCCCGAGCCCCGACCACAGCAGTCCCGCGAGCCCGATCGGTCCGGTCGCAGTCGGATTCTTGGCGGCGGTGTCGATGGCTTCGCTGACGGTGCGTGCCGCTTCACCCTGCAGCCCAAGGTTGCCGATGATGCGCGTGCCGACGGTGCTGTCCTTCGACGCGAAGAAGCCGACAACCGCCACGATCACCAGCAGCAGCGGGAACAGGGACAGGAACGTTTGGAACGCGACCGCCGCCGCCAGGTTGCTGCCCTTGAGTTCGCCGTAGCGCTTCTGCACCTTCAGCACGCCACCGATCACCGGGAGACGGCTCAGCTTCGCCTTCAGGCCGCGCTCTTCGGGTTCGGCGTCGGCGGGCGCGGGGCTCGGTTCGGGATCGTCGCGGCGTTGCGTGCGCAGCGACTGGATCATCGCGACCACGAACAGCGCCGCGGCCATCACGGGCGCCAGCAAGACGTCGAGGCCCGACCGTGGCTGCTCTTTTTGCTCCTGTTTGGTGTTCGGCACCCGGGGTTAGTACCCACATCGAAATCGCTGGGTACCGTCAGGCGCATGACGGAGGCCGTAGACGAACTGTTCGCCGGTTCGCTCGACGACTTCGTGAAGCGTCGCGACGCGCTCGTCCGCGAGCTGAAAAAGTCCGGCGACAAGGACACGGCGGCTGCCGTGAAGCAGCTGCGCAAGCCGAGCACGGCGGCGTGGGCCGTCAACCAAGTGGCGCGCCGCTCGCCCGATGCCATCGACGAACTGATCGCCGCGGCGCGCGAGGTGCACGCTGCGCAGGCGCGCGCCGTGCAAGGCAAGGACGGCAGCGGACTGCGCAATGCCACCGACGAATGGCGCAAGCGCATCAACGCGCTCGCCGCCGCCGTGGCCAAGGAGGGGGGAGAGCAGTATCGCGACGACGCCGCGGGCACCTTCGAGGCGGCGAGCACGAGCGACGAGTGGTCAGCGATGCTCAAAGCGGGCCGACTGATGACGACGCTGTCGCCGTCGGGGTTCGGTCTCCAAGACATGCCGGATCCGGTTTTGACGCCCCGGCGCACGCATCGGTCCGTGGAGCCCGAGCCCGAGCCGGAGCCCGAGCCCGAGCCCGAGTGTGACGACGCAGCGATCGCCCGCGCGCGTGATCGGCTCGAGCAGCTCGACGCCGCGTTGGAGAAGGCAACGCATCGCCTCCGCCGCGCCGAGCAACGCCTCGATCAAGCGCGAGCAGCGGTCGACGACGCCGAACAGGCACAGGAGAAGGCGAAGGCCGAGCGCGACGACGCCGCCGACGCGCTGCGGAATCTCGAGGACTGACAGGTGGGGGAAGCTGCGGTGACCAACTCACTGATCGAAGTCGTCTCCGCGAACGACGCGCGCTCTGTCGCGAAGGCCGGTGACGTGTTCCTGAAAGTCGAAACCGACCCGGCGCGCGCGGAGCGGGAGGTGCGCGCACTGCGCAGTGTCACCACCGTGGCCGTTCCGGAGTTGCTGTGGTACCGGGCGGGGCCGCCCGCAGTGCTCATCACCTCAGCCGCGCTCGGGCGTGCGCTCACCCCCGACGACGACTGGCGGGCGGTCGGATCCGCGCTCGCGTCGCTGCACGCCGCGTTCGCGCCGAGCGCAGAGGACCTCGTGCCGGCCAACGCAGCCGTGGCGGCGCATCCGCTGCACCTCGACGCGTATGCCGAGTGGTTCCGCGACCACGGCGTCGGTGACGTCGCGCTGGTGGAACGACTGACGCGTGCCGCCGCACAGTTCTTTGCGGCCCATGGCGCCGCGCCGGTCTTCGTCCATGGTGACTTCCAGCCCGATCACGTTTTCGTCGACGGCTCGGGCGTCTCGTGCATCATCGACTGGGCGGACTCCGGCTTCGGCGACCGACACCAGGACATTGCGGTGTTGACGCTCGACCACCCCGACCGGCTCGACGAAGTAATCGCCGGTTACGGCTCCGGTCTCGACCGCCAAGCGGTGTGGGCGTACTGGGTGTTGCGTCGCCTTGGTGCCATTCGCTGGCTCAACGACTACGGCTTCCCGATCGATGCCAGTCTCGCCGCGCTGCCTGCGCTAGAAGAGTTCGTTCGCTGAGTCGATGACGTGGAGGCCGAAACGGCCGGTCGTCTCGTAGCGAACGCGCCGGTCGCGGAACGCCGGGTCGGGTTTCTCGCGTCGCAGGTGGCCGACGGCGTCTCGAATGATCGGGTGCCACTCGGCGTCGAACGTGTCGAGCGCGTACTCGCCGGCGCGTTCTTTCGAGACGATGTCTCCCGTCGCGAGCGTGCAATGCATGCGTGCAGTACCGGTCGCGACCCACGCCGTAACCCAGCGCGACGTCGTCAGCACGGTGTGCGAAGACTTCCCCGTGGCCGCCTTCGTCGCGACTCGCTTCCAGTAGCTATTGAGATTGTCGAGCGTCCACGGCCGCAACAGTTCCGGTTGCGGCTGCAGCCCGAGTTGTGCTGGCGGTGCGCCCCGCAACGCGACGCCGTGCTGCGCGAAGGTCTGCCACTGGACGGGGTTGACGTCGAAGCCGACACCGCACGTGTGGAACACGCCGACGTGGGAAGCGATCGGCTCGATCTCTGTCACCGGACGCGTGAGATCGCTCGCACGCAGGTAGGTGCCGTTGCACGCACCGGACTGGAACGCGAGACGAGTCGCGGCGCGCGCTCCGCCGCGCAACAAGGCGCGGCGCTGCACCTTGCGGACCCGCCCGCAGTCGCCGGCAAGTGCGTCGTCGAGCACGGCGACGAAGTCGACGTCACTCTGACGTGGGCGGTAACCGCCCATCGCCGCTGACCCGACGACATAGAAACCGACGAGGCGCTCGCCGAACTCGTTCGCCGCGATGTCGAGGTACTGCGACGCCTTGCGCTGCGCATCGGGATGCACCGCTACGCGCTCTCGACGAAGTCTTCGAGGCGCCACAGCGCTCGCATCTCGTCACAGCGGCCCAACAGGTCGGTGAGGGGGCCGATGTCGTCGACCGTGCCATCGCGCAGCACGATCACTTGGTCGGCGCGCTGCAGCGCGGCGCGCCGGTGCGAGACGGCGAGCACGGTGCGGTTGCCGTCACCAAGGACGCGCTCCCACAGGCGCGCTTCGGTTTCGACGTCAAGCGCGCTCGACAGGTCGTCGCACACAAGGAGCTCCGGACGGCGGATGAACATGCGCGCCGCGGCGGCGCGTTGGATCTGTCCGCCCGACAGGCGCAGGCCCCGCGACCCAATGGCAGTGCCGAGCCCCTCGGGCATTTCCGCGACGTCGTCTTCGAGCACCGCGAGACGGACCGCTTCGTCGATGTCGCCCTCCACGCCGAGGGCAATGTTGTCGAGCAGCGTCTCGCTGAACAACTGCGGAACCTGCGGCGTGTACGCGGTGCGCGGTGGCACGAGGAACGTCGGTGGGTCCGCGACTTCCTCGCCGTTCCACAGCACGCGCCCGTCGGCCGGGACGAGGCCGAGCAGGCACTGGAGGAGCGTTGTCTTGCCGGCGCCGATGCGCCCCGTGACGACGGTGAACGAGCCCCGCGGGACGCGGAACGAGACGTCGCTGATGCCTGAGCCAACACCTGCGTGGTTGTACGAGAGCCCGTCGACGCGCAGCTCGCGCAACGGATCTACGTCGATTCGGGGTGGCGACGACGGCGGCAACGGCCCGCGTTCGTAAATGTCGTCGTCGGCCACCAACTCCTGCGGTGGCCGATCGGCGAGCAGCGTGTGCATGCGGGCAAAGGACACGCCGAGTTGCCGGTATCCCGCGAGGCCCTGGCCGATGTCGGAGGAGAAGTTCTGGAAGATGCCGAGGAAGTACACGAACAACGCGAGGTCGCCAACCGTGAACGAGCCGGAGCGCAGGGCGCGCCCCGCGACGAGGAGCAGCGCACCGGTGCCGAGGTTGACGATCCAGAACGCGCCCTGGAGCAGTTCTTGCAGCAAGCGGTCGCGCACCGCGGCGCGGCGGCGGTGCGCGTTGAGGTCACGGAATCGGGCGACCACGCGATCCTCCGCGCCGGCCACTTGCACCGACTGCACCGCCTCGAACACGTCCGCGATGAAGCCTGTGACTTCCGAAGTGCGGACCCGGTTCGCCTCGCGGTACAGCACGATGCGCGTCCGGGCCGCTTCGACAATGCCGATAACGACCAGCAGTGGAATGAACACCGCGACGGTGATCAGCGGTGAGATGCGCATCATCACGACGAGCGCGATCGAGCCCGTGACCATCGAGCCGAGCACGTTGTTGAACATGATCGGGTACCAGGAGACGAGCTCGGTGTCGTCGCGGAAGCGGCTGACCGCTTCGCCGGGGGACGCCGGCAGCGCCTTGCCGCCCGGCAGCGCCAGGACGCGTCGCAGCAGATTGCGCTGGAGCATCGCGGTGTTGGCGAAGGTGAACGCACCGTTCGTCGACTGGAGCGTGAACCACGTCGCGATACCCGCGAGGGCGCGCATGCCGAGCAGCGCCATCGGCCACAGCAGCCAGTGCAGCGAAGCGTGCCGGTGCGTGTGGGCGAGATGGTCGAAGACCACCTTTGCCGCCACACCCGGCAAGAGTCCCGCGGCCCAACCGACGAAGACGAATGACAGGTTGATCAATTGGCGCCGCGGGCGGAAGCGGTGCATCCGCCAGGCGTAACGCCACGACGGCCAGGGTTCGCTCATCCCGGCACCACGTCGAGGCCGGCGCGCAACAGCG
The DNA here is from genome assembly GCA_041166285.1 of Actinomycetota bacterium. Lineage (GTDB taxonomy): Bacteria > Actinomycetota > Acidimicrobiia > Acidimicrobiales > JACCXE01 > JACCXE01. The sequence goes on along the minus strand of JBEEFR010000031.1, from coordinate 5,877 downwards.
CACCGAAGCGGGTGGTCTCGTCGGCGGCCAGCACTCGGCGGTCGCCGTACTCGACGACACGGCCGTGGTCGAGCACGCAAATGGTGTCGCACCGTTCCAGGGTGGCGAGCCGATGGGCGATCACGATGCCGGTGCGGCCCGCGAGCAGCGCGTCGATCGCGCCTTCGAGCACCGCCTCGGTCGCCGGATCGAGCCGCGACGACGCCTCGTCGAGCACGACGACCGACGGGTCGGTGAGGAACGCGCGTCCGAACGCGAGCAGCTGCGATTCGCCTGCCGAGAGCCCCGCACCGCCTTCCCGTACGACGGTGTCGAGTCCGTCGGGCAGTGCGGCGAACCACGGCCCGAGGCCGAGGTGCATGAGCGCGTCTTCGATGGCGGCGTCGTCGATCGCGGGGTCAAACAGCGTCAGGTTGTCGCGCACACTGGCGCGCAACACGTGCACTTCTTGGGTGACGAGTGCGACGTGCGCGCGCAGTTGGCGGCGCGTCAATTGGCGGATGTCAACGCCGCCAATACTGAGCACTCCGGCGCGGGGGTCGTGCAGCCGCACCAGCAGGCGCGCCAAGCTCGACTTGCCGCTGCCTGTTCGCCCGACGATCCCGAGTACTTCACCGGCGGGCACGTCGAGCGTGACGTCGTGCACGACGTCGGGGTCGGCGCCGTAGCCGAAGGTGACGTGTGACAGCGCGACCGGCAGCGGTCCCTCTCCGAGTGACGCGCCCGGCCCGTCGACGATCTCGCTTTGCATTCCCAACAACGCGACGACGCGGCGACCGCCGGCGATTGCCTGCTGCAGTTGTTCGACCTGGCGCGACACGCTCGTCAACGGCTGCATCAGCAGCTGTGCGTAGAAGTACATGGCGAACGCAGCACCGATAGTCAGCGAGCCGCGGCGCACCAGAAGCGTCGGCACCACGAAGGCCACCGCGTTGCCCATCGTGGCGATGATCGTGTTGACCGACTGAGGGATGGCGTCGACGATGCGGGCGTGGCTCGTCGTCCAGAGGCGGTCGCGGGCGCGGGCGTAGAAGCCGCGCAGGGTGAACGCCTCGGCACCCGACGACCGGATGTCCTGCGTGCCCGCCAACCGCTCCTCGAGGAACCCGAACAGCTCGGCGTTGGCCTCGCGTGACCGGCCCCACGCGTTCGCCGAGATCCGCCTGACCGCGACGAGCGTCGCCAAGCCCGTCACGGCGAACACCGTCAGCGTGAGACCGGCGATGGGTGTCTGCACCCACACCACGACGAGAACACCCACGAGCAGCAAGAAGCTGCCCAGCACGTTGAGGAGGAACTCCGCGAAGAACAGGCTCAGGCCGTTGAGGTCACCGTCGATGCGTTCGATGAGCGCGCCCGGCGGGTGCGTCTGGTGGAACGCCGGGTCGAGGCCGAGACAGTGCGCCATGAGATCGGCGCGCAGCTCGTTCGTGGCGAGCCAGCCGACGACCTCGCTCAACCACGCAGTGACGACGCGGAAGAGTTGTTGCAGCAGCACCGCGCCGAGGTAGAGGGCCGTGAGCCATCCGAGCGGCCGTACCTTCGGCGACGTGGCGCGGTCGATGAAGACCCGCACGACTTGCGGTGTCGCCACCTGCAGCCCGATCGTCGTGAACAGCACGATGGCGAGTTGGATGACGAGTCGCCGATGGGGGCGGAGATACCGCTGGACCAGCAGCTTCCATTCGCCCCAGACCATGCAGTCATCCTGCTTGGCGCGGCGACCGTTGTCGTCGCGATTTCAGGCGCGAGTTGGTTTCCTAGCGGTAGACGCGGTGACGCCGGAAGCCTTTGCCGCGGCGCCACAACCGCGTGAGCTCCGAGGCGGTCGGCCGCTCTACTGGGTCGTCACGGCATTCGACGCAAAGCGGTTCCGCGGAACCGCTTTTGGCCCGGCGAGCCAGCCCGGCGGCCCACAACCCGTCGTCCGGCTGGCGTGCCATCAGAGCGTCCTCGCCATGGTGGCGAAGCGCGTGAACTGCGGCAGGAACGCCAGCTGCGTCGTGCCCGTCGGACCGGAGCGGTGCTTGGCGACGATGACTTCGGCGATGCCCTTGTCGGCGGAGTCGGGGTGGTACAGCTCGTCGCGGTACAGGAACATGACGACGTCGGCGTCCTGTTCGAGCGAACCAGATTCGCGAAGGTCCGACAGCATCGGCCGCTTGTCCTGGCGTTGCTCGAGCGTGCGGGACAGCTGGGAGAGCGCCATCACCGGGATCTCGAGTTCGCGGGCGAGGATCTTGAGGCTGCGGCTCATCTCGGCCACTTCGACCTGACGGTTCTCAGCCTTATTGCGGCCCGTCATGAGCTGCATGTAGTCGATGATGATCAGACCGAGGCCCTCGCGCGCCTTGAGGCGCCGGGCTTTGGCGCGGATGTCCATCACCGTCACGTTGGGGTTGTCGTCGATGTAGATCGGCGCTTCGGCGAGCCGACCGACGGCCGCGGTGATCTTCTGCCAGTCGCGGTCGTCGAAGTTGCCGGTGCGCAGCTTGCCGGCGTCGACGCGAGCTTCGGAGCACAACAGCCGCTGCGTGATTTCGTCCTTGCCCATTTCGAGGCTGAACAGCAGCGACGGCACGCGCGCCTCCATCGCCGCGTGGGCGAGGATGCCGAGGGCGAAGCTGGTCTTGCCGACTGCGGGGCGGGCGCCGACGACCACGAGGTTGTTCGGCTGCAGGCCGGCGAGGCGATGGTCGAGTTCCTCGAAGCCCGTCGGTACGCCGGTGACGGCTTCACCGCGGTCGTAGAGCGCTTCGAGCTTGTCGAGCGCGTCGGTGAGCAACTCGCTCACCGGCATCATGTCGTCGGACAGGCGCCGTTGCTTAACGTCGAAGACGAGTGTTTCCGCGCGGTCGAGCACCGTAGCGACGTCGTCGGGTAGCGAGTAACCGAGGTCGGCGATCTCCGCCGCCACGCCGATGAGCCGGCGCAGCTGCGACATCTCCTCGACGATACGGGCGTAGCGCGCCGCGTTCGAGATGGCGGGCGTTCCCCGCTGGATTTCGACGAGCGTTGCCGCGCCGCCGATGGCCTCGAGCAAGCCGTCGCGGTGCAACTCGTCGGAGACCGTTACCGGGTCGGCAGGCTCCCCACGGTGATACAGCGCCTCGATGGCTTCGTAGATGTGGCCGTGTGCCGGCTTGTAGAAGTCGCCGGCGGTGAGATGGACCTCTGCGGCGGCCCCGATGGCGTTGGGCGACAGCAACATCGCACCCAACAGCGACGTTTCCGCGGCCAGGTCGTGCGGAGGCACGCGCGCGCCGGAGGTGCGTTGGCGGCGAGCGTCTTCGAGCGATTGCACCATGGGACCGTGATGGTCAGGGACGCGGGTTGTGTATCGCTAGAGGGACTAGTCGGGGATTTCCTTGTGGAGAACGGTGCGGAAGCGCACCGTTCGTCCACAGGGTCATACCGAACAAGTGTACGGACGGGGTGTAACACCGTCCGTGACGCTGGCTGCGTTAGGCGCTGGCGACCTCGAGCGTGATCTGGAACTTCACGTCGCTGTGGAGTTGCACAGGGATCTCGTGGGTGCCGACGGACTTGATGGCGTCGTGCGCGCCCAGCTTGCGCCGGTCGAGCTCGATGCCCGTCTGTGCCTTGACGGCGTCGACGATGTCGGCGGGCGTGACGGAACCGAAGAGTTTGCCCTCCGCGCCGGCCTTGGCCTTGATCGTGATCACCTGCGGCACGAGCGTGCGAGCCACGACCTCGGCGGCTTCCCGGTCCTTGGCGTCGGCGAGGTCACGCCGGCGACGCATCGACTCGGCCTGCGACTTGATGCCGTCGGTGGCGACAATCGCCTGTCCCGACGGAATCAGCAGGTTGCGGGCGAACCCGTCGGCCACCTCTACGAGGTCGCCGCGCTTGCCGACGTTGTCGACGTCAGAGCGAAGTACGACTTTCATTCCTCGTCGCCCTCCGTCTCGTCGGCGTCACCGGTGGCCTCGGCGTCTTCGAGCAGCGAGTCGAGCACGTCGGTGTCACCCGTCGTGTCTTCCAGCGTGGGCTCGTCGTCGACGTCGTCACGACGCGGACCGCGGGGACCGCCACGGCCTCCGGGACCGCCGCCACGACCGCTGGCGCGCTCGGACAGCGTCCGCTGCGCGTAGGGCAGCAGCGCCAGCTCGCGCGACGTCTTGATCGCCATCGCCACGTCACGCTGGTGCTGCACGCAGTTGCCGCTGACGCGACGCGTGCGGATCTTGCCTCGGTCCGACATGAACTTCCGCAGGACGTGGACGTCCTTGTAATCGATCCAGGTCGTGCCGTCCTTGCAGAACTGGCAGACCTTCTTCTTGATGCGGCGACCGGTGTCTTTCGGGTTGCGCTTCCGGTCGCGATCGCGCTGTTCACGTGCCACTAGAAGGGCTCCTCATCGCTGTATCCCGGCGCTGCGTCTTCGTTAGGAACGGGGCGTGAACCGCCGCCGCCACCACCGAAGTCGCCGCCACCGCCTTCACCTTGGCGACGCTCGTTGCGCGTCACCTGAGCCTCGGCCCAACGCAGGCTCGGCCCGATCTCGTCGGCGATGACCTCGACGACGCTGCGCTTCTCGCCGTCCTGGGTTTCGTAACTGCGCTGCTCGAGGCGGCCGGTCACGAGGATCCGCGTGCCCTTACCGAGCGACGCCGCGGCGTTCTCGGCCATCTCACGCCAGCACACGACGTTGAAGAAGGAGACCTTCTCTTCCCACTCGCTGGTCTGGCGGTTCTGCCAGCGGCGGTTGACGGCGATGCCGAACGTGGCGTTGGCCGTGCCGTTGGGCAGGAAACGCAGTTCCGGGTCGCGAGTGATGTTGCCTACGAGCGTGATCGTGTTATCAGCCATTTTCTGCTCCTGTCGCAGCTGGCGCCGGTTCGGGGGTCGCCTCGGCAGGACGAGTCGAACGGGACTTGCCCGCGACCTTGTCCGGAATGCGAATCACCTTGTGGCGCAGAACCTCATCGGCGAGGTAGAGGACGCGGTCGATCTCCGCGATCGTGCTGGGCTCGGCCTCGAACGAGAGGAGGACGTAATTGCCCTCCCAGCGGTGCTTGAGCTCGTAAGCGAAGCGGCGCTTGCCCCACCTGTCGGTGTTGACTCTGCCGCCGTCGCGGGTGACTGGCGCCGTTGCACGATCGAGGACCGGCCGGATGGCCTCTTCCTCGAGTGTGGCGTCGAAAATCACAACTACTTCGTAAGACCGCATAGGCGGTGCTCCTCCTCTGGACCCGACGCTTCCGCCGGGGCCCCGCCACGGTGGCGGAGCAGGTGGTCGTATTCAGTTGCTCCCACGAACGCTGCTGTGGGACCGAGCGATGGTAGTCGACGCAAGCCGCCATCACCTAAGGCACAAGTATGGCGAGGGGGTGTGACGCGCTTACGTGGGCCACTTCTCGAGGATGTTGTTGAGCGTCTTGATCGAGCGGAACGTGGACTGCTGACCGAGAGCCTTCTCGATCTTCGCCGGGTTGATCGTGGAGTCGGACATCCGTGCGGTGTGGGTGTGCCAGTAGACCGTGGTGCCATCGACGTGCAGTTCGTCGTTGTCGGTCTCGAGCGCCTTCACCGCACTCGCCGAGCCCTTGTGCTTCAGAAAGCCGATGTGGAGGGTGCCGCCGGTCTCGGGGCCGCGGCCGTTGAACGGTCGGCGCTCGACGATCTTCTTGAGTTGCGCCGTCGTACGGATGAAGGTGGGAGCGGCGTAACCGATCGTGTTGAGGAACGCGTCCTCGGCGACCTCCTCCGATGGCTTCGTCTTCGCGTCGAACACGACGTTGCCCGACGCGATGAACGTCGTCACGTTCTCGCAGCCGATCGACTCGAAGATCTGGATCAGCTGCTCCTTCTTGACGTTGTGGCCCCCGAGATTGATCCCGCGGAGGAAGGCGA
>JBEEFR010000030.1:0-8962 GCA_041166285.1 Actinomycetota bacterium | reverse complement strand
CGGCGCGCGCCGCGCATGACCCCACGCAAGTAGCGGTCGAACCAGTCGGCCGCCGCGATGGGAATGTTCGCGGCTTCCTGCGGCACGACCTGGACGAGCATCGACCCGCCGGGCAACGGCGGCAACTCCTCGTTCGTGTTCGACGCTTCGTCGTCGGTGTCGACGAGGAACAGCGTCGCGGCGCGCACACCCGACAGATGCGCGCCGGCGAGGTGCAGCGGCGCGTCGAGCGCGACCACGCATGCGACTTCGTTGGCGTGCAGCGACGCCGCCACCAGCGCGGCGACCCCGTCCATGCCGGCACCGAAGTAGCCGACCGGTCGATCGCGCAGCGCCGCGTCGTTCGTAATGGCCGTGACCGCGTCGGCGAAGATGGCGGCGCCGCGTTCCACGTCGTGTGCTGGCGAGACGAGGTTCAGCTGCGCGGTCGCGAATCCACGCTCGTTGCACGCCTTCGCCAGCGGTGGGTGCCGGTTGGCGCAGGCCACGACGCCGCGTGCATCTTCGGGAACGGCGACGTCGGCGGTGACGTGCACGCCACGCGCGACCTCAACATCGAGGGTCACTTCCGCAAGCATGTCTCTGCCGTACCCGTTGTCTAGTGTGACAATTCCGTGCCTGGTGGACCCTCCCTCGACGCCTTACGGTCAACCGTCGCCGATCTCGTCGCGCTCACGTCGAATCGCACGGCGCGTGACCTCAACCACGTTCCGCAGCGTGGTGAGTGGAGCGCCGCGCAGGTCGCCGCGCACCTGGCCGACGCGGAGATGGTCTACAGCGTGCGCATTCGCATGATGCTCACCGACGACAACCCAACCCTCGTCGGTTACGACCAGGATGCGTGGGCGGCGCGGCTGTCGATGTGCGACCTCGACCTCGCGGGATCGGTCAACCGCTTCCGCACGCTGCGCGACGCCAACCTGCGACTGTACGAATCACTCGAAGAGGCAGAGTGGTCCCGCGTCGGAACCCACGAAGAGCAAGGGTTGGTGACGATCAAGGGAACGGTCGAGACCCTCGTAGGCCACGACCGATCCCACCTCGATCAGATTCGGAAACTGCTGCCTTAGCTGTAGATCTCGAAGAGGCCGGCGGCGCCTTGGCCGCCGCCGATGCACATCGTGACGACGCCCCACTTCGCGCCGCGGCGCTGACCCTCTTGCAGGATGTGGCCGGTGCAGCGCGCGCCCGTCATGCCGAACGGGTGCCCGATCGAGATCGAGCCGCCGTTGACGTTGTACTTCTCGGGATCGATGCCGAGCTTGTCGCGGCTGTAGAGGCACTGTGAGGCGAAGGCCTCGTTCAGTTCCCACAGGTCGATGTCGTCGACCTTGAGCCCGTGACGCTCGAGCAGGCGCGGCACGGCGAACACCGGACCGATGCCCATCTCGTCGGGCTCGCAGCCTGCGACGGCCCAGCCCTTGAACGCGCCGAGAGGGTTGAGGCCGCGCTTCTGCGCCTCTTCGTCGCTCATGATCACGACGGCGGCGGCGCCGTCGGAGAGCTGCGACGCGTTGCCCGCGGTGATGAACTTGCCGGGACCCTTCACGGGCTGCAGCGCCGCGAGGCTCTCGAGCGTCGTGGTCGGACGGTTGCACTCGTCGCGGTCGACGACGTAGTCGACGATCGACTCTTCCTTCGTCTCCTTGTCGACCTTCTTCATTTGCGTCTTCATCGGGACGATCTCGTCCTTGAACAGATCAGCGGCCTGCGCGGCTGCCGTGCGCTGCTGGCTCTGCAGGGCGTACTCGTCCTGCGCTTCGCGGGTGATGCCGTAGCGCTCGGCCACGATGTCGGCGGTGTCGATCATCGCCATGAAGATCGCCGGGTACTCCTCGATCAGCTTCGGGTCGACCCCACCTATGCCGCCACCGGGCTGGCTGATCGCCTCGACGCCGGCGCCGACGACGATGTTGGCGCCGTCGTTCTTGACGTAGTTGGCAGCGACGGCGATGGCGTTGAGCCCCGACGAGCAGTGGCGCTGGATCGTGTTGCCGCCCGTGGTGACGGGCAGGCCGGCGAGCAAGCCGGCGAGACGGCCGAGGTTGCCCGAACCGTGCGCGCCGTTGCCGAGCGAGACGTCTTCGACCTCGGCGGGATCGATGCCCGCCTTGTCGACCGCGTGCTTGATGGCGTGCGCTGCCATCGACATCGCAGGCGTGTTGTTGAAGCCGCCCCGGTGCGACTTGGCGAGCCCGGTGCGGGCGTACGAAACGATGACGGCTTCACGTGCCATTACGGAGTCCTTCCGATCACAAGTTGACCGGAGGACCTTAGACCGTCGGCGCGGCCTCGGCCGTGGGCGCGGGTGCTGCCTTCTTCTTCGGCGGCTTCATGAGCTTCGGTTCGGGCACCGCAGTGTCGGGCCAGCGGTTGCGTGACACGCGCGACAACTTGCGCAGCAGCGTGATGGCGCCGGGATCGTCGTCGCCGGGGCGGCCGATGAGTGAGCCGTCTTCGAGCATCTTGACGATGATCTCCCGACCGATGTCGGTGCGCACGATGGTGAGCGTCCAGTCGTTGAACTCGCCGATTCCGCCGGTGGAGACGTCAGCGTGTTCGGCGGCGAAGTCGGGGCACGTCTTGCAACCCTCACGCGTCCAGGCGTGGCATTCCTTGAGGTTGACCTCGTGGTAGTCGCCGTTCTTCATCCAGATCTGGAAGACGCCCTTGATGTTCATCTTCACCATGTCCTGCTTCTTCAAGCCGTACTTGGCTTCGAACAGCTCCTCGAAGATCGCGTCGTCGAAGGTCTTCGAGCACAGCAGGCCGATGTTCAAGGCGAAGCGACGCGCCGGCTTGCCGGCTTTGCGCGCCTTCATCGAAGGAGGACTCGACGTCTGGCAACCCATCCCGACGAGCGCCAGCTTTTCTGCGCCACCGGCGACGGCTTCGGCGTATCCCATCGGCGTGGCGGAGTACGTGTAGCGGCTGCCGGCGGCGGCGAGCACTTCGTCCTTGGTGCGCGCCACGCCGGGGATCGCCTTCCACGACGAACCGTCGCCCTCGAGATAGCTGACGAGTGCCGCGTCGATGTAGCCCTTCTCGAGACACCAGATGAGCATCGCCGAGACGACGCCGCCGTCCTGGCCCATCTTGTGGACCATGTCGTCTGACGCGCGGGCGAGGATGATGTCCTTCGAGATGCCGTCGATCTCGTCGATCGTGCGGCTCCGCCCGAACATGTAGTTGTCGATCTCGGTCTCCCACGTGCGAAAGCGCGGGCAGGCGCGGGTGCAGGACGTACAGCCCCGCTCGCCGTGGCCGCAGTTCGCCGGGCCGAGTTCGTCTTCGAGGTGGAACGGCTTGTAGATGCCTTCCTCGTCGTTGTAGCCGAGCACGTCGTGTGGGCACGCCACGACGCAGCCGGAACAGCCCGTGCACAGGCCCGACGTGACCACTTCGGCGTACAGCTCTTTCCACTGTGCCGTCCAGCGTTCGGCCTTTGCTGGTGCGTTCTCGGTGACCGTCATCGGCGACGAACTTAGCGAACGGCTCGAACGACTACGCGAGCAGTCCGAGCGGGCGCAGCCCGATGGCACGCATGCGCCGGACGTGGCCACCGAGGATCGCGGTCAGCAGTCCCGGGGTGTTGCCGACGCGTACGAACGCCGCCAACGGCAACGACGCCGAATCGCGTCCGCTCCACAGCATGTGCAGCGCCATCTTCTGCGCGCCGGCCGCGGCCCGCTTCTTTCCGCCCGGTGTCGTCTCCATGACGTCGCGCAGCGCGGCTGCGGCGTGGGCTTCGTGTTCGACTTCGTCTTCGATGACCGTGTCGATGAACGCCGCCGTCTCGTCGTCGACGACGGTGCGCAACCACTGCAGCAGATCGTCGGCGACACCTTCACCGAGATACGCGGCGACGGCGTCTTCGACGACGCCGCGTGACTCGGCGGAGTGATAGCGGTCGAGCGCCGTGCGGTACGGGCGCATGGCGCGCTCGGGATCCGCGTCCATCGCCTCGAGCCGCGCCACGAAACCTTTGTGATGACGGAGTTCCTCGGCTGCGACCTTCTTGAAGTGTCGACGGTCGGCGTCGGTGGTGGCGGCCGCGGCGTCGGCTTTCGCGCCCTCGTACGCTTTCAGCTCGCCGTAGGCCACGGCACCGAGGACCTGGATAAGGGCGGTGCGATTCATGCCCGCGACGTTACCGATAGGCGCGCGCTTGGAGTTCGTATAGCTCGGCGTACGTGCCGTCGAGCCCGACGAGTTCGGCGTGCGTGCCCTCCTCGGCGATCACGCCGCCGCTCACGAGCACGATGTGATCGGCCATGCGGACCGTCGAAAAGCGGTGGCTCACCAGCACCGTGATGGCGCCCACTTCGGTGCCGACGCGGCGGGCGGCGCCGGCGTAGCGCTCGAAGAGCGCGTGCTCCGTCTGCGGGTCGAGCGACGACGTGGGCTCGTCGAGCAGGAGCAGCAGCGGATGCTCGCGCATCATCGCCCGGCCGAGCGCGAGCTTCTGCCACTGGCCGCCCGACAACTCGACCCCCGTGGCGAAGCTGCGCCCCAACTGCGTGCCGAGTCCCGCCGGGAGATCGGCGACGACGTCGAGCGCGCTGGCGCGGTCGAGCGCGCCGTGTACCGCAGCGCTGTCGTCGACGAGCGGCAGGTCACCGACTCCGACGGCGGTCTGCGCCAGCAACTCGAAGCGAGCGAAGTCCTGGAAGCCGGCGGCCATCCGCAACCGCCACTCGGCGGGGTCGACGTCGGACAGCGGTACGCCGTCGACGAGGATGCGGCCTTCCGCCGGTTCGTAGAAACGGCACAGGAGCTTGATCAGCGTGGACTTCCCGGCGCCGTTGTCTCCGACGAGCGCCACCGTCGAGCCGGCGCGCAGGCGCAGGTTGACGTCGTGCAGCACGTCGACGTCGGTGCCGGGGTAGCGGAACGAGACGTGCTCGAACACGATCCCGTCGCGCAACGCGCTGGGCAACGCCGCCGGAGCGACCGGAATGACGGCCGCCTTCGCCGCCTTGGCGTAGTCCGACAACCACACGTACCGGTAGCCGACCCGCGCGCAACGCATCATGAAGCCAACGGTGTTCGCCGCACCGGTCAACTGGTTGTTGATCTGCTGGGACAGCGACAGCGCCAGCGCCAAGTCGCCGGGAGTGGCTTCACCGTTCTTGACGCGCACGGCGACGAACGCCGTCACCGCGACGAAGCCGAGCGTGAACATGAGCCACGCGAGTCCCGTCAGCAGTTCCGAGCCGTTGTTGACGGTGGTGATCTCGCCTGTCACCTCGGCGCTGAGGTCGTTGTGGCGCCGCAACATGCCGTCGCGTGTGCTGAACACGCGCAACTCCTTGCCGTGCTCGCGCTCAGTGGCCGTCGCGTAGAGCCAGTAGTACGAGCGCATGCGCTCGATGACGCTCTCCTCGGCTCGCCGGGCGCGTCGCTCGACGACGCCGCCCACGACGACGGCGGGAATGCCGAACACGGGCAGGAACAGCAGCGCGGGGTGGATCGCCGCGAGAAGTCCCATCGTCGTGACCGACCGCAGTACGAGACCGGCGGTTCCGATGGTGGAGTCGGGGATGTTGGCGAGCTGGCCGCGCTGCTGGCGCAGCAGCTGCAACTCGTCCTGGTACTCGGGTCGCTCGTAGTGCTCGATGCCGGGGACGTCCATCGCGAGCCCGATCAGTTCGCGGTCCATCGCTTGCCCGACGCGCTCGCGCACGCTCATGAGAAAGCTGATCTGGGTCCAGCTCAGCGCGTCACCGATGACGAGCGCGCCGGCGACCAGCAGCGCACCGCGGATTGCACCGGCGTGGTCGTGCGCGAAGAAGCCGTCGGTGAGCACCTTCACGCCCCAGGCTTGGACCGGTCCGCTGAATTCCGACATGCCGCGCATGACGCTGAGACCGACCATGCGACTCGGCGTCGCTTTGAAGCCGATCCGCATGGCGGTCGCGATCGAGCGCCACGTCGCCCGCAGGCCAGGCTTCTTCGGGACGACACCGCGCGTCGTCATGACGCGAACCTCGCCGCTTGCAGTTCGAACATCGACGCGTACTTGCCGCCGGCCGCCATCAATTCGTCGTGGCTGCCGACCTCGCACACCTTGCCGTGTTCGACGACGACGATGCGATCGGCGCGGCGCACCGTCGAGAAGCGGTGCGAGATGACCACGGTGGTGAGTCCGGCCGTCAACTCGAGGAAGCGGTCGTAGAGCTCGGCTTCACCGCGCACGTCGAGCTGCGCCGTCGGCTCGTCGAGCACGAGCACGTGCGCGCCCCGCTCGACGGCGAACAGCGCGCGGGCAAGGGCAATCCGCTGCCACTCGCCGCCCGACGCCTCGACGCCTTTGTCGAACTGGCGGTTGAGCACGCTGTCCCAACCGTGCTCCCATCCGTCGATCAGCGGTCGGATCCCGACGCGGTCGGCGACGCGGTTGAGCGCGTCGAGGTCAGGCTCCTCACCGAAGTTCGACAGCCCGACGTTCTCCGCGGCGGTCAGCGCGTAGCGCCCGAAGTCCTGGAAGATCGCCGCCAGCTGGCGGTGCCATGCCGAGGGGTCGACGTCGGCGAGCGGCACGCCGTCGACGGTGATGCGCCCGCTGGTCGGGTCGTACAGCCGCGCCAGCAGCTTCACGAGTGTCGTCTTGCCGGCGCCGTTGTCGCCGACGATCGCCAGCGAATGGCCCGCCGGCAGTTCGAGGTTGAGCCCGTCGAACACGAGATCGTCGCGCCCGGGATACCCGAAGGAAACGTTCTCGAATTTGATCGAATCGCGCGGCTCGGTGACGTCCTGGCGGTCGCCCCGGATCGCGGATGCAGAGTGCGTCGCGATGTCGCGCTCGACTTCGATCGTCGGACGGATCGCGGACGTGCCCTGTTCGAGGATGAGTTCGGGATTGCCGAGCACCATGCTCAGGCCGGCAACGCTGAGCAATGCCTGGATGATGACGACGAAGTCCTGCGGCGGGCGCGCCGCCGCCGCGAACGCCGCGTTGGCGATGTAGAGAAACGCGCTCACCGTGACGACGCCCTTGAGCAACAGTCCCGCGCTGACCACGAGACCGCCGCGGCGTCGCTCCGCCCAGACCTCCCGCATCGTCTCGAACCACGCGGCGTCGAAGCGGTCGATCGCCCACGGTCCGAGTCCGAACACGCGCGCTTCTTTCGCGGCGTCGGCGCCGAGCGCCACCTCGCGGAAGTAGCTCGACTTGCGGAGGCGTTCGGTGCCCTGCCCGTAGATCTGCGTGAGGTTGATGAACGCCTTGCGCTTGCTGCGCAGCGTCACGAGGTTGGCGACGAGCAGTACCACCGCGAGCCACCACCGGAACCGCGCGACGAGCAGGAGCGACCCGAGCGATGACAGGCGCGAGAACCACAACTGCGCGAGACCGCCGACCGTCGACCCCGGCGTGATGCCCCACGCGATCCCGCGCGCCAGTTCGAGCTTGTCCTGCAGCGACGCGTCTTCGAGGTGCGCGATGCCATGCGGGCGCAGCATCGCTTCCATCATCTGGGCGCGCACGCGGTCATCGACGCGGCGGTTGAGCATTCCGGTGACGGCGTCGCGCGCCGGTCCGAGCACTTGCGACACGGCGTACACCGAGCCGATCGCAACGAGGGGGCCGGTGACGGACTGGTGGCGCGCCGCCGCGCCGATAACTGTCCCGACGAGCACCGCGTAGAGCGGGGCGAAGGCCGCTCCGACGACGATGAGGACGGCGAGCACGACCGCAAGTGGCGCGTTCGCTTCCCACGCCATCACGTGGGCGCGCACGCGCGGACGTTGGTTCAAATTGGTGAAAATTGCGCGGGCCCCAGCCATGCTGGGGTTCGGTTTATCCCAAAGCCTGGCGCAAGTCCTCGATTAAATCGTCTTCGTGTTCGATACCGCACGAGAGCCGGACCAGCGCGGGATCGACCTCGTTCGACGTGCCCGCAACCGACGCGTGCGTCATGCGCCCAGGGTGCTCGATGAGTGACTCCACGGCACCCAGGCTCTCGGCGAGCGTGAACAGCCGCGTGCGCCGGCAAACGTCGACTGCGCCGTCCTCGCCACCGGCGTGGAGAAACGACACCATCCCGCCGAAACCGGGATACAGCACCTTGCTGACGTTGCCGTCGGTTTCGAGATACGCCGCGACGGCGCGGGCGTTGTGTTGCTGACGCTCGACGCGCACGGCCAGCGTCCGTAGCCCGCGCAACACGAGCCAGCAGTCGAACGGCGCGGGCACGGCGCCCGTCGCGTTTTGCAGGAAGCGGATCTGGTCGGCCAGCGCATCGTCGTTCACGACGACAGCGCCACCGACGACATCGGAATGACCGCCGAGGTATTTCGTCGACGAGTGCACGACGAGGTCGGCGCCGTCGGCGAGCGGCTGTTGCAGGTACGGCGTGGCGAACGTGTTGTCGACCACGAGGCGGGCGCCGGCCGCGTGCGCGACCGCGGCGACGTTGCCGATGTCGACGACCGCCAACGTGGGATTCGTCGGTGTCTCGCACCACACCATCGCCGTGCCTTCCGTGACGGCGCGGTTGAGCGCGGCCGGGTCCCCGAGATCGACGGCCTCGAACTCGAGTCCCATCGGCGCGTGCACGCGCGCCACGAGTCGGTACGTGCCGCCGTACGCGTCGTGCGGGATGACCACGCGGGCGCCCGCGGGCAGCGTCCGCAACACGGCGTCTTCGGCTGCGAGACCGCTGGCGAACGCGAAGCCGTGCGCGCCGCCTTCGAGTTCGGCGAGTGCGCGCTCGAGCACTGCACGCGTCGGATTGCCCGAGCGTGAGTACTCGAAGTCGCCGACGGGCGACGCCGGCGACGTCTGCGCGTACGTCGTCGCCAGATTGATCGGAGGCACGACGGCGCCCGTGGCGTCGTCCGGTTCCCAACCCGCGTGCACCGCGCGCGTCTCGAACTCGCTCATTTGCTGACCAGGAAGTCCAGCAAGTCGGAGCGCGTCAGGATCCCTACGGGGTGCCCGCCGTCGAGCACGAGGATC
>JBEEFR010000029.1:0-10695 GCA_041166285.1 Actinomycetota bacterium | reverse complement strand
GCGCTGGGTGGATTCGCGGATGCTTGACACGTTTCGCAGACGTGGGTACCTCGCTGCGCCACGACCAGCTTCGTGATGGGATCTCCGCAGCGGACGCAGGGCTTTCCGGCACGCCCGTACACCTTGGGCGTGAACCCGCCGCGGCGGCCGTAGGCGTCGACGTAGGCGAAGTCGTCGAAGGTGGTGCCACGTGACTTGATGGCAGCGCGCAGGGTTTTCTGCAGGTTGGCGCGGATCGCCGCCGCCTCGTCGAGCGTGATCGACGGCGCGACCCGCTGCGGGTGGACCTGCGCCGCAAACAGCGCCTCGTCGGCGTAGATGTTGCCGACGCCCGCGACCGTCGTCTGGTCGAGCAGCGCCGACTTCACGTTCGACAACCGGCGCTGGCCGACGAGCCGCTCGTGGAACGCAGCGTCACTGATGCGGGCGACAGCGTCGGGACCGAGGTGCGCGAGCGAGCGCGGTCGCTCCCCGACGAGTTCGTCGATGTACAGCTCGCCGAACGTGCGCGGGTCGACGAAGCGCAACTGTGAACCGTCGTCGAGGTCGACGACGACGTGCGTGTGCTTGATCATCTCGTCTTTGCGGCGCGCGATGCGGAGCTGCCCCGACATGCGGAGGTGACCGATCATGGCGTCGCCGTCGCCGAGATCGAAGATGAGGAACTTGCCGTGACGTCGCACGTCGTCGATGGTGCGGCCGCGCAGCACCGCGGCGAACTCGTCGTGCGGCTGCCGGCGCACCGCGCGATCGCGCGTCACCACAACCGACTTGATGCGTCGTCCCGTCAGCGCCGGCGCGAGGTCGCGCCGGACCGTTTCGACCTCCGGTAACTCAGGCAAGGCGACGCAGTGATTCCCATGCGGCGCGCGCCGCGGCTTGCTCAGCCTGCTTCTTCGACCGGCCGCGGCCTTGGCCTTGCTCGTCGGGACCGATGTACACCCGCGCGTAGAACGTCTTGGCGTGATCGGGGCCTTCGTCGTCGACCATGTACCGCGGCAGATCCGGATAGTGCTGCGCCGCCAACTCCTGGAGACGAGTCTTGTAGTCCTGACCACCCGGGCCCGCCGCCGCCTCTTCGATCATCTCGCCGAGCATCCGCAGCACGAACTCCGATGCCGCGTCCCACCCTCCGTCGAGGTAGATGGCGCCGATGACGGCCTCGAAGGCGTCGGACAGAATCGACGGCTTCTCCCGTCCGCCTGAGGCGTCCTCACCCTTGCCGAGTCGCACCGCGGCGCCGAGATCGAGGCCGAGCGCAGCTTCGGCCAACGCCTGGGCGTTCACCACCGACGACCGTACCTTCGCCAACTCGCCCTCGGGCAGATCGGGATAGGTGCGATAGATGTGGTCGGTCACGACGAGGCCGAGCACCGAGTCGCCGAGGAACTCCAATCGCTCGTTCGAACGATTGCCCTCGTTCTCGGCGCACCACGATCGGTGTGCGAGCGCCGCTTCGAGGCTTTCGCGTTCGCTGAACTCGTAGCCGAGTCGCGCTCCGAACGATCCGATCGGATCGGACGCCGTCGGATCAGGTGCCGATTCGGGCGAGGATGTAGTCAACGGCGTCTCCGACGGTGTGTAGGTCCTGTAGGTCCTCGTCGTCGATGCGGAAGCCGACGGAACGTTCGCCGAGTTCTCCTTCGAGTGCTTCGACAAGGTCGATCAGCGCCAGAGCATCGGCACCGAGATCGTCGACGAACGCGGAGGTGAGCTCGACCCGTTCCGGATCGATTTCGAGGATCTCGCTGAGCTGGTCGCGAATCAACGCGACGACCTCTTCCCGCGAGATGGGGTTCGTGTGCGAGTGAGTTTCAGCCGGCACTACGCAGAGGTTACCGACGCACCTAAGGCTTCGATAACGCGGGCGTCTGCCAATTCGTGCGCAATGCGCACAGCGTTGACGACCGCTTTCGCCGACGACGACCCGTGACCGATCAGCGCAAGGCCCTTGAGTCCGAGCAGCGCGGCGCCGCCAGTCGAGTCCGGATCGAGCTGGTCGGCGGTCGGAGCGAGCGCCGGTAACAACACGTTGCCCGCCGCCTTGGCTTCGTCGCTCGACATGATCGCTTCGAACACCTTGCCGATGAGGAACTTCATCGCGCCTTCGAGCGTCTTCAGGGCGACGTTGCCGGTGAAGCCATCGGTCACCACGACGTCGACGTCGTCGGTGAGGATGTCGCGGCCCTCGACGTTGCCGATGAAGTTGATGCCCGCCGCCGTCTTGAGCAACGCGTGCGTTTCCTTCACGAGCGACGTGCCCTTGGTCGCCTCTTCACCGATCGACAGCAAACCGACGCGCGGATTGTCGATGCCGAAGCGCACCCGCGAGAACGCACTGCCGAGCTGACCGAACTGCACGAGCCACTCGGCGTGACACTCGGCGTTGGCGCCGGCGTCGACGAGGACCGTCGGGGTTGCGCCCGGCACAGGAATCGGCGTCGCGATCGCGGGGCGGGCGACGCCCTCGAGGCGTCCGCAGCGCAACAACGCCGCGGCCATGCCGGCGCCGGTGTTGCCGGCGGAGAACATCGCGCAGGCGGTGCCGTCGCGCACCATCTCGGCGGCGCGCACGAGCGAGCTGTCCTTCTTCGTACGCACAGCCGCGCCCGGCTCGTCGTCCATGGCGATGACCTCGCTCGCCGCAATGACGGGGATGTCACCGACGTCGCCGATGGCGTCAGGCTGGCCGACGAGCGCGACGGCAAGACCGGCAGCTGCGGCTTGGCGCGCCCCCTCGACGATCTCGGCGGGGGCTTTGTCGCCGCCCATCGCGTCGATGGCAACGGGCAGCTGGCTCATCTACTTAGACGTCGATCGCCTGACGGCCGTTGTACCAACCGCAGTGTCCGCACACGACGTGCGGCACCTTGGCGCGACCGCACTGCGGGCACATGCTGCGCGCCGGCGCCTCGAGCTTCCACGCGGAGGCACGGCGGCTGCGGGTCTTGGCCTTGCTCGTCTTCTTCTTGGGGACTGCCATCTCTTCGCTCTCTTAGTTCTGCTCGCCAAGGTCGCGAAGTGCGGCCCATCGAGGATCTATGGCGTCGACCGCGTGACCGCAATCGACGGTGTTTCTGTCGGCCCCGCATTCGGGACACAAACCCTGGCAATTCGCCGTACACAGCGGCGCCTGGGGCAATTCGAGGTAAATAGCGTCGCGCACGAGCGGTTCGAGGTCCAACCGATCGGCGCCGAGAGGATAGATGTCTTCGGACTCCGGGACACGTTCGAACAGTTCGCTGACGTCCACATCGAGGTCGCCGGCGGCGGGCCCGAGGCATCGGCGGCACTCGCCGACCCACCGGGTGTGCACGTGGCCACGCACTCGCACAGCGCCCCCGTCGAGGGCTTCGACCGTCCCGCCGAACTCCGCGGGCGTCCCCGCGGGGACGTAGCTCGAGGTCACGCGGATATCGCCGAGCTCACCCGAGGTCGCGAAGTCACGCTTCGCGCCCGGGTGCCGCAACAGGTCGGCAATCGGCACAATCCAGGATGTCGTGGTGCGTGACATGGGCGTTCCAGTTTAGGGAACGCGCGACGACCCGATTTAGCTGTCGATGTCCTGGTCGAAGACGCCGACTTCGCCGTCGGCCATGTAGTCGATGTCGCCCTCGGTCGCTTCGGGAAGCGGGGTCACCTGGAGCTTTTCGCGGCCCGAGTGGACGGTTTTGAGGGTGCGCTGCAGCACGATCTCGAACTGCGCCAGCTTCTGGTCGCAGTAGTCCTCGGCCTCGTTGCGCAGCCGGCTCGCTTCTTCTGTCGCCTTGTCGACGGTGCGCTGCGCGAACAGCTGTGCCTCACGCACGATCTCGGTCTTTTGCACCATGCGTGCCGCTTGCGTGCGCGCCACCTCGATGATCTCGTCGGCCTCGCGCTGGGTGCGCGCCAGGAACTCCTCGCGCTCCTTGAGCAACCACCGCGCCTGGCGCAGCTCGTCAGGCAGACGGGCGAGCGCGTCTTCCAACAGCTCGATGACTTCGTCCTTGTTGTTGAGCAGGTGCGAACTCGACAACGGCATCGGGCGCGTGTTGTTGATCACGTCCATGACCCGTCGCAGCAACACCTCCGTCCCTGGCCCGCTGGCAGTGACAGGCGGGTTCTGGAAGCGCTCCTCTTGGTCCTCCCAGTCGGTCACGCGAACTTCTCTCTGAGCGCGGCCAAAACGGCGGGGGGTACGAACTTCTCGACGCGATCCAGGCCGCCGTACTTCGCGATGTCGCGCACCAACGTCGAGGCGATGAACGAGTTCGCCGAGCCGCACGGAATGAACAAGGTCTGGATTCCGGAGATGGCCTTGTTCATCTGCGCCATCTGCAACTCGTATTCGAAGTCGGCGGCGACGCGAAGGCCTTTGACGATCACGTCCGCGCCGACCTCACGAGCGACGTCGACGGTGAGACTCTTCTCCGGCGCGACGACGTCGACATTGCCGAGCGGGGCGACGGTCTTGTTCAGCATCTCCTCACGCTCGTCGAGCGTGAACAGCGGCGTCTTTCCGGGATTGCGAATCGCACCCACGACCACGCGGTCGAACAGGCGCGACGCAATCTCGATGATGTCGACGTGTCCGTTGTGCAGCGGGTCGAACGACCCGGGGAAGAGTGCAGTTCTCACAGGACCCCTAGGAGGTGTATTGCAGGAGCGTGATAACCGTAGTGCCGTAACGGTCAGAACGAACCAACTCCCACCCCTCGGGGGCGTCAATTGGGTGCCGCGCCTCGCAGACGGCCACGGCCGCGGACACGTGGGACAGCAGCAGCGGCCACCCGTCCCAGGTGTACGGCGGGTCGATGAACGCGATGTCAACGGGTCCGCTCGGCTTGAAGGTCGCGGCGTCGGCGCGCACGACGGTCGCCTGTGCGACCAGACCCAACGACTCCAGGTTTTGCTCGAGCGCGCGCAGCGACGCCGGTGCGTTTTCGACGAACGTCGCGTGCGCCGCGCCGCGGCTCAGCGCTTCGATGCCGAGCGCGCCCGTCCCCGCGAAGAGATCGAGCACCGCGGCGTCGGCCAGGACTCCCATACTCGTCAGACGGTTGCCGATCGCCTCGCGCGCGCGTTCGGTCGTCGGTCGCACGTCGAGGCCCTTGGGCGCGACGAGCTTTCGCCCCCTCGCAGTTCCCGCCACAACCCTCACCCGATGCATGCTTGCAGCCAATGGCGTTCGACATCGACATGGAGTGGTCGCTCGAACCACCGGGGCTCGTGGCCCGCTTCACGCCTGACGAGCGCCACCAGGGCCCGCACAAGAACGTGCACGGCGGTGTGGCCGCTTTCGTGCTCGACGAAACGATGGCAGCGCTCGGCCAGACGCTCGACAAGGTGCACCTCGTCACCGGCACGCTCAACCTCAAGTACCGCAAGCCGATCCCGATCGACGGACGAGTCGTGCGCGTCGAGGCGTGGCGGGACGGCGATGCTCGGCGCGCCATGAAAGTGTTCGGCCGGATCGTGACCGCAGACGACGTGGTCGCGGTCGAAGCGAACGGATTGTTCATTCGTGTCGATGGAGTTTGAACTCGTCATCGATTGCATCGACTGTGGTGGCCGCTGCCACCTCTTGATGCCGCCACCGCCCGACGATCCGCCCGAACCGGGCGACGTCATGCGCTACCGCTGCGAGGACTGCCTCGACGTCTGGTATCTGGTGGTTCCCGGCGACGACGAGTGACGCCCGAATAAGTTCCTCGGCGTGCAGAGAGTGTTGGTGCTGGGACCGGGGGGCGCGGGCAAGAGCGTGCTGTCGCGCGAACTCGCCGGCATCACGGGTTTGCCGCTGATCCATCTCGACCGCGAGTTCTGGAAGCCCGGCTGGGCCAAACCCGACCGCGCCGAGTGGCACGCCAAGCTCGACGAGTTGCTCGGGGGCGACGCGTGGATCGCCGACGGCACGCACGTCGACACAATCGACCACCGTCTCAAGCGCGCCGACGGCGCGATCGTGCTCGATTACTCGCGTTGGATCGCGGTGCGCGGGGTGGCGTCGCGGCTCCTGCACCACGAAGGCCGGCACCGCGCCGACCTCGCGCCGGGATGCGCGAACCGTCTCGACCGCGTGTACGCGTCCTTCGTGTGGACGTATCAACGCGTCACCAAACCCCAAGTCGACGCCGCGCTGGCGCGTCACGCGGACCACGTCAGCGTGATCACGCTGAGCAGCCGTCGCCACGCCGAACGGTGGCTCGACGAACTTCGAGCGACCGCCACGAGAGGAGCCATCAATGCCTGACGTCGCGTACCACCCGCAGGCGCAGACGATCATCGACATGATCAACGCCGGCGCGGCGGCGCAAGGCGCCCCGGCCGAACCGTCGGTCGAAACTTCTCGCGCGGGCTACGCAGGCTGGTGGGCGATGAACGGGCCCGGCCCCGAAGTGAGCGAAGTGCGCGACGTCGCCATCCCGGGACCGGACGGCGCGATCCCGGCGCGGGTCTACCGGCCCACCGAAGATCCAGACGCTCCGATCGTCGTGTTCTTCCACGGTGGGGGCATGGTCGTCGGCTCGATGGACGCCTACGACGGCGTGGCGCGATTGATCGCCGAGGCCAGCGGCGCCGTCGTCGTGAACGTCGACTATCGGCTGGCTCCCGAGCACCCCTTCCCCGCGGCCGCCGAAGATGCGTGGACGGCGACCCAGTGGGCCGCGGCAAACGCCGACGACCTCGGCGGCAACGCAGCGCGCTTGATCGTCGCCGGCGACTCGGCCGGCGGCAACCTGGCGGCGCTGGTCGCGCTACGCGCCCGTGACGCCGGCGGTCCGCCGCTGGCGCTGCAGATGCTGCTCTATCCGGTCACCGACTGGGCCGGGACGCACGAGTCGATGGAGAGCAACGGGACCGGCAACTTCCTGACGAAGGACACGATGCAGTGGTTCCGCACGACGTACTTCGGCGACGCGGGGCCGGACGTCTGGACGCGCCCCGACGTTTCGCCGCTCTACGCCGACGTCGCCGGCGTGTGCCCGGCGTGGGTGATGACCACCAGCCACGATCCGCTGCGCGACGAAGGTGAGGCGTACGCAGAAAAGCTGAAGTCAGCGGGCGTTCCGACGACGGCGACGCGCGTCGACGGCATCTTCCACGCGTTCTTCGGGCAGACGAACCTGTTCGAACTCGCGGTGCAGGCGCTCGCCGACTTCGCGGCGGCCGTCAAGAGCGCCTAGGCGAGTTCAGCTTCGTCGCACACGCGGTTCAGTTCGTTGGCGACCTTGCGCTGCAGGTCGTCGAGTCCGTCCGAGGCGCTCTGGGCGCGCCCGAACGCGCGACGACCGAAGCCGGCGCCGATCGCGAGCAACACGAAGTCGCCGAAGTCGACTCCGTGCAGCAAGCCTCTCGCACCCAGCACGGCGAAGAACGCGCCGACCGCGTAGCCGCGCAGCACACGGCGGCTGCGATCGTGTGACTTCCGGTCGATCGAGGCCCGCAGGTCGGCGTCGAACTCGATGTCGTGCCCGTGACCGGTGTCGGTGATGACCACGCGTAACGAGTCGCCGCGCTTGAACACGTGCGACTCCGCCGTGGACTCCTTGGTGCGGACGAACAGCAAGCCCGGACCCTCGTGCCGGCGATCGACCTCCAGGTCCTGATCGGCGGCGAACAACGTGATGGCGTCGAGGAGGTCCTCCTCGTCGACGTCGAGGTTGCGGTGCACGTGCACCGTTCGGTCGTCACGGTTGGCGGGCAGCATCGTCAGCTCTTGAAGAGGAACTCGGCCTCTTCGTCGTCAATTAGTAGCCGCACTTCGTCTTGCAGGACGGGATGCGCCGCCAGCCCGTCGACCGGGTCGACCATCTCGAAGGCCACTTCACGAGCTTGCTCGACGAGGCGCACGTCGCGCTGCAGCGATGCCAGCCGCAGATCGTTGCGACCCTTCTGCCGCGTTCCGAGAACCGTGCCTTCACCACGAATGTCCAAATCCTCCTCGGCGAGGAAGAACCCGTCGGTCGACTTCACCATCGCCTCGAGGCGGCGCTCGCCTTCCGGCGTCGTCGCTTCACCGAGGAGGAAGCAACGCGACGCGTCGGCGCCGCGGCCGACGCGTCCGCGCAACTGGTGCAGCTGCGCGAGACCGAACCGATCGGCGTTAACGATCACCATCACGGTGGCGTTCGGAACGTCGACGCCCACTTCGATCACGGTCGTGGCGACGAGCACGTCGACGTCGCCGGCGCGGAAGGCCGCCATCGTCGCTTCGCGTTCCCTGGCGGGAACTTGCCCATGCAGGAGCGCGAGCCGAAGCCCGTGCAGGTGACCCGCAGCCAACTCCTCGTACGTCTCGATCGCGGACGCTGCCTGGATCTTCTCAGAGCCTTCGATGAGCGGGCACACGACGTACGCCTGACGGCCGGCGGCGACTTCCTCGCGCACCGCCTTCCACGCGAGTTCTTCTTCGAGTTCGCCCCTCGCCCACTTCGTCACAATCGGCGTGCGGCCCGGGGGCAACTCGTCGAGCACGGCGACGTCGAGGTCGCCGTACACGGTCATCGCCGCGGTGCGCGGGATCGGTGTCGCCGTCATCACGAGCACGTCGGGATCCTCGCCCTTGCCGCGCAGCGCCGCACGTTGCTCGACGCCGAAGCGGTGCTGCTCGTCGATGACGGCCACGCCGAGGTTGTGGAACGCCACCCCTTCGGTGATGAGCGCGTGCGTACCGATGACGATGTCGACTGCGCCGGACTCCAGCCCGGCCGCCATCTCGCGGCGCTCCTTTGCGGTCGAACGCCCAGTCAGCAACTCGACGCGCAGTTCGCGCTCGGGCAACAGCGTGCCTTCCTCGCCGGGGACCATGACGCCGCGCAGCAGTGCGCGCACGCCGAGGGCGTGCTGTTCGGCGAGTACCTCCGTCGGAGCCATCAGCGCTCCTTGGTAACCGCCGGCGACCGCGGTCAGCAGCGCAGTGACGGCGACGACGGTTTTGCCGGACCCCACGTCGCCTTGGAGCAACAGGTGCATGGGGTGCGGACTGCCGAGGAAGCCGTTGATCTTGTCGATGACGCGCTGTTGCGCGCCCGTCAACGGGAACGGCAGCGATGCGATGAAGTTGCGGACCAGCTCGGAATCGGTGACGTGCTCGATGCCTTTCGACTCCGCCTCGTACCGGCGCTTGCGAGCAACGAGCACGGTTTGCAACCGCAGCAGTTCGTCGAACGCGAGCCGCTTGCGCGCCGCCTGCGCTGCCGGCATCGACTCGGGCGCGTGAATCGTGCGCATCGCCCACGTCCGGTCGACGAGGTCGAGCCGGTCACGGACCGCTTCCGGCAACGGGTCGGCCAAGTCGCCGGCGCGCCGCAGCGCCTGTTCGACGAACTTCCCCAACTCCCACGTGTTCAGTTGCGCCTTCTCCGACTGCGGGTAGACCGGCACGACTTTGCCGGTCTTGTCGCCGATGAGGTCGACGACGGGGCTCGCCATCTGGCGCTTGCCTCGGTACAGCGTGAGCTTGCCGAAGAACACCGCCTCGGTGCCGGCGACGAGCGTCTTGGCGCGCCACGGCTGGTTGAAGAACGTGCACGTCATGTAGCTCGAGCCGTCGAACACGTCGATCTCGACCAGCGACTTGCCGTTGCGCGTGCGCCGCGTCTGGACGCGCTTCACCGTGGCGAGCACCATCGCCTCTTCGTCGACGCGCAGGTCGCGAATCGAGCTTTGCTGTGTGCGATCGATGTACCGACGCGGGTAGTGCATGAGCAGATCGAGGACGTTCTCGATCTCGAAGACCTCGAGCGCCTTGAGTTTCTCGGGGCCGACGCCGGTCAGCCTCGTCACCGGGATGTCGGCGAGCTCCGGGAGGCTCTTACTCACTCGATAGAGAGTAAGTAGGGGTACAGCGGTTGACCGCCATGGTGCACCTCGACGGTGGCCTTCGGGCGGTGCTCGTTGATCCACTCGGTGAGTCGCCGCGTGCTCGCCGCGGTGGCGCCTTCGCCTTCGATGAGCGTGATGATCTCGTGATCGTCGGTGGCGAGCTTGTCGACGAGGCCGGACACGGCGTCGTCCAGTGTCGACGCGACCACCGCGATGCCGTCGCGGCTGATGCCGAGGTAGTCGCCTTCGGAGATCGCGCCGACGTCGGCTTCACTGTCGCGGACGGCACGCGTGACCTCACCGGAGATGACGCGATCGGCGCAGCTGGTCATCGCCGCCGCGTTGTCCTCGGCGCTGGCTTCGGGGTCGTACTCCATGAGCGCGGCGAACCCTTCGGCGACGCCCACCGTCTTCACGACGCGGACCGTCTTGTCCGTCAGGTCCTGCACCTGTTCGGCGACGGCGATGATGTTCTTGTTGTTCGGCAACACGATGACGGCGTCCGCAGGTGCGGCTTCGACGGCTTCGAGGATCTGCGCGGTCGACGGGTTCATCGACTGGCCACCGGCGACGACCTGCTGCACACCGAGGCTGCGGAAGATGCGGCGGATGCCGTCACCGGTTGCTACCGCCACGACGGCCGTGGGAACGGGCGTGCGGTCGCCTTCCTCTTCGGGCTCGGCCTCACGAACCCACCGCTCCTCCTCCACCTGTTCCATGAGGTCGGTCACGCGGATGTTTTTCGGGCGTCCCGCGTCGAGCGCCGCTTCAACTGCGGCACCGATGTCGTCGGTGTGGATGTGGCAATTCCACAGCCCGTCGCCCCCGACGACGACGATGGAGTCGCCGATGCCCGCCCACACGCGCTTGAACTCGGGGATGGTCTCG
>JBEEFR010000028.1:0-3277 GCA_041166285.1 Actinomycetota bacterium | reverse complement strand
TTCGCCAGCAGGTAGCGCGCCAGGCGGCTCTCCCCGAGGCGGAACTGCGCCTGAAGGAAGTAGAAGCTGTAGTGCCGCGACTCCTGTGCCGCGATGCGCAGCAACAGTTCGCGTAACACCGGGTCGGTGCTGCGACGCGCCAGCAGTCGATAGCCGGTCATCGTGAGCAACTCGTTCGCAGCGCCCCATGTCATATGCGCGGCGGTGACGACGTGGCCGATCGGCCGCGTGACGAACACCTGCCACTTCTCGTCGGTGCCTGGCGGCGCCGGTTGCGTGTCGGGCACGTCGACACCGCAGCGCTGTGACACGAGGTGGAGGTATCGGTCGAGGGCGCGGGCGTGTTCCATCTCTTCGCGCTGCCAGATCGGGAGGAACCGCGCGACGCGCTCGTCGCGCAACGTTGCGGGGTGCGCCACGAGGCCCGTCAGGTAGCGGTTGGTGAACGCTTCGACGTCACGCATGTAGACGAGCGTGGCGATGGCGTCGGCCTCGATCGGCGCGTCGCCGACGGCGTCCCAGTCGAGGTCGGTGGTGTCGAGCAATTCCGAACGACGCAACAGCTCGTCGCAACGACGTTCGTTCATTGTCCGCATCGCGCTAGTCATGCAACGACTACGGCGCTCGACCGCGCCGCGGATGGATCAGGTCGAGACGAATCCCTGCACTACTGGCGACGTCGTCGGTGCGACTGCTCCGCCAGTGTGTTCGACCGTGATGGCCAGCGCTTTGAGAGGCCCGGCCGCCTTGAACGGCGTGATCGTCGGCTGGTCGCCGAGCACTCCGAGCGAGATCGTCTGCGCGCCGATGACGCCCCACAGTTGATATGTCTGGTCGCGGCCGAGCGACGCGAGGCGCGACTGGATGAGGTAGCCCCGCCCGTCTCGCAGCACGACGGCGTCAACAGCCTGCGCGCCGTCGTTCGACGAGAGATGGACTTTGCGTGCACCGGGCGCGACGGCGGCGGCCGCCGCGGCTTGGTCGACTCCGTGTCGGCTGGCGATGGAGGCCAATCGGTCGATGCGCTGATTGTCCCTGACTACCTGCGTCGTCAAGAGGCCGATCACCGCAGCGGCGACCGCGGCGCCCGCGGCCATGACGCGGAACGCCAGCGGGCGGACGGGCGCTGAAGGGCGAGGCAGCTGGAACGGCGGCGGCGTTTCCTCGAGGCCGGCTGCGATGCGCGACCACACTCCTTCGGGAGCGGCGGTACCCGTGAAGGACAACAGGCTTGCCGCTTCGCGATGTTCGACGACCTCGGCGCGACAGCGCGGGCATTCCGTCAGGTGGATCTCGATGATGCTGGCTTCGTCGTCGTCGACAGCGTCGAGCGCGAACGCACCGAGGAGCGATTGGATGTCGGGGTGGGTCAGCTGTGGTGCCACGGTTGTCCTGTCTCAGCGTCGACGAGGTCGGCGCGCATGCGTTTGAGCCCTGAACGGATCCGGCTCTTGACGGTGCCTTCCGGCGTGTCGAGCAACTGCGCCACCTCGCGGTACGTGTATCCGTCGAAGTAGGCGAGTTCGATGGCGCGCCGTTCGAGGTCGGGCAGCTCGCCCATCACATCGTTGACGCGGTCCGCAACCGCGAGATCCCACACCTCGCGCTCGACGTCGTAACCGGCGTTCGCGGTCCGCGAGACGTCGCGTTCCTCGCGTGCGCGCCGTGACGAGTCGGAGCGCAGGCGGTCGATCGCGCGGCTGTGCGTCTGGGCGAGCAGCCACGATCGCAGCGAACCCCGTTCAGGGTCGAAGCGGTCGGGCGTCGTCCAGAGCTTCACGAAGACTTCTTGCACAACTTCTTCGGAGACCGTGGCGTCGCGGCACACGCGGCGCGCCAACGCGAAGACCGCGCCACCGTGGCGGCGATACGCCTCGGCGAGTGCCTCGTCATTCCACCGGCCGATGGCGATGACGAGCGCTGCGTCGCTCGAGTCACTCCACGTGTTCTTCATCGCGTTGTCTACGACGCCACGCGGGCCAGTGGATGACCGCGGTTTGCGTATCCGCGTCATCCGTTCCGGCCACGTCTCCGTAGACCAGCTACTCGACCCCGGAAGGACTCGAACACATGCTGAACCGTTGGCTTTGCGCCCTTGCGCTTGTCGTCACCGCGGTAATCCACCTCGCGGTAGTACCCGAACACCTCCACGAGTGGCCCGCGGCCGGCGTTTTCTTCGTCGTGCTGTCGATCGTCGAGCTCGGACTCGCCGCCGCGGTCGTGCGAGGCAAGAGCCGCACGACGTTTCTCGTCGGCGGCGCGATCAGCGTCGCATCCGCTGCACTCTGGATGGCCTCGCGGACGGTCGGCCTGCCGATCGGTCCCGAAGCGTTCAGCCCAGAAGCGATCGCCGCGCCCGACGTCTTCGCCACCGTCCTCGAGGCGCTTGCCGCCGTCGTATTCGTCCGCCTCGCGGCGCAGCCCCGGACGGCGCCCATTCGGGCCCGCGTCCACAGCTAGGAGATCCGATGGCAAAACGGACCAACACCAAACGACTACGGCTTGTCGTCGCCACGCCGCTGCTGCTGCTCGCGTTCGCGGGAGCGGCGTGCGCCGGGGGCAGCGACAAGACAGCGGACAAGCCGTCTCCGACCACGGCATCCGCCGCCCGCGGCGACGCCGTCGTGATCGAGACGTTCGCGTTCTCGCCGAAGCTCGTGCACGTCCACGTGGGCGACACGGTGAACTGGACGAACCACGACAACATCCTTCACACCGTCACGTCGGGAACGCGCGAATACGACCCGTCCGACAGCGGGAAAGTGACGTCCACCCACAAGAGCGGCGCGTTCGACATGCCGCTCGACGGCAAGGGCGCCAAAGCGAGCTTCACCTTCAAAGAAGCCGGCACCTTCCATTACTTCTGCGACCGCCATCCCGGCATGGAAGCGGACGTCGAAGTCTCGTGACTTCGTCGAACCCGTCATCCGGTGCGAGTCCTCGCGCCGTAGTCCTCACAAACCTACAAGGAGTATCCCCTCGTGACACGTAAACCCCTCAAGCTGGCAGCCGTCATGCTTGCGCTCGGCCTCACCGCCGGCGCCTGCGGCGGCAACAGCAAAACCGACAACGCCGCTGCGGACAGCAGCGGCCACCATTCCGCCACGACGGCCGCAGCTGGCGCTGGTGGAGGCATCGACACCGGTGCATCGAGCCTGCAGTCGGCGTTGACGTCGTTGTTGCAGGAGCATGTGTATCTGGCTGGTATCGCGACGGGCACTGCGCTCGGTGGTGGCGATCTGAAGCCGGCCGCCGCAGCGTTGGAAAAGAACACGCA
>JBEEFR010000027.1:0-18502 GCA_041166285.1 Actinomycetota bacterium | reverse complement strand
ACGCGACGGCGACTACGTCGTCATCCCGCGTGGCATCGCGCACCGCTGGGCGATCGACACGCCCGTGGAGTTCCTGATTTTCGAGTCGAGCGGACATATCCGTCCGCCGCACAAGTACCTGTCGTCGACCGGCCAGTTCCTCGAGCACGCGCCGTACTGCGAGCGCGACATCCGCCCGCCGGAGGGCCCGCACGTCGTGACGGACGACGGACCGGTCGACGTGATCGTGCGCACGCGGTCGGGCTTGTCACGCCACTGCCACGCGCACCCTCCCTTCGACGTCGTCGGCTGGGACGGCGGCCTGTATCCCTGGGCGCTGTCGATCCACGACTTCGAACCGATCGTGGGCTCGCTGCACCAGCCGCCGCCCGTGCATCAAACGTTCGAGGGCCCGAACTTCGTCGTGTGCTCGTTCGTGCCGCGCCTGTTCGACTTCCACCCCGACGCGGTGAAGATCCCGTACTTCCACAGCAACGTCGACAGCGACGAGGTCATCTTCTACTCGCAGGGCAACTTCATGAGCCGCGCCGGCGCCGGCATCGAGCAGCGGTCGATCACGCTGCACCCGGGCGGGTTCGTGCACGGCCCGCAGCCGGGGTCCTTCGAGCGGTCAATCGACGCGACGCGCACGGAGGAACTCGCGGTCATGCTCGACACGTTCCGTCCGTTGCAGGTAACCGAAACGGCACTGGCGGTCAGCGACCCCGAGTACTTCCGTAGCTGGTCGTCCTAGCGCTTACGCTCCCCCGCAATGGCGCGCCGGCTGATTGCACTCGTTGCCGCGGTCGGCATGGTCGTCGTCGCCGTCACCGTGCGCCATCACCGTGACAACACGCACGCGACGACCAAGACCACCGCTTCGGGTCCGCTGCAGCTGGTGTGTGCCACTGAACTCGCCGCGGTGTGCGACGGCATCACTGCCGCCGATGCCGAGGTGACGGTCGAGCCGGCGGCGGTTACCGCCGATCGCCTTCGCGCCGCCGACGCCGACGATCCCGGTATCGACGGGTGGCTGGCGGCCGGCCCGTGGGGAGCCGTGGTCGACACCGCGCGCCCGTCGAGCGCGGGACGCCTGTTTTCCGACGCCGGCGCACCGCTGGCGCGCTCGCCATTCGTGCTGGCCGTGTGGAAGGACAAGCGCGCGCCGCTGGCGTGCGCTGACGCCGGCGACCTCGGCTGCGTCGGCGACGCCGTGATCACACGGGGGTTCCGCCTGGGCGTCGCCGCCGACGACCAAGCCGAGGGAGTCCTCGCCGACGCTGCGCTGGGCGTCGGGCACGCGAAGAACCGGAACTTTGCGACCAACGACCTCGACGAGACGGACCTCTCGGACTGGCTGGCCGCCGTCGACACGAACACCGACCGGGTGAGCCGCAACCCCGGCGGCCGGTCCTTCACCGAGTTGTTGACCTTCGGCGCGGCCGCGGCCGACGGATACCTGTCGACCGAAGCAGACATCGGTCCGCAGTTCGTGCGGGCCGCGAAGCGATCGCAACTCGACCTCGTGTACGTCAATCCGCCGGCAACCGCAGACGTGCTGTTGTCGGTGCGTCCCGGCAAACGCGGCGACCGCGTCAAGGAGTTGGTGCGCAGCGATCACATCCGCCAGTTGTTGCAAGCCAACGGCTGGCGTGTCGACGGACTGCCTCTTATCGCCGGCGTCAACGCCACCCCGCGACTGCCGGCGGACGACGGGCTACCCTCCGCAGGCGTGCTGCAAGCGCTGAGGGCCATCACGAAATGAACCGGACGCGCAAACTCGTCGCGCTCGCCAGTGCGCTGCTCGCCACCGCGGGCTGCAGCATCGACACCGGCGGCTCTGGCAACGCATCCGGTAGCGGGTGCACCAACGTCCCGTTGGCGACGTCGCCGGAAAAGCTCGACCTGCTCACCGCGCTGGCGAAGCGCTACAACGGCGACGGCCACGAGAACAAGGTCGACGGCAAGTGCTCGTTCGTGCAGGTGACGAAGGTGTCCTCGGGTGTCGGCGCCACGCTGCTGAGCGAGGGATGGAAAGACGAAGCGACCAACGGGCCGAAGCCTGTCATCTGGTCACCGGCCGCGAGTTCGTGGGGCGGCGTCGTCAACGAACGGCTGGCGCAGAAACAGCAACCGGCGATCGTGCCGTCCGACGCCAAGCCGTTCATGCTCACGCCGCTCGTGATCGCCATGCCGAAACCCATGGCGGAAGTGCTCGGCTACCCGCAAACGCCGATCGGGTTCGGTGACCTTCTCGCACTGGCGAAGACGCCCGAGGGTTGGGCGGCGAAGGGCCATCCCGAGTGGGGCGCGTTCAAGCTCGGCAAGACGAACCCCAACTTCTCGACGAGCGGCCTGTCGAGCACGATCGCGCAGTACTACGCGGCGACGGGCAAGCAGTCGGACTTGACGCTCGAGGACCTCAACCGGCCCGACGTC
The DNA here is from genome assembly GCA_041166285.1 of Actinomycetota bacterium. GTDB lineage: Bacteria > Actinomycetota > Acidimicrobiia > Acidimicrobiales > JACCXE01 > JACCXE01. The sequence goes on along the minus strand of JBEEFR010000027.1, from coordinate 16,084 downwards.
GACGCGTTCATGCGCGGCGTCGAGTCGTCCGTCGTGCACTACGGCGACACGACGCTGAGCTTCCTCAACAACCTGTACCGCAACGACCGCGCCGGACTCGGCTTGACCTACGTGTCCGCCGTCGCCGTCGAAGAGACGTCGATCATTGCCTACAACCGGGGCAACCCCGACGGGATCCTTGATCCGGGCGAGCAGCCGCGCCCGCCGCGCGTCCCGCTCGTGGCCATCTATCCGAAGGACGGCACGCTGTTCTCCGACAGCCCGTTCTTCGTGATGAACGGCTCGTGGGTCAGCGCCGCGCAAAAGCGCGCGGCGCGTCAGTTCGAGTCGTTCGTGCAGCAGCCGTCGAACCAGCGCCAGGTGCTCGCCTACGGCTTCCGTCCCGGCAACCCCGACGTGCGCGTCGGAGAACCGATCTCCGCGAAGTACGGCGTTGACCCGTCGGAGCCCAAGACGACGCTGGGCGTACCGGAACCTCCAGTCCTCGTGCGCGCCATCGACAAGTGGGGCGAGCAGCGCAAGGCGGCGCGCGTCATGCTCGTGATCGACGTATCGGGTTCGATGGGCGAGGAGGTCGCCAACGGCGAGACGAAGCTCGACCTGGCGAAGCGTGCATCGATCGACGCCCTCGACGAGTTCAAGCCCGAAGACCTCGTCGGGCTGCGCATCTTCTCGACGAACATCTCGTCGAAGGCGCCGCGCGACTATCTCGACCTCGTGCCGATCGCGCCGATCTCGGAGAACCGCGAGGTGATCGCGGCGCGCATCGACAGCCTCCAACCGACCGAGGGCACGCCGCTGTACCAAACCGCGAAGGACTCCGTCGCCGAGATGAAGGCGGCGTACGACCCGAGCCGCATCAACGCAATCGTGTTGCTCACGGACGGCAAGAACGAGGACAACTACAACGACTTGAACGAAACGTTGGCTTCGCTGCGCTCGGGCTCGGAAGGCCAGTCGTCGAGTCCCGTCAGGTTGTTCACCATCGCGTACGGCAAGGACGCCGACGAAGCCGTGCTCAAGCGGCTGGCTGAGGCGACCAACGCGGGTGCCTACGACGCCACCGACCCGCTCACGGTGAGCAAGGTGTTCACCGCGGTCATCTCCAACTTCTGATCCGTGCTGGAGAAACTGCCCCAGCGCGTCCGCACACCCGCAGTCGTCGACGCTGCCCTTTCGCCGAGCGCGTTGCTGCTGGCGGGCGCAGGCGCGTCCGCGATCATCCTCGCCGGGCTGCCCATCGCCGCGGCCGCGGTCGCGGCCGGCGTCGGCTGGGCAGCACGCGTCGCGCTGGCGGTCCCGCGGGGTCGAGCGGGGGACCGCATCAGTCCGAGCCACGTGAGTGAACCGTGGCGCCGCTTCGTCGTCGACGCCCAGCAGGCCAAGGCCCGGTTCGACCGCACGGTCAATCTCACGCACGACGGCCCGCTCAAGGAACGCCTCACCACGATCGGCGGGCGCATCGGCGACGGCGTGCAGGAGTGCTGGCGCATCGCCCGCGAGGGCGACGTCCTGCAGAACGCGCTGCGCGAGCTGAACATCCAGAACGTCGAGTCGGAGCTCTCGGTGGTGACCGACGAACTGCGCGGTGCGCCCGAGGCGAGACGGGCGAGCCTCACGCGCACCCGCGACGCGTTGGTGGCGCAACGCCAGTCGTACCAACGCTTGCGCTCGGTGTGGGACGACGCGCGGAATCGCCTCGAGGTGCTCAACGCGCAACTCGACGAGGCGGTTGCGCGCGCCGTCGAGCTGTCCGTGCACACCGGCGACCTCGACGCCCTCAACCCCTTAACCGAGAGCGTCGACACCCTCGTCGACGAGCTCGAGTCGCTACGCCTCGGTCTCCAAGAAGCGGGCGGGCCGGCCAGCTAGCGAACGCCGTCCCACAGGACGCGCTCGTCGCCCGCCGGATCGTCGAGCATTCCGGGCGTGTCGCTGCCGAAGCGGCGAGTGGCACGCCGAGTCGTGTCGTAGCGATCCCACGGTTCGTCGCCCGACGCGATCGCGATCCACGCGGTGTTCGTCTCTTTCGCCAGCGCGCGCTCGGCGTCACCGATCTCGCCGACGAGCCCGTCGACGCCGCGCTTGTGCACGTTGTCGAACACAAACGGGATCTCGATGGCGTGACACGCGCCGAGCGCGCCGCCGAACGCCGTCGACCGATGGCCGAACTCGTAGAGGAAGACGTCGTCGCGCTGGGTTGACTGCGCTTCGAGCAGGCGCACGGCCGGAATGCGGAAGATGAAGTCGGTGACGATGGCGCTCCACACGTCGTCGGGCGTCTGGCCCGGACGGTTGGCGACGTACACGTCGACGAGAACGCCACCGCGATCGCCGAGGGCAGCTGTTGCCCGCGCCCGCAGGCCGGCGACGTCGAGCGGTTCCTGCGTCCGCAACATCGCGCCGAAGAGCTTGAACTCCTCAGTGGTCGTTCCGGTGACGACGCGCACGTCAGCAGCGTTCCCGCTGCGAATGGCGTCGATGGGCTGGGTCGGCAGCGTCATCGTACCGGCCGCCGGTTGGAAGGGCATACGGGCGCCGTTCAACCCGACGCCGGCACCGCCGCCGCCCGCTGCGGACTTCAGGTAGATCGCGCTCTGTGCCGCCATCAACTCGTCGACACTCAGCGAAAGCAGCGCCTCGGCGTCGGACTCCTTGAGGCCGAGGTAGTCGAGCACCTTGGCGGTGACCTCGGCGGCGTGGTCGAGTGACGACGCGTTGTGCGCCGCGCCACTTTGTGCGATCGCGGTACCGAACAGTCCGCGTGCGCGCGGCGCACCGAGAATGCTTCCGACGCTCATGCCGCCCGCCGACTCGCCGAAGATCGTCACCCGGTTGGGATCGCCGCCGAACGCGCCGATGTTGTCGCGCACCCACTCGAGCGCGGTGATCTGGTCGGCGATACCGGCGCTACCCGAATCGGCGTAGTCGTCGCCGAGAAGGTGGCCGACGTGCAGGAAACCGAGCGCGCCGAGCCGATAGTTGATCGAGACCACCACGACGTCGCCGTTGCGCGCGAACGACTCGCCGTCGTACCACGGCACGCTGCCGGATCCGCCGACGAACGCACCGCCGTGAATCCACACGAGGACCGGACGCGAGCCGTCGAGGCCCGGCGTCGTGATGTTGAGGCTGAGGCAATCCTCGCCCTGCGCCCCCTGCTGTCCGCCGAGCACCGACTCGAGCGCTGATGGTGGCTGCGGCGCTGCGGGGCCCCGACGGGTGGCGTCGCGTACGCCTTCCCACGGCTCGACCGGTTGCGCCGGACGGAATCGATTGGCGCCTCCCGTCGACGCCGCAAAGGGCACACCGCGGAACTGCAACACCGGCGCTCCGCGCTCGGTGAGTTCCTTGCCCTCGATCTTGCCCGCAGTGGTCGTCGTGATCATGCGGCGAGTATGCCCGCAATTCGCGAAGTGGTCCTCCCCACGACCGTCTCACGGTCGTGGGGAGGACCAGTTCGTTTGTGAGCGAGCCCGAAGTCAGAGTTGAACTGACGACCTACGCATTACGAGTGCGTTGCTCTACCACTGAGCTATTCGGGCGTGCCGTTTTGGCGGCTGACAAGTATGGCCTAGGAGGAGATGCGGGCCAAAAGTCCTTCGAGGAGCGGCATCTCGTTGGGGTTGTACTGCATGTCGTCGGCGGCCTGCGCGATGGCGTCGAGGGCGACGAGCGCTGTGCGGGCCGTCGTGCGATCTCCTGACGCGGCGCGGTCGCGGTACACCGCCGACAACACCGCGAGGCCGGCCCGCAGATCGTCGGTGCGGGCGCGGCGTTGCGCGCGCCGCTGACGGACCTCGAGGTCGCGGCGTGACGGGACGGGCATACCGGCTTTGGCGCGCTCGGCGAGCTCGGCGTCTTCTCGCTTCTGCTGCTCGATGACGGGCGCGGCCGCGCCGTCGATCAACTCGGTGAGCGCACCGGCGACGGCGACGACCGCGCCGGCACTGCCGTCGAGTCGGTCGGGCACGGCGCGCCACACCGCCATCCGGTCGCGCATCGGCTGATCCGCCGCGACTTGTCGGGCACGCGCGATCGACCCGCACGCGATGGCGGCGGACTCGACGGCGACGTCGCGCGCCACGCCTTCGCTGACGAGCACGTCGGTAACCATCTCGTCGGGCAGCGGCGGGAACTCGACCCGTACGCAGCGCGACGCGATCGTGACGAGATCGGGCGTCACCTGATCGGCCAGCACGATGAACACCGCGGAAGGCGGCGGTTCCTCGATCGTCTTGAGCAGCGCCGGCGCCGCTTCCTCGACCGCGTGGAAGTCGGTCAGCACCAGCACCTTGCGACCGCCTTCCATCGGCGAACGCAGCGCGAGACGGGTCACCTCGCGCGCCTCGTCGACGAGGATCGACGCGCCGCTGCGCTCCACGACTGCGAGATCGGGATGCGTACCGTGCAGCGCTCGCACGCACGCCGAGCACGTGCCGTCGCCGCCGTGGGGACACAACACCGCGGCCGCAAACCCTCGCGCCGCCGCCAGCGCGCCCGCGCTGTCGGGGCCGAGGAAAAGGTAGGCGTGCACGGGCGCGGCCGCCGATGCACGCAAGAACGCGACCGCGGCGTCCTGACCGACGACGCCGTCGAACAGCGACAAGACGGGAAGCTCGTCGGGCTTCATTGCGCCGCCACCCACTTGTCGTAGGCCTCGTTCACGCGCGCCGCGACCTCGTCGACGGAGCCGACGCCGTCGACGACCAGCCAGTGGTCGGGGTTCGCCTGCGCCAGCGCCACGAAACCGTCGTTGACGCGGCGGTGGAACTTCTTGCCGAGCCGTTCCATGCGGTCGCTCGGCCGGCGCATGCGCTCTTCGGCAACCTCGGCCGGCACCGTGAGCAGCACGTACACGTCAGCCGGCCGGCCGTCGGTCGCCCAATGCGAAAGCTGCACCAGCTCCTCAACCGACAGGCCGTGCCCGTGACCCTGATACGCCAGCGACGAACCGATGTAGCGATCGGTCACCACGGTCTCTCCGCGCGCCAACGCCGGTTCGATCACGTCGGCGACGTGCTGTGCCCGCGCCGCTGCCATCAACAGCGCCTCGGTGCGCGGGTCGACCGATCCGTTCGACGGATCGAGCACGACGGAACGGATCTTTTCGCCGAGCGGCGTGCCGCCGGGTTCACGCGTGAGACGAGCCCCGAGGCGCGCCGCGAGCCGCGCCGCCTGCGTCGACTTGCCCGATCCTTCGCCGCCTTCGAACGCGATCAACCGAGCCGTCACGTCGTGGCGTTCGTCGGGTGGCGATCGCGCGCGTCGGACGGGTCGCGCAGCGACAGCACGGAGGCGAGTCCCGCCAGGCTGATGATCGCAGCCGCCGCCCACAACGACATCCGGACCCCGGACACGTGGAAACCGAGCGTCAACGCCAGCGACCCGAGGAGCCGGCTCATGATCGGCGCGATCGTGAACGACAGCAGCACGACGACGCGGATCATGGCGTAGAGCGTGGCGAAGGTCCGGCCGCGCAATTCGTCTTCGACGTTCGTCTGGATGATCGTGAACCCGAGTACGTACACGCTGCCGGCGCACAGCCCCAGGCCACCGACCCACAACACCGCGGGCGTCATCGACGACGAAGTCGCGCCGAGCGAGATGCACACGGCGGCCACGAATAGGGAACCGATGAACATCGGCTCGGGCTTGAGGCGCTTCTGGATCACGGACAGACCGATCACGCTGAGAGCGACGCCGAAGCCCAACGCCGAGATCAGCGCGCCGAAGCCGGCGGCGCCGCCACCGAGATCCTTCTTGGCGAACGTCGCCCCGAGCGGCACCAGCATCCCGCCGCCGAACAGACCGGCGGCCAGGCCGAGCAGCACCGAGCGCACGCGGGCGTTGCTCCGGATATAGCTCCACCCGTCGCGCAGGTCGCGCAACACGTTCGACTCGACGCCTTCGACGCGCACGCGTTCCTTCTTCGGGAACGTGACCGAACGCACGAGGAAGAACGACGCGATGAAGGTGAACCCGTCGGCCCACAAGGCCAACGACTCTTGGTTGACGCGCAGTTCCGACAACGCCGGGATGTGTCCCAAGCCCTTCGACACCGTCGCCAGCAGCGCGAACGCCAGGCTGCCGAGAGGAAACGTGCCGTAGGCGGCGGCGACCGACGCGGAGTTGGCGCCGGGCAGCTGGCTCTTCGGCACGAGGTTCGGAACCGTCGCCTCCTTCGCCGACGACCAACCGATCGACAGCGCCTCGAGGAACAGCGACGCGAAGAACAGTCCGATGACGGTGTCGACGAACGGCAGGAACACGAAGACCAACGCGCGCCCGATGTCGCAGATGAGCATCAGGCGGCGACGGTCGAAGCGATCGAGCAACACGCCGGCGAGCGGCCCTAAGAAAAAGCCGGGGACCAGTCGGGCCGAGAGCACCAACGCCACCGCGCTCTCGCCGGTGCCCTTCGAGACGCGCTGTGCGAGCGCGGTGATGGCGACGAGGCCGATCCAGTCGCCGAAGCTCGAGACGAGCGATGCCGACCACATCCGCCGAAAGGGCTTGATCGACAACACGCCCTTGGTCTTGGCCGGGGCTTCCTGCTCAGCCACGGCAAAACACTAAGCGTTCTACTTCTTCGCTTGTGCCTTCTTCGCGGGGGCTTTTTTCTTCGCGGGCGCGCGCTTCGCGGCGGCCTTCTTCGGCGCCGGGCCTTTGGCTCGCTTTTCCGCCAACAACTCGATGGCGCGCTCTTCGGTCAGCGTTTCGATCGCGACGCCCGCGGGAATCGTGGCGTTCGTTTCGCCGTCGGTGACATAGGGACCGAATCGCCCGTCCTTCACCACCATGGGCTTGCCGCTGATCGGGTCGTTGCCGAAGCTCGCCAGCGGCGGCTTCGGTGCGCCGCGCCTGCCCCACTGCTTGGGCTGCGAGTAGATGGCGACGGCCTGGTCGAGGGTGATCTCGAAGATCTGCTCCTCGCTCTCGAGCGAGCGGCTGTCGTTGCCCTTGGTGAGGTACGGGCCGTAGCGGCCGTTCTGCGCCGTGATCATCTCGCCGTCGGACGGGTCAGCGCCGACTTCACGCGGCAACGACAGCAACTGCAGCGCCTCGTCGAGCGTGAGCCGTTCGAGCGTCATCGTCTGGAACAGCGAAGCGGTCTTCGGCTTGTTCTTCGCTTTGCCTTTGGCGTCGACTTCGATTTCGCCGAGTTGCACGTAGGGGCCGTACTTGCCGTTCTTCGCGAACACCGTGAGCCCCGAAGCGGGATCGACGCCGAGTTCGCGGTCAGACGACGGCGCGTTGAACAGCTCGATGGCGCGCTCGACGGTCAGTTCGTCGGGCGGAAGGTCCGGCGGGATCGACGGGCCGTTCTCGTCGCCGCGCTGGAGGTAGGGACCGTACTTGCCGACGCGCACGACGATGGGCTCGCCTTCGGGAGTCGCCCCGAGCAGGATCGAGTTCACGGCCGCGGCGTCGATCTCGTCCATGGCGTTGTCGACCATCGGCTTGAGGCCGATGTCTCCGTCGGCGCCGAAGTAGAAGTGCGACAGCCACGGGACGCGCTCGGCGTCGCGTGACGCGATGCGGTCGAGGTCGTCCTCCATCGCCGCGGTGAACGCGTAGTCGACGTACTGCCCGAAGTGCTGCTCGAGGATCTGCACGACGGCGAAGGCCGCCCAGGTCGGCACGAGCGCGTTCCCCTTTTTGAACGCGAAGCCGCGGCTCTCGTTGAGGATCGTGTTGATGATCGACGCGTACGTCGACGGGCGGCCGATGCCGCGCTCCTCCAACTCGCGAATCAGCGACGCTTCGGTGAAGCGCGCCGGCGGCTTCGTGTCGTGGCCTTGCGGAAGGTACGACTCGCCCGACACCTCATCGCCTTCCGCCAGCGGCGGCAGCACGCGCTCGGCGTCATCGTCGTCGTCGACGCGCTCCTGATAGACGGCGAGGTGACCCGGGAACGTGATGATGCGTCCGCTCGCCGAGAACTCGCAGTCCTCGCCCTGCGCGGTCAGCGCGTGCAACCGCACCGACACCGTGTGGCCGCGAGCGTCGGCCATCTGCGACGCCACTGTGCGCTTCCAGATCAGTTCGTACACACGCGCTTGGTCGGCGTCGACGAGGCGGCGCACTTCGTCCGGGTGACGGAAGGCGTCGCCCGCGGGACGGATCGCTTCGTGGGCCTCCTGCGCGTTCTTGACCTTCTTCGTGTACTGCCGCGGCGACTCGGGGACGTAGTCGGCGCCGTACAACTCCGTTGCCGTGCGGCGCGCGCCGGCGATCGCTTGTTCGGACAGCGTCGTCGAGTCGGTGCGCATGTACGTGATGAAGCCGCCCTCGTACAAGCTCTGCGCGGCGCGCATCGTGCGTTGCGCCGTCATGCCGAGTTGGTTGTTGCCCGCCTGTTGCAACGTCGAGGTGATGAACGGAGGCTTGGGCGACGACTTGTAGGGCTTGTCCTCGACGGTGCGCACCGTGACCGGCACGCCGTAGAGATGGTCGGCGAGTTCACGCGCCCGCGCTTCGTCGAGCAGCAGTCGGTCCGCAGCGAGCTGCCCGGTGTTGGCGTCGAAGTCCTTCCCGTCGGCGAGGCGCTTGCCGTCGACGGCGATGAGCCCGGCCTTGAACGCCGCGTCGTCCTTGCGGAAGACGGCTTCGATGTCCCAGTAATTCGCCGAACGGAACGCCATGCGGGCGCGCTCACGTTCCACGAGCAGTCGAATGGCCGGGCTCTGCACGCGTCCGGCGGTGGCACCGCCGGGCCCCTTGCGGCGCAGCACTTCGATGAGGCGCCAACCGTAAAGACGGTCGAGGATGCGGCGCGTCTCCTGCGCGTCGACCATCGCCATGTCGACGTCGCGGGGGTTCGCGACCGCGGCTTGGATGGCGTCACGAGTGATCTCGTGGAACACCATGCGCTTGACGGGCACTCGCGGCGACAGCACTTCCATGAGGTGCCAGCTGATCGACTCGCCTTCGCGGTCTTCGTCGGTTGCGAGATAGATCTCGCTGGCGTCCTTCACCAGAGTCTTCAGGTCGCGCACGACGTGCTTCTTCTGTTCGGGCACGACGTACAGCGGCTTGAAGTCGTTGTCGACGTCGACGCCGTCGCGTGACCACTTCTCCTTCTTGTAGGCCTCGGGGATTTCCTTCGCCGAGCGCGGCAGGTCGCGGATGTGGCCGACGGACGACTCCACGATGTACTCGTCGCCGAGGATTCCGGCGATGGTGCGCGCCTTCGAGGGCGACTCGACGATGACGAGGGGTTTAGGCATCTCTTTTTCCAGAGTTGGCCGACAAAAACTCGTCTGTCAAACAGACCGCTGCCTAACCTCCCCGGCGATGTCGACTCTGCTGAGCCCGAATCACCTGATTGAAACCTTCGGCACGATCGGCGTGATCGCGGTGATTTTCGCGGAATCCGGCCTGCTGATCGGCTTCTTCCTGCCCGGCGACTCCCTGCTTTTCACCGCCGGATTGCTCTCCAGCCAGGGAAAACTCAATTTCGGTGTCCTGCTGCTCGGCTGCTGCGTCGCCGCCGTCATCGGCGGCCAGGTCGGCTACCTGATCGGCGCGCGGGTCGGCCCCGCGCTGTTCCGTCGCCCCGATTCGCGGCTGTTCAAACACGAGTACGTCGAACAGGCCGAGGGCTACTTCGACCGCTACGGCAGCCGCACCATCGTGCTCGCCCGCTTCGTGCCCATCGTGCGGACGTTCGCGCCGGTCGTCGCCGGAATCTCGAAGATGCGGTTGCGCGTGTTCACCACGTACAACGTCATCGGCAGTGTCATCTGGGGCGCCGGCGTGCTCACCCTCGGCCACGTCCTCGGCGACACCATCCCCAACATCGACAAGTACCTGCTGCCGATCATCCTGCTGATCATCGCCGTGTCGGCGATCCCCGTTGCCCTCGAAGTACTGCGCGCTCGACGCACAGCCCGTGGATAACTTCGCCTAAATCCACGGTTAATCCACAACTAACGCGGGTTGCGTTCCACAGGTAGGCGGGCGCACGGTGACCTGCGTGGTCATCACCGCACCACATCTCGCTGCAGAACTCCGGCGACGGCGCAAGTGTCGTCGCGCTCTGGTTGAAGAGCTTGAGCGCTCCAGCGAGTCCACGTGGGTGCCTGACGACCTCAAACGAGCGCCAACGAACCTCTTGGTGCTTGCAGCTCTGAATTTGACGGGGAAGGGGGACAGGAAGATTCAGCCCGCGCCGTGATCGGAACCCACGGCGCGGGCTGCACCTTTCTTCTCTAGGTTTTGCGCGTGAGCGCAGACCTTCCCTCCTACGACGAACTCCCCGACGGCGCCTCGTGGCACGTGTGGCCCGGCAACGAGGTGTACGGCACGCTCAACCTGCTCACCGACGAGCGCGCCCGCGCGGCGGCGTCGCTGGTGCAGACGGGGCAGACGTTCGCCCTCAACTGGGACATGGAACTGCCAGACCCGCCGCTGTTCGGCCGGGGCGCGTTCGAACACGAGATCGTCGCCGGCACGACGCACCGCGACGACGTGCTCCACCACTGGAACACCCAGTCGTCCTCGCAGTGGGACGGACTGCGGCACGTCTTCCATCCCGTGCGCGGCAACTACGGCGGCGTGGCGGACGAGGAACACGGCATGCACTTCTGGGCGCAGCGCGGGATCGTCGGCCGCGGCGTGCTCGTCGACATCGGGCGCTGGCGCGAAGCGAACGGCAAGCCGCTGCGCATGGATTACGCCGACGCCATCGAGCTCGACGAACTCGACGCCTGCCTCGACGCGCAGGGCGTGGCACTCGAGCCCGGCGACGTGATGCTCCTGCGCACGGGCTGGATCGAGTTCTACGAATCGCTGTCGCACGACGAACGGGTCGCGCTGGCTGACGACCTGGCGACGCCCGGGATCCGCCCCGGGCGCGCCACGGCGGCGTGGCTGTGGAACAAGCACATCGCCGCGCTCGCGGCTGACAACCCCGCCGTCGAGTTGATGCCGTTCTCCCCCGAGCTGAGCCAGGAGGAGCGGCGCGCCGGTTGGGCCGACGTCGAAAACCGCGGCGAGCTGTTCGGCCACATCAACTTCCTGCCGCTGCTCGGGATCCCGCTCGGCGAGATGTTCAACCTCGGCGCGCTCGCCGCCGCCTGCGCGGCCGACGGCCGCTACGCGTGCATGTTCACGTCCGCGCCGCTGAACCTTCGCCACGGCGTCGCCAGTCCCCCCAACGCCTTAGCGATCCGCTAACGCGAAAAACCTGTGTCCTGTCGCACCCGATTCGGGTGCGACAGAACACAGGTTTGACGGGAAGAGCAGCGTTACTTGTCGATCGTGAGGGCTTCCTCGGCGAGGTCGACAGCCGCCTTGGCGCCGTGGAGACCGCCGGCGGGTGCTTCGCCGGCGACGCCCGGAGCCTCACGCTTCGCAAACGCGATAGCGCCGATGAGGATGACGAGCGCGATACCGGCGATGGAGAAGCGGACGCCGTCGTTGTTCCGCAGCGAGATGATCGCCGGGAGCATGAGCAGTGACACCAGGTTCATCACCTTGATGAGCGGGTTGAGCGCCGGGCCGGCGGTGTCCTTGAACGGGTCGCCGACGGTGTCGCCGATGACCGCAGCCTTGTGCGCGTCAGAACCCTTGCCGCCTTCGTTGCCGTCCTCGATGAACTTCTTGGCGTTGTCCCACGCACCACCGGAGTTCGACAGGTAGTTGGCCATCAGCTGGCCGGTGAGGATGACCGCCGCGAGGAACGCGCCGAGCGCCTGGAAGCCGATACCGAAGCCGATGATGGCGGGCGTCAGCACCGCTAGCAGCGCCGGGGTGGCGAGCTCACGCAGTGACGCGGCCGTGCAGATGTCGATGACGGGGCCGTAGTCAGGACGCTTGGTGCCGGCCATGATCTTGCCGTCCGCGAACTGGCGACGGACTTCCTGCACCACAACGCCGGCCGTGCGGCCGACGGCGCGGATGGCAAGCGCCGAGAACATGAAGGCGATCGAGCCGCCGACGAGCAGACCGATGAACGTCTTCGGGTCCGCCACGTTGATCTGCAACGGCAGCTTGTCGAACACGCCGCGCGGGGAACCGATGCGGGCGTGGATACCCAGCTCGCCGCCTGCCGTCTCGATGAACGAGGCGAACAACGCCACGGCGGCGATGACGGCCGAGCCGATGGCGAAGCCTTTGGTGACCGCCTTCGTGGTGTTACCGACGGCGTCGAGGCTGACCATGATGCGCTCGGCCTCACCGGAGAACTCGCCCGACATTTCGGCGATGCCGGCGGCGTTGTCCGCCACCGGGCCGAACGTGTCTTCGGACACGATGACGCCCGTCGTCGCGAGCATGCCCATGCCGCACAGGGCGACGAGGTAGAGCGACAGCACGAGGTTGCCTCCGCCCAGCGCGATCGACGCGCCGATGGCGACCGCGATGGCGATGATGGCGTACACAGAGCTCTCGAGACCCGACGCCGTACCCGACAAGACGGTCGTGGCGGGACCGGTCCGCGCAGCACGCGCGATCTCCTGCACCGGGCCGTAGTGCGTGCCGGTGAAGTACTCGGTCAGGCGGCTCACGCCTTGGGCGAGCACGAGGCCGATGGTCACCGCGAAGAAACACTTCCACCCAACGGTGTTGTGCACACCGTTGAGGTCGACGTTCTTCACGTACCCGAGCGCGAGCGCCAGGGTGCCGACGACCGTGATGAGGCCCGCCGTCAAGAAGCCGCGGTTGATCGGCTTGAGGGCGTCCGTCTCGCCTTCCTTGGCGCGCACGGCGTACACGCCGGCGATCGATGCGACAACGCCGATGGCACGAGCCGCCAGCGGAAACACGAGGCCCAAGGCCGGGTTCATGTTGACCGACCTGAACGCGGCGACGCCGAGGATGATCGAGGCGACCAGGGTGACCTCGTACGACTCGAACAGGTCGGCCGCCATACCGGCGCAGTCGCCCACGTTGTCGCCGACGTTGTCGGCGATGGTCGCGGGGTTGCGGGGGTCGTCTTCGGGAATGCCCGCTTCGACCTTGCCGACCAGGTCAGCGCCGACGTCCGCGGCCTTGGTGAAGATGCCGCCGCCGACGCGGAGGAACAGGGCCAGCAGTGAGCCGCCGAAACCGAACCCGACGAGAATCGCCGAGCTGGTGTTCTGGAACACAGCGATGATCGCCGTCGCTCCGAGGAGACCGAGGCCGACGGTGAACATGCCAGCCACGCCACCGGTGCGGAAGGCCACCTTCAGCGCCGCGGGCATCGATCCGCTGCGGGCTGCAGCTGCGGTGCGCACGTTGCCGCGCGTCGCCAGCGTCATGCCGATGTAGCCGGCGAGCGCGGAGGCGAAACCACCGAGCACGAAGGCCAGCGTGCGGAACGAGGCGGACTGGATGAACGTCAGCGCCGTCGTGTGATCGGGCCTGACCACTTTCGTCGACGTGAAGAACACCACGGCGGCGACGGGGATCAGGATGAATCCGATGGTGCGGAACTGACGCTTGAGGTACGCCCACGCGCCCTCCTGGATCGCGGTGGCGATCTCGATCATGGTCGGTGTGCCCTGATCGGCGGCGAGGACGCCGCGCATCAAGTTGAATCCGACGAGGATCGCGAGGATCGCCGATGCGCCTGAGAGGGCCAGTACCAACTTCTCTCCACCCTGGAGGGTGAAGGCTTGGTAGCCCCCTTCAGCGGCAAGCAGTGCTGCGCTCACGCTGTTTCCTTTCTGTTGCTTTTCTTGGTCGAAGGTTCGTCGCGGGTGACGAAGATCTGGCGAGCGATGCGCTCGCCGACAGTGCGGTGCTCGCCCGCGACTTCGAGGACGAGCGGCCCGTCGAACGGGTGCTTCTCGCTGACGCGTACGCGCACGCCGGGCCGCAGCCCGAGCGTGTCGAGGAAGTCGATGACGGCGGGGTCGGTCGATCCCGGAACGGCGACGATCGCCTCTTCGCCCGGCTCGAGCGCGTACAGCGGCGGCAGGACCGGGATCTCGGCGGTCTCGGGCTCGGGAATCGGAAAGCCGTGCGGGCACGTGGCCGGACGGTTGAGCGCGATGTACAGGCGGTCCTCGACCTCCTGCGGCAGGTCGTGCTCGAAGCTGCCGGCGAGGCCGGACGCGTCGTTCCAGGCGTAGCCGAGCATGTCGGACAGGAAGCGCTCGACGATGCGGTGACGACGGATCGTGGCGACCGCGATCGTGCGCCCCATCGGCGTGAGCTCGACGCCGCGGTAGGGCCGATGGTCCACGAGGCCGCGGTCGGCGAGCTTCTTGACGGCGGCGGTCACGGTCCCGGGCGCGACGCCAAGCGCGTCGGCGAGGATGCCGGTATGCGCGTCGGGCGCGGTCCTGGTGGCTCGGTAAATCGCCTTGAGGGTCTCGCGCTCGGACTGCGTCAGATCGGACTGGGTGAGCTCAGCGTCCATGATTTTGACCAGGGACGACTCTAGTTTTCAGCCCACCAAAATTCAAGGTGCAGGCCTGTGGAAAAACTACGCGTCGATCTTCGGGACTGCCTTACCGACGTGGTACGGAACCGAAGAAACGATCGTGTTCTCGCGGTAGAGCAACGCCAGCTTGAGCGCCAGCGCACTCTGGTTGTGCAGCGGCTGCTCGTACCAGTGGCCGACGACGAATTCGGGGATCACCACGGTCGTCGTCGTCGCCGCCCAACGATCGTCGAGCTCGTCGAGATAGCTCGTGACGGCGTCGACGAGTTCCCGATACGGCGAGTGCACGATCTCCAACGGCACGTCGATACCGAAGTCGCGCCACTGCTGCTCGATGGCGCTCGTGTCGTCGTTCTCGTACGCGACGTGAATGGCTGCGATGTGGTTCGGTCGCATCGACTTCGCGTAGCGCAACGCTTTCAGTTCGCCGCGCCGAATCTGGTTGACGAGGACGACGACGGTGCTTCTGTCGGCCTCGGGTGCGACCTCTTCAGGGGCGATTGCCAACGCCGCGCTGACCCGGGTGTAGTGCCGCTTCACCGCGGCGAAGGCCATCATCACGATCGGCACGATGATGATCACGATGTAGGCGCCTTCGGTGAACTTCGTCGTCGCGACGATTACGAGCACCACGAAGGTCGCGACCGAACCGGTCGCGTTCACCGCCACGCCGCGCTGCCACCCTTGTAGACGTTCCTTCTGGTGGTGGCGCACCATGCCCGCCTGGCTCAGCGTGAAGGACGTGAACACGCCGACGGCGTAGAGCGCGATCAGTTTGTCGGTCTTGCCGCCGAAGCCGACGAGGAGCACCGATGCCGCGCCGGCGAGGATGAGGATGCCGTTGGAGAACACGAGGCGGTCGCCGCGCGTCGCGAACTGGCGAGGCAGGTAGCCGTCGTGGGCGATGATCGAGCTCAGCCGCGGGAAGTCGGCGTACGCGGTGTTCGCCGCCAGCGTGAGGATCGCCGCGGTGGCGAACTGCAGGAGCACATACAGCGGGCCGTGGCCGAGCACCGCACGGCCCATCTGCGAGAACACGGTCTCGTCGTGGCTCGGGATCGGGTGCAGGTGGTGCGCGAGCACCGACGTGCCGAAGAAGAGCGTGCCGAGAATGATGGCCATCCACACGAGAGTCGTCGCCGCGTTCTTCGACTCCGGGCGCTGGAACGCCGGCACACCGTTGGAGATCGCCTCGACACCGGTCAGTGCCACGGCGCCGGACGAGAACCCCTTGAGGATGATGAACAACCCGAGGTTGCCGCCGAACACGTTGATGTCGTCGGCGGGCTTGACGCCGTGGATGTGGCCGATGTGGCCGAAGTACACGCGGCCGAGACCCCACACCACGAGCAACGTCAGGATGACGATGTAGATGTAGGTCGGCACCGCGAAGATCCGGCCGGACTCCTTGATGCCGCGCAGGTTGGCAATGGTGATGATCGCGACCATCACCAGACACAACAGAACGCGGTCGCCCTGGATGTGGTTGCGCAGCGCCGGGATCGAAATCAGCGCGGCGACACCGGCTGAGATCGACACCGCGACGGTGAGGATGTAGTCGACGAGCAGTGACGCGCCGGCGATCAGTGACGGGTTCTCACCCAGGTTCTCGCGACTGACGACGTAGCTACCGCCCCCGCTCGGGTACGCGAAGATCGTCTGGCGGTACGACGTGACGACGATCGACAGCAGCACCGCGACCGC
>JBEEFR010000026.1:0-15808 GCA_041166285.1 Actinomycetota bacterium | reverse complement strand
CGCCGTCGTCGGCCGCCACGGCGACGCCGTGAAGGTGCGCGTCGCTGCGCCGCCCGAGGGTGGCCGCGCCAACGACGCCGTCGTCGCGCTCGTCGCCGCCACCTTCGACGTGAAGCTCGCGCAAGTGAGCCTCGTGAGCGGCGAGTCGAGCCGCGCCAAGCGCGTCAAGATCGACGGCATCGAGGAGTCCGAGCTCGAGCGCCTACTCGAACTGGCCATGGACGACGCAACGCACGGTGGCAAGCGCCGCTAGCGCGACTCGGCGGTCCACTACCCTGACCCTGCCGTGGCGGGACAGGGGTTTGAACGTACGGGGCAGCCGGTGCTGCTCACCGACGAAGGCTTCGGCCCCGTCCGACACAGCGCCACGCCTCGCGCCGTCCGCGCCGACGTGCAGGGTCTGCGCGCCGTCGCCGTCGTACTCGTGCTGCTCGACCACGTGTTCGGCTTTCCCCGCGGCGGTTTCATCGGCGTAGACGTCTTCTTCTGCATCTCGGGGTTCCTGATCACCGGACTGCTCGTGCGGGAGAACGAGCGCACCGCCCGCTTCTCGGTTCGCGAGTTCTACGCGCGCCGCGCCCGCCGCATCCTGCCGATGGCGGTGCTCGTTCTGGTCGTGACCGACATCACCGCGAAGCTGATCTTCACCGCGGTGCGCGCCCACCAGACCCTTGTCGATTCCCTCTGGGCGTTCGGCTTCATGGCCAACGTCCACTTCGTCGCCATCGGGACGAGCTACTTCGAAGCCCACCGGCCCCCTTCGGCGATCCAGCAGTACTGGTCCCTCGCCGTCGAGGAGCAGTTCTACCTGTTGTGGCCGTGGATCCTGCTGGCCGCGTTCCTCGTCGGCCGCCACCTCCTGAAAGGTCGCACCCGCGCGGCGGTCGCCGCGACCGCCACGGTGATGGTCGCGGCGTCGTTCGCGTTCTGCGTGGCGTACACGCACTCGAACCCGACGGGCAGTTACTTCTCGGCGTTCACGCGGGCGTGGGAGCTGGGCCTCGGCGCGCTCACCATGCTTGTCGCCGGCAACGTCGCGAAGCTTCCGGAACGGACGCGGGCGATCGCGAGCTGGACGGGCCTCGGCGTCATCGTCGTCTCCGCGTTCGCCATCGGGCCGTTCACGGCTTTCCCGGGTTGGGTCGCGGCCGTGCCCGTTCTCGCGACCGCCGTAATCCTCGCGGTGGGGCCGGTCGCTGGTGGCGTCGGCGAGCGTTGGGCGCTCGGCGCGCGACCGTCGCTGTACCTCGGCGACATCTCGTACTCGCTGTACCTGTGGCACTGGCCGGCGATCATCTTCGCCAACGCCTACTTCGTGAAGGGATCGGTCGCGGCGCGGGGTTCGGCGCTGATCGGCGCGCTCGTGCTGTCGGCGATCACGTTCCAGTTGGTCGAGGAGCCGATCCGCCACTCGTTCTGGCTGTCACGCAAGCCGGCTGGCTACGTGCGCGACCGGCGGCGTATGAGCGAATGGACGAGCGACAACGAGCGGACGCTGCTGCTCGCAGCGGCAGCCGCAGTCGCGCTCGTCGGTGTGCAGGTATGGACCGTCGTCTCCGACGCCCACGACAAGACGCAGACCGTCAACGTGTCCGACGTCGCACCGGTCGGCGACGCCAGCGGCGCGACGGCGACGACGACGATGTCGGATCCCTTCGCCGAGCTCGTGAAGTCGTCGGCGTTCGCGACGAGTTGGGGCAAGCTCGATCCGCCGATCGACTCTCTGAACAGCGCGGGCGCGCCCGAATGGATCCACGACCACTGCCTCGACGTCCGCGCCGACAACGAGACCCGCTGCAGCTACGGGGCCCCCGACGCACCACACCTCGCCGTCGTTCTCGGCGACAGCATCGCGTCGAGCTACTTGCCCGGCATCCGCACCGCCCTCGGCTCGGCGTACCGCGTGCAACCGCTCACCCTCGGCGAGTGCCCGATGATCGACACTCCGACGAAAGCGTCGGCGCACTCCACCGGGTTGAACCAGCGGTGCGCCGACCACAAGCCGTGGGCGCTCCACGAAGTCGAGCGGCTGCACCCCGAACTCGTCATCGTGTCGAATTCGTTCGCCTTCATCGACGCCTTGGTCGGCGGCGGCCCCGCCGGCAGTTCGACGAACGCCGACAGGTGGCGTGACGGGACGCAGAAGACGCTGAGCGCGCTCAGCGCCACGGGCGCCCGTGTCGTAGTGCTCGGCGCACCGCCCAGCTCGGAGAACCTCCAGGAATGCGTGACGGTGCGCAGCACACCGCAGGATTGCGACCGGGAGGTGCAACCGCGCTGGCTCGCGGTGCGCGGGGCAGAGTCCGCAGGCGCAAATGCCGCGCATGCCACCTACGTCGACCCGCTCACTTGGTTCTGTTACCGGTCGTTGTGTCCTGCCGTGATCGGCTCCACGCCGGTGTATTGGGACGGCGTCCACATGACCGGCGCCTACTCCCGCAGCTTGGCTCCCCAGCTGGCGCGGGTGCTGCTTCCTGCGCCGTAGGGAATAGATCTGGCCACGGTCTGTTATTCTCCGCCGCCCCCTAGGGCAGGGGAGGCGGAAGGAAGTAGGCATGGCTACGGCAAAGAAGGCGGCGACGGCGAAAAAGGCCCCCGCGAAGGCGGTGGCCAAGAAAGCGCCGGCGAAGGCACCCGCAAAGGCTGCCGTGAAGGCTCCGGTGAAGAAGGCCGCTCCCGCGCCCGCCAAGAAGGCTCCGGCAGCCAAGACCCCCGTCGCCAAGAAGATCGCGCCGACGAAAGCCCCGGCTCCTGTGAAGGCGCCCGCTCCTGCGAAGGCTGCGGCGCCGAAGCGACCGAAGAAGGTCGTGCTCGACAAGTGGCAGCTGAAGCAGCAAGAGCTGTTGCTCTCCGAAAAGGGTGAGTACCTCGAGCAGGCACGGTTGTTGCAGGACGAAGCCGACGAGTTGATGCGCGGCGCCGAACCGGGCGACGTGCAGTTCGACGACGAGTCAGGCGAGGGCGGAACGCTGGCCATCGACCGCGAGCGCGACCTCGCGCTGGCGTTGCAGGCGCTGAGCATCACCGAAGAGATCGACGACGCGCTGCGCAAGTTGGAGCGCGGCACGTACGGCACTTGCGAGACGTGCGGCCAGAACATTCTCAAGGCGCGCCTCGAGGCACTGCCGTACGCGCGGCAGTGCATCGCGTGCAAAACCGGCGGACTGTCACGTCGCTAACTCCGCGGGCTACCACGCCGCTGAGCCGTCGCGCGTCGGCGGCGATCATCGTCGGCGCCGCGGTTGCGTCGGTCATCGTCGACCAGATCACCAAGTCGATTGCCGAGGCGAGTCTCGCTGACGGCCCCGTGCGTTTGCTGTTCGGGGCGCGTCTCGTGCTCACCTACAACTCGGGCGCGGCGTTCAGCGTCGGCACGGGACGAAGCGCGGTCTTCACGCTCGTTGCGTCGGTCACGATCACGGGCCTGACGGTGTACGCGTTTTGGGTGAAGCATCGTCCCGCGCAGGCGGTCGCGTTCGGCCTCATCATCGGCGGCGCTGCCGGCAATCTCGTGGATCGGCTGGTGCGCGGCAACGGCGGCCGCGTCATCGATTTCGTCGAGATCGCGCGCTGGTGGCCCGTGTTCAACTGGGCCGACGCGTCGCTGTTCTGCGGCGTGGCGTTACTGCTGCTGCTGAGCTATTTCGACGGGCGCGATGAACCTCGTCGTCCCTGATGCGTTGGCGGGGGAGCGTCTCGACCGCATCGTTGCGCTCGAGGCCGATCTCACGCGCAACGCCGCGTCGGCGTTGGTCTCGTCGGGCGCGGTGACCGTAAACGGCGCGGTCGTGACCAAGGGCAGCGCACGCGTCGCCACGGGTGACGTCATCGCCGCGGTGCTGGCGCCCGTCGCCGACGATTCACTGGTGGCCGAGCCCGACGTCGCCTTCGACGTCGTCTACGAGGACGATGACGTCATCGTCGTCGACAAGCCCGCCCGGTTGGTCGTGCACCCCGGTGCCGGTCGCGACGCGGGCACGCTCGTGCACGGCTTGGTGGCGCGCTATCCCGAGATTGCTTCGGTGGGGGAGCGCACCCGTCCCGGAATCGTGCACCGCCTCGACAGCGGGACGTCGGGCCTCATGGTCGTGGCGCGCACGGAAGCGGCGCGCGCCGCGCTCGTCGAGATGCTGTCAGCGCGCGAGGTCTCGCGGCAGTACCGCGCGTTGTCGTGGGGTGAGATCGCCGGTGAGGAAGGTCTCATCGACGCGCCGATCGGTCGCTCCGAACGCGAGCGCACGAAGATGGCGATCGCCGCCGACGGCCGAGAAGCGCGCACGCGCTTCGTCGTGCTCGAGCGGTTCGCATCGCCTGTGCCGGTCACCCTTCTCGAGTGTCACCTCGACACGGGTCGCACGCATCAGATCCGCGTGCACCTGGCGTCGATCAAGCATCCCGTCGTGGGCGACACGCGCTACGGACGTGCGCGTCCGGCCATCAGATGCGACCGACCATTTCTGCACGCGGAACGGCTGGCGTTCGCGCACCCGATTACCGGTGAAGAAATGGCGTTCGGCTCGGCGTTGCCCGACGACCTCGTTTCCGTCCTGGCGACGCTTAGCTCGTAGCGGCGGGCACGGTCTTGCCTTGGGCGGCGTCGACCATCTGCTCGAGCGTGTAGCTGTCGAGGTAGCTACGCATCGTGCGCCCGACGTCAGCCCACACGCCGAGCAGCACGCACTGGCCCTCGTGATCGCAGGCGCCGTTCTGGTGGGGCTCGCCGAAGTCCCCGGCGACGATGGGTCCGTCGACAGCCGACACGATCTGCCCGAGAGTGATCTCCGCCGCCGACCGCGCTAGGACGTAGCCGCCGCCGACGCCGCGCTTGGACCGCACGAGGCCGGCGCCCTTCAACGCCAGCAATATTTGTTCAAGGTACGGCTGCGGCAGCCCGGTGCGCTCGGCGATATCGCGTACCGACGTGGGCCCGGCGTCGTCGTGCAGCGCCAGGCTCAACAACGCCCGGCTGGCGTAATCGCCCCGCGTCGACACCTTCACGCTCGTAATCGTAGGGCGGCAATGCGGGTACTACGTTGGCTTCCCCATGTCGACTACTGACGAACCCACCGCCGCGCCCCGTCTCGAGGTCGTCGAATCGCCCTCGGAAGAGATCGCCGAGACCGAAACCGTCAACCAGCCGGCGAAGCTGATGCGCATCGGGTCGATGCTCAAGCAGTTGCTCGACGAGGCCAAGGCGGCGCCGCTCGACGAGAAGGCTCGCATCCGTCTCCGGGAGATCTACGAGACGTCCGTGCGCGAGTTGGCGCAAGGTCTGTCGCCCGACCTGCAGAACGAACTGGCGGCGATGGCGCTCCCGTTCGACGCCGAGGCGCCGTCGGAGTCGGAGTTGCGCGTCGCGCAGGCGCAACTCGTCGGCTGGCTCGAAGGGTTGTTCCACGGCATTCAGGCGACGTTGTTCGCGCAGCAGATGGCGGCGCGCAACCAACTCGAGGGGTTGCGTCAACCGCAGCTCGGTCGCGCCTCGGGCGACGGGCACCAAGAAGGCGACCGCCCCGGCACGTACCTGTAGCGGCACGTGATCGACGAGCGCGATCGCCGGCGTGTGATCGCCGCCATGACAATTGGCATCGTCGTGATGGTGGCGTACTGGACCCTGTGGTTCACGACGCGATCCGTGGTCGCCAGCAACACGACCAAGGCGTACTACGACTTCGAGAACGCGTTTCCGCTCGCCGACGGTTGGCTCACGGTGTGCCTCGTCGGCGCCATCGCCACGTTGCGGCGGAGGGCGTCGTTCAGCGTGTTCTGGTTGCTCGCCGGTGGCGGCGCCGGCGTCTACCTGTTCTGCATGGACGCGCTGTACGACGTCGAGCACGGCGTGTGGTTCAAGAACGCCGGCGGCGTCATCGAACTGGCGATCAACATCATCACGCTCGTGTTCTCGGTGTGGTTACTCCGCTGGGCGTGGACGCGCCGGCGGGCGCTGCTCACCGACGGCTGAGTTATTTCCGCGCCCACACCTGTGCGCCGCGTTTGGTGATCGTCATCGGCGGCTCGATGACGTCGGCCTTGGCGGACCAGTCGACGACGTTGAAGGCGTGGAGGTAATCGGCGACGGCGTCGCGGGTGGGCAACTCGAAGGCGACGAGATCCCACGCGTCGACCTCGACGTCTCCGAACACCGCGGCCACGAGGGCCGGGGAGTCCTCCGAGTCGAACGTGGTCGCGGTGCCCCAGTTGGGATCGATGCCCTCGAGCTCGGCGTCGTTCCATCGGCTCGGCGACGACGCCACGAAGACCCCGCCGGGCGCCAGCACTCGGTAGGCCTCGCGGATGCCGACGAGGGGATCGTCGAGGAAGTAGAAGCAGTTGACGGCGGCGACGCCGTCGACGGACTCGTCGGCGAGCGGCAGCGCTCGCAGGTCGCCGCGCGCTGCCGGCGTCACCGTGTCCGCCAGCATCAGCTCGTCGCGGTCGACGACGACGGTCGTGACCCCGTCGAGCAACCGCGCGATCGGGCCGCGCCCGCCGCCGATCTCGGCGAAGCGCGTCACGCCATGCACACGGAGCCGCTCGGCGATCTCGGGGTAGATGTCCTCGACGACGAGGTAGCGCGAGAAGATCCGCTCGACAGCCGCCATGCGGGCCTCGTCGGGGTGGATGTACTCGTCAGTCGACGGGCTCGGGGCGGTCACCGCCCGATTCTGCGCTGCGGCGCGGGACTTGACGAACGCGATACGGTGCCATTGCTAACTACACGGTCGTAATTTCGAGGTTTTGTGGGCTCCTCCTTCACCCACCTGCATCTGCACAGTGAGTATTCGATGCTCGACGGCGCGGCGCGGGTCGCCGACGTCGTGCGGGCGGCCGTCGCCGACGGGATGCCGGCGGTCGGCATCACCGACCACGGCAACATGTACGGCGCCCTCGACTTCTACGCCGCCTGCAAGAAGGAAGGCGTCAACCCCGTCATCGGCTTCGAGGCCTACATGGCGGGCGAGAGTCGCTTCGAGCGCCCGCCGCGCCGCGGCCGCGTCGACGACACGGGCGGCGACGCCGAAGGCGGCCAAAAGCTCTACTACCACCTGACTCTTCTTGCCGAGAACAACGCCGGCTACCAGAACCTCATGAAGCTTTCGAGCTTCGCCTTCCTCGAGGGCTACTACTACCAACCGCGTCTCGACTGGGAACTGCTCGAGCGCCACCACGAGGGCGTCATCGCCACCAGCGGCTGCCTCGGTGGCGTCGTCCTGCAAGCGCTGCTGCAGGGTGACCAGCGCAAGGCGACGAAGCTCGCCAGCCGGCTCCAGGACATCTTCGGACGCGACAGCTTTTTCATCGAACTCCAAGACCACGGGATGGACGAGCAGCAGCGCACCAACCCGCAGCTGCTGGAAATCGCCAAGGAGATCCAAGCGCCGCTGCTGGCGACCAACGACAGCCACTACACGAACCACTCCGACGCCACCGCGCACGACGCGTTGCTGTGTGTGCAGACCAACTCGACCGTCGACGATCCGAATCGGTTCCGATTCAGTTCGGACCAGCACTACTTCAAGACCGCAGCGGAGATGCGCTACCTCTTCCGAGAGCTACCGGAAGCGTGCGACAACTCGCTGTGGATCGCCGAGCGCGCCAACGTCGACATCGAATTCGACCGCGCCGAACTTCCGCATTTCCCGCTGCCCGACGGCTTCACCGACGACGCCGAGTACCTCCGCCACATCGCCTACGAAGGCGCGCGCCAGCGTTACGGCGAAGTCCTGGCGAAAGAAGTCACGGAACGTCTCGACTACGAGTTGCGCGTCATCGGCGAGATGGGCTTCTCCACCTACTTCCTCATCGTCGGTGACCTCATCCGCCACGCCCGGGAACGCGGCATCCGCGTCGGCCCGGGCCGCGGCAGCGCGGCGGGATGCTGCGTGGCGTATTGCCTCGGGATCACCAGCCTCGACCCGATCCGTTTCGACCTGCTGTTCGAGCGCTTCCTCAACCCGGGCCGCAAGCAGATGCCCGACATCGACATGGACTTCGACGAGCGTTACCGCGGCGAGATGATTCGGTACGTCGCCGACAAATACGGCCGCGATCGCCTCGCGCAGATCGTCACGTTCTCCACGATCAAGGCGCGCGCCGCGGTGCGCGACGCGGCGCGCGTGCTCGGCTACCCGTACGTCGTCGGCGACAAGATCGCCAAGGCGATGCCCCCGCTGATCATGGGCCGCGACACGCCGCTTGCCGCGTGCCTCGAACAGCTGACCGGTCACGAAGACGGCTTCAAGATGGCCGGCGACTTGCGCATCATGTACGAGACCGACCCCGACGCCCGCAAGGTCATCGACGTCGCCAAGGGGCTCGAAGGGCTGCGCCGCCAGTCGGGCATTCACGCGTCCGCGGTGGTGATCTCCCGTGAGCCGCTGATGGAGTACTGCCCGGTGCAGCGCAAACCGGAAGCGGGCGTCGACCCCGAAGAGGCGCCGATCGTCACGCAGTTCGAAGGCCCGCAGATCGAAAAGCTCGGCCTGCTGAAGATGGACTTCCTCGGTCTCCGGAACCTCACCGTGATCGAGCAGGCGCTCGACCTGATCGAGACCAACACAGGCACGCGCCCCGACGTCGACAACATCCCGCTCGACGACGAGGACACGCTGGCGTTGCTGCGCACGGGCGACACCATCGGCGTGTTCCAGCTCGAAGGCGGACCGATGCGTTCGCTGGTGCGCGCCCTCGCGCCCACGAGCTTCGACGACGTCTCGGCGTTGCTGGCGCTGTATCGCCCCGGCCCGATGGCGGCGAACATGCACTACGACTACGCCGACCGCAAGAACGGCCGCAAGCCGATCGAGTACATCCACCCCGAGATGGAGGAGCTGCTCGGCGACACCTACGGGTTGATGATCTACCAAGAGTCGATGATGCGCGTCGCGCAGCGCTTCGCCGGCTACTCGCTCGCCGAAGCCGACAACCTCCGCAAGGCCGCGGGCAAGAAGGTCCGCTCGATCATGGCCGAGGAGCGCGAGAAGTTCGAGACCAGCTGCGAGAAGACGGGATACGGCAAGAAGCTCGGCAAGCAGCTTTTCGACATCATCGAGCCGTTCGCCGACTACGCCTTCAACAAGTCGCACACGTACGCGTACGGCTTGGTGTCGTGGCAGACGGCGTGGCTCAAAGCCCACCATCCCGTCGAGTACTTCGCGGCGCTGCTGACGAGCGTGCGCGACGACAAAGACGCAACCGCGAAGTACCTCTCGGAGTGCCGCAACCTCGGCATCGAAGTGCTCGTCCCCGACGTCAACAAGTCCGTCGGCGGGTTCGGCGCCATCGGCCGCACGATCCCGTTCGGCATGGCGGCGATCCGCAACGTCGGTCAGAACCTGGTGGCGATGATCGTCGCCGAGCGCGAGGCCAACGGCCCGTTCGTCGACTTCTACGACTTCTGCCAGCGCGTCGACCCGATCGTGTTGAACAAGCGCTCGATCGACTCGCTCATCAAGTCGGGCGCGTTCGACTCGCTCGGCCACCCACGCCAGGGGTTGTGCCTCGCCGCGGAGTCGATCGTCGACCTGATGCTGCAACGCCGCCGCGAGCGCGACGTCGGCGTGATGAGTCTGTTCGACCAAGTCGACGACTCCGGTGAGCCGTCGTGGGACGACACTCGCGTCGCGATACCTGACACCGAGTTCGACAAGATGACCCGGCTGGCGTTCGAGAAGGAGATGCTCGGGCTCTACGTCTCGGACCATCCGCTCAAGGGCGCGGAGACCGCGTTGCGCCGCCTGACCGACGCGACGGTGTCGGAGGCGCGCGAGTTGGACGACGGCGCGGTGCGCGTGGTCGGCGGTGTCGTGACGGCGCTGGCGCGCAAGTGGACCAAGAAGGGCGACCTCATGGCCACGTTCGTTCTCGAAGATCTCGACGGCGCCATGGAGGTGATGGTCTTCCCGAAGACCATGCAGGAGTGGGGGAGCCTGCTGGCCGACGACGCCATCGTGTGCGTGAAGGCGCGGGTCGACAAGCGCGAGGACGAGCCGAAGCTCACCTGTCTCGAAGTCCGCCGGCCCGAGATCACCTTCGACGCCGTGACGCGGCTCGAACTTCGCGTCTCCGAAGGCATCACCGACTCCACGGTCGGCGAACTGAAGCGGATCTTGCTCGAATATCCCGGCGACGCCGACGTGTTCTTGCACTTCGGCACCAAAAAACTGCGCCTACCAGCGGAATTTCGGTGCGATCCGAGCTCGCGTTTGGTGGCGGAACTGCGCGTTTTACTCGGTCCGACCGCCGTCGTGTGAACTTTTGGTCGCTCCAGCGAATAAACTGACCGAGCGGTCAAGTACGACCACAAAGCACGCCGAGGAGAGATCGAGGTCCATGGCGATTGATGTCGCAACCAAGGACTGCACCGCGCTAAGCGATGCGGAGCTGGCCGAACTGGCAGATATGTGTGCTGGGGGGCCCGCTGGATACGAAATTGGTGTCCTGTCGAAGTACCGGGAGGACTGGGTCCTGGTTTCGCAGGCGCGGGAGAACAACAAGCTGCACGGGTTTGCCTTCTGCACGCTCGAGCGGATCGGCGGGACGCCGTGCCTGCTCATCGGCCTGGGGTCCGTGAAGCGCACGTCAAAGCGGGAGACCGTTCTGAAGGCGCTCATGGCGAACATGTACCAGCGCGCCGTCATGGCGTTCCCGGACGAGGACGTCGTCGTCGGCACCAAACTGATCGACGCCGGCGCGTTCAACGCCTTCAAGGGGCTCACCGACGTTTGCCCGCAGCCTGAGCACCGCACGACGGGCGAGGAGCGGGCGTGGAGCCGGCGTCTGGCGAAGCGCTTCGGCGCCGAGGGCCGCATCGACGATCGCACGTTCATCGTCACCGGCGACGGCGCCACCCCCGGCGTGCTCGACCACGAGTGCCTCAAGCCCGAGACGATCAAGGCTGATGTCGCTGCGTACTTCAAGCCGCTCAAGCAGGACAACGGCGATTACCTGATCGCGTTCGGCTGGGCAATGGCGGAAGATCTCGCCGGCGGCAAGCTGCCGAAGTAACGCCCATCAAAACTGCTCTAGTCCTCGGGGGCGGGGGCACCGTTGGCCTCGCCTATCACGCCGGCGTTTTGCGCGCCCTCGAAGTCGAAACGGGATTCTCGCCTGACGACGCCGAGGTGATCGTCGGCACGTCCGCGGGGTCCGTGATCGGGGCTTACCTGCGTACAGGAATGACGACGCAGGACATGTGGTTGCTGGCGCGCGGGGAGCACCCGTCGCACGAGTCGTTCGGCCGCAGCGGCGATCGCGATCCTGACTTGTTCACGCCGACGTGGACCAATCCGCTCGACGTGGCGCGTCACCTGATCGGTTCGAGCTACGTGTTGGCGCGCGCCGTGTCGCCGTTTCCGCTGCGACCGCCGGCGTTGCTGCGGTCGGTGTTCCCGGGCGGCATGTTCACGCTCGAGGAGGGCGAGCGGCGCTTTGCCGAAGAACTCCCTGCTGAATGGCCCGAGAAGGCGCTGTGGCTGACGACGGTCGACATCGTGACGGGACGGCGCGTCGTGCTCGGTCGTCCCGGCGCGCCGCACGCCGACCTGCCACGCGCCGTGTTGGCGAGCGCTGCCATCCCGGGCATCTATCAGCCGGTGCAGGTCGGGCGCCGCAGCCTCATCGACGGGGGCGCACACTCCACTTCCAACCTCGACCTCGGCGTGCAGGCCGACGTCGATCGCATCATTGGTGTCGTACCGCTGGCGTTCGACACCTCAGTCCCGCCGGGGGCGCTCGGTCGGCTCGTGCGCAACATCCCGGCTCGGCAGTTGCACGCGGAGATGGAGCTGGCGCGTCGTCGCAACGTCGAGGTGCTGTTGTTCCGCCCGTCGGCTTCCGAGATCAGAAATCACGGCTTCAATCTCATGCGGCCGCACGGCCTCGAGCAGATCGCCGAGTTGGCGTACGAAGCGACGGTCAAAGCACTGGCGACCGAAAGGTTCGCGGAGGCGTTCGCCGCCTGACAGCGTTAGCCCGGCAGGAGCGCCGGCACGGTTTTGTAGCAGTGGCCGAAGAACGGCGCGCTGAGCGCGACGAGTAAGCGGCGACGCGCCCGCAGCGGATGGCCGTTGCGCTTGTTGACCGCTTCGATGGCGACGGGATCCGTGCACGGCAGTTCGTTCACGTGCCCACGGAAGCGGAACTTCACCATCAACCCCTCGGCGGTGGGCGACAACACGATGTCGCCGTTCGGGTTGACGATCGTCATGGACGGGCGGTTGCCTTCGAGGGTCCAGTAGGGCACCGCCTCGCCGGCGAAGCCGAGCAACTCGTTCTTTTCCGGGTGGTGCAGCGGTGTCAGCAGCTTTTGCGCGCGCCGACCGCGCAAGCGTCCAAGGGCGACGGGCGGTTCCGCGAGTTCGATCGTCTCCGGCCGCGACGGATCGGGCGGCGCAGGATTGGCGACAGTGCGCGCGGTGACGACGTCGAGCGGGCGCAGCCGGATAGGCACGACGTTGCTCGACTCGGGATTCCACGTCGCCCACACGAGGCCGCCGTTGTCGAGGTCGACGCACGCAGCTTCGCCGTAATCAGGAGCGAGCAGCATCAAGCGCACGCGCGCGCCAACCGGCGCGACCGGCGTGCGAAACGCCGGATGCTGCGGGCTCTGTGCCAATGCCACGCGTAAATGTTCGTCCTGTGGACAACGCGGTTGGTGGATGCTCGCGTTTCACGCGCGCGAGCGATTCTTGTGATGTTCCGTCAAGGTCTTCTTGACGGAACATCACAAGAGTGCGTTGAACGCCTCGGCGTCTTGGACCGGCAGTTCGCAGACGTAGTCGCGGCACACGTAGGCGTTGCCTTCCGAGCGACCTTCCCAAAGCGGTGAGTCGTACGGCTCGCCCCATGCGATGACCGACAGCGGACGCCACGCGCTGCGATAGGCGTCGACGAGCGCGGTGTTGCGGCCGGGGATCACGACTTCGGTGACGCCGACGGCGAGCAGGTGCGCGACGTAGGCGGCGTGGCTGAATCCCGCGGGATGATCACCGATGGGCAGGCCGGCCACGATCGTGCGGGCGTGCTCCGTGTAGTTGTCGTTGCCGGTCAGCGCGCCGAGACGCGTCAACGCCAGCGCGCCGACGGAGTTGGCCGATGGGGTCGCACCGTCGAATGTTTCCTTCGGGTTGGCGACGAGAGCGGGGGCGTCGCGGCCGACGGTGAACAGTCCACCGCCGCCCTGATCCCAGAAGAGGTCGAGCATGGCGTCGGCGGCTGCACGCGCTTCGGTGATCCAGCGCGCTTCGCCGGTGGCTTCGGACAGACGGGTGAACGCGTCGACCAGCCACGCGTAGTCGCCGGCGACGGCCAGGTGTTGCGCCCCCGCCTCGGCCTGCCACGCCCGCATCCACCGGTTGTCGTTCCGCCGCAGATTGCCGAGCAGGAACTCGGCGATCTGGACGGCGTCGTTCGCGCGACCGGCTTCGGCGAGCGCCGACACGAACATCGCGTTGAACTCAGTGATGACCTTGTCGTCGCGCAGGGGTCGCACACGCGTTGCGCGGAGGTCGAAGAGACGCTGCGAGGCCTCCGCAATGTTCGCGGGCACGGTGGGGTCGGCGTCGATCGGACGGAACAGAATGTTGCGCCCTTCGAAGTTCCCGCCCGGTCGCACGCCGTAGAACTCCATGAACGCGTCCGCCAGCGCGTCGTCGCGCAGTGCGTCGCGGATTTCCTCAGGAGACCACGTGTAGAAGAGGCCTTCTTCGCCTTCGCTGTCGGCGTCCTCCGCCGACGCGATGCCACCGCCTTCGAGGCGAAGGTCGCGCAGCACGTACTCGATCGTGCGGTCGACGACGCGGGCGTACCACGGGTCTCCCGTGAGCTGCGCGCCGTGGTTGTACACGCGCACGAAGCCCGCTTGGTCGTACAGCATCTTCTCGAAGTGCGGCACGAGCCACTGCGCGTCCACCGAGTAACGAGAGAACCCTCCGCCGAGGTGATCGTGGATGCCCCCCGCCGCCATGGCGTTGAGCGTGCGTACCGCGGCGCGCCGCGCCTCGTCGTTGCCGTCGCGCGCACCCAGCAAAACTGCGTCGAGCATTGATGGCTGCGGGAACTTCGGCGCACCGCCGAAGCCACCGAGGCGGTCGTCGTGGTTGGCGAGCAACAGCTCGACCGCGCCCGGCATGGGGTCGAACTCCTTGCGCCCTTCAACCGACAGCCTGAAGCCGCCGCTCGAGCGTTCGCGCACCGCACCGGTCACCTGGTCGGCTTGTTCGAGGACCTCGTCGCGTCGGTTGACCCAGGCGTCGTGGACCGCGTCCATGACCTCGGCGAAGCTCGGCATGCCGTGGCGTCGCGACGGCGGGAAGTACGTGCCCGCGAAGAACGGGCGCTGCTGGTCGGGTTCGACGAACACCGTCATCGGCCAACCGCCGCGGCCCGTCATCGCCTGCGTCGCCTCCATGTAAATGGCGTCGACGTCGGGACGCTCCTCGCGGTCGACCTTCACGTTCACGAACCAGTCGTTCATCATCTCGGCCGTCGCGTCGTCCTCGAAGCTCTCGTGCGCCATCACGTGGCACCAGTGGCAGGCGGCGTACCCGATCGACAGCAAGACGGGGCGACCCGTCAGGCGCGCCTCCGCGAAGGCGTCGTCGCCCCAAGGCCACCAATCGACGGGATTGTCGGCGTGCTGACGGAGATAGGGGCTCGCTTGCGTCGCGAGGCGGTTAGGCATTGAAGGGAGTTACCGCGATGACGGCGTCGACAGTCAGCGGTCCGTAGATGTGGGGGAATTCGTTTTCGACCTTGATGGGCGGGCCCACGAGGGCGGGGTCGATCGTGAGCAGCACGAGCTCTTCAGCAGCGTCGCCGTACACGAGCTGCGCCGTCGGTTGCACCTGGTGCTCATAGGAACAGTGGATGAACCCGACATCGGCGAGCGTCTTGCCTCGCGTCGAACCCGTGTAGACGCCCGTCGCGGCGGCGGCGTACCAGTCAGCGGCTGCGGTGATGTGGAAGATCGGCTCCATTGCGTCCGACAAATTAGGTTCCGCCGGATGGAACTACGACTTGACGGGAAGGTGGCCGTCGTCACCGGCGGATCGCGCGGCATCGGACGGGCCATCGCGCAGGCGATGGCCGACTCGGGGGCGCGCGTGATGATCTCGTCGCGCAAGGCCGAGGACTTGGAAGTTGCCGCGAAGGAGATCGGCAACGGATGCGAATGGTTCGCCGCCAACGCCGGGAACGAAGACGAGGCAGCGGCGTGCATCACGGCGACGGTCGAGCGCCTCGGCGGCATCGACATCCTGGTCAACAACGCGGCGACGAATCCGTACATGGGCTCGATTCTCGGCATCGATCACAGCCGCGCCGAGAAGACGGTGCAGGTGAACCAGTGGGGCGTGCTGCGCTGGACGCAGCTCGCGGTCGAGGCCGGGCTCGGCAAGAACACCGGATCCTCGGTTGTCAACATCGCCTCGGTCGGCGGCTTCGGCGCCAACAACGTCATCGGTTGGTACAACGTGACTAAGGCGGCAGTGATCCATCTCACGCGCAACCTCGCGCTCGAGCTCGGACCGAACACGCGCGTCAACGCCATCTGCCCTGGGCTCGTGAAGACCGACATGGCCAAAGCGCTCGTCGACGCCGCCGGCGAACAGATGGCGCGGCGGCTTCCCTTGAAGCGCATCGGCGAGCCCGTCGACATCGCGGGTGCTGCCGTGTTCCTCGCGTCCGACGCCGCGAGCTGGATCACCGGCCAGTCGCTCATCGTCGACGGCGGCTCCATGATGATGGGTGGCGGTTGAGCCGCTCAACCGCGGAGCGGTTGGGCGACGTCACGCTCGTCCTCACGGCG